>CAYOGR010000008.1:10160-28647 GCA_964403605.1 uncultured Chthoniobacter sp.
TCTTCGGCGCTATGGAAAAACTGGAGGGCTGACCTCCGTGTCGGCCCAAACTACACGCGCAAAGCGCCGTCCCTCTTTCGCCAAAATCTCCCGCAGTGACGCTGGGGCGCAGAGAAAATGAAGGGGGCGCGGCCGTCTCGGCCGCGAAAGAAGATGGCCGGCGACTCACCCATCCCCGCAGACCTGCCCGGCGATCAAAGCCACGCGCTCAGGAGGCGTGCGCCGTTGGCTTCACCCGCAGGGTCAGGCCCGCAGCCAGCAAGAAGCAAAAGCCGCCCCCCATGACGACCATGGCCGAGTCCACCGCCGGAAAAAACCGCAACGCCTCGCCCAGTCCGAGCGAGATGGTGATTTGAGGGAGCACGATGAAAAAGTTGAAGACACCCATGTAGAAGCCGGTTTTGGCGGCAGGGATGCAGTTGGACAACAAGGCGTAGGGCATCGAGAGAATCGAGGCCCAGGCGATTCCGACTCCGGCCATCGAGAGAAAAAGAAAATCCTTGCCCGGCATGAATGGCACGGCGGCAAGCCCCAGTCCGCCAAGCGAGAGGCAGACAATGTGAAGCGTTCGCGCCGGCACATGCCGCGCCAATGCGATCAAGGCAAACGAAAAGACGAAGCAAACCGCGTTGTAAACCGAGAAGCAAACCCCGGTCCACTGGCCGGCTTGAGCCACCAATTCCTCGTAGCCAGCCTGGCCTTTGACCGCTCCGAAAATGCGGCTCGCAATGGCAGGTGAAAAATAAATCCACATGCAGAAAAGCCCGCTCCAGGTGAAAAACTGAACGGCAGCGAGCTGACGCATTGTCCGCGGCATGGAAGCCAGGCCCTCGCCGAGTTCGCGCAGAAATCCAAGCGGCCCCGCCGACTCCCTCTTCATGCGCTCAAAGGCCTCCATATCGGCCGGGGGTCGTTCGGGCGTCGTCACCACTGTCCACAGCACCGCTCCCAGAAACACCCCGGCGCCAATCGTGAAAGCCCAGTGCACCGCCTGCGGGATTTCTCCCGAGGGAGCCGCGCCAGCCACACCAAACAGCTCCGTGAGCACAAACGGCAACGAGGAGGCCAGGACCGATCCGAGGCCGATGAACAGACTCTGCACCGCAAAGCCTTGGGTGCGCTGTTGCTCGGGCAGGAGATCCGACACAAACGCCCGAAACGGCTCCATGCTGATGTTCACCGAACCGTCCAGAACCCACAGAAGACCGGCGGCCATCCAAAGCGTCGAGGAATGCGGCATAAACAGCAGCGCGATCGAGGCCAGAACCGCCCCGACCAGGAAATACGGCCGCCGCCGACCGAGTCGGCACCAGGTCCGGTCGCTCATGTGCCCAATAATGGGTTGCACCAGAAGGCCGGTGAGCGGCGCGGCGAGCCACAGCAAGGGCAGCGAAGCCTCGTCCGCCCCCAGCATTTGGTAGATCGAGGACATATTGGCCATTTGCAGGCCCCAGCCGAATTGGATTCCAAAAAATCCAAAGCTCATGTTGCACAGCGAAATCAGATTCATCGGGGCGGGATTTTTCATCGGGAGTGGAAGCAGGGGTTGGGAAAGCACGCCAGCGGTCAACCTTGGCAGGACCAACGGCAACCAATGGACATGGCCCTGTATTCCATACACCGCGAGCAGACGATGGAATCAAAAAAACATGGCCGGAATTTCAAGGTCGGACGGATCCTTGCGACTCCGCCAAGATTTTTCCATCCATTGGAAACGGCCAGGTGCCGGGGAGGGATTTTCGGAAATTTCTTTTGCGCCCGGCCAAGCTCAAAACAAAGACCTTTCCTGAACCGGTGCCGAAGTTTTCATTCGCATGGAAGGAAGTCCTGTGATGACATCGTGATCCACAGATTCAAGATGCACCTTTTTTACTCGCGATGAGTGATCGCTCGAAGCCTGTGGCCGTAAGGTTCTGGGGCTATGTCCGCCGCTACAAGGGCCTGCTCGGCGTCGCCGCTGTCGGCAACCTGATCACGGTATCGATTGCAACGATGGCGCCGCTTTTCATGAAGCTCGTCATCGATGAGGCGATTCCGGGCCGGAATATTCCATTTCTCGTCGGGATTGTGGCTACATTTCTCATCCTCGAAGGCGTTCGCCACCTTGTGGGCTACGGACATCATTACCTGCTCAGCTATGCCGGCCAGCGCGTGGTTTTCGACATCCGCCGCGCTTTGTTCCACCACCTCCAGATGCTGCATCTCTCGTTTTACGAAAACCAGCGCACGGCAAGTCTTGTGAATCGTGTCGTCCACGATGCCACCGCTGTGCAGCAGTTTATCAACACGGCGCTCACGACCATTTCAAACAGTCTCGTATCCCTCGCCTTGGCAATGACGATCATGTTTTTCCTGAATTGGAAAATGGCCCTCTTTTGCACGGCGAGCCTGCCTGTTTATTTTGCCGTGATCCATCTGTATCGGCGGGGACTTCGCAGGCGCTCCCACGATGTGCAAGAGCGCCAATCCGCTTTGGCAGGCACGCTGGGCGAGACCTTCACCGGCATCAAGGTCGTGAAATGTTTTGCGCAGGAGGATCATGAACGCAGGCGCTTCATCCAGCGCATTCGCGACAACTTTCCCCATGAACTGGAGTTGTCTCTCATGGGCGTCCGCATGTGGCTCTTCTTGGCGACGATTTTTGCTGTTGTGTATGGCTCCATCCTGCTCTGGGGGGCGAGCAGCGTGATGTATGGCGCCATGTCCCTCGGATCCTTTGTGGCCTTCACCAGCTATCTCATGATGCTCTACGGGCCCCTCCAAAACCTCTCCAGCTTGATTCAAATCAGCACCAGCGCGCGCACCGGCTTTGAGCGTATTCTGAGCCTTCACGACATTAGCCCGAACATCACGGAAATCCCGGATCCCATCGAACTGCCTGCTCTTCGTGGAGCGGTGGATTTCGACCATGTGAGTTTTTCCTATGAGCGCGGTGTTGCCGTGAACGATTTCAGTCTGAGCGTTCCTGCGGGCGAGATCATCGCCCTCGTCGGCCCGAGCGGCAGCGGCAAGTCCACGCTCATCAGCCTTCTCACCCGGTTCTACGATCCCTCCGCGGGAACGATCCGCATCGATGGCCATGATTTGCGCACGCTGGACTACGACATCTATCGCCAGCAAATCGGGATTGTCCTTCAGGACAACTTTCTTTTCTCGGGTTCGATTGATGAAAACATCCGCTACGGGAGGCCCGATGCGAGCGAGGAGGAAGTCCGCCGCGCCGCCGAATTGGCGAATGCTTGGGAATTCATCGCCAAGATGGATGGCGGGCTCAAAGCGCAGGTGGGTCAAGGCGGTGCGACGCTGTCCGGCGGACAGCGACAACGGATTGCCATCGCCCGTTGCTTGTTGAAAGACCCCCGGATTTTGATTTTCGACGAGGCGACCAGTGCGCTCGACAATGAAAGCGAGGCACTCGTGCAGCAATCCCTCGACACGCTCATGGAAGGCCGCACAGTGTTCATCGTTGCCCACCGCCTCAGCACGATCCGCCGTGCCAACCGCATCGCCGTGATGGAGTCCGGCCGCCTTGCGCAGTTGGGAACTCATCAGGAGCTTCTTGCGGTGGAGGGGCCCTACCGCAATCTCCAGAAGCTCTCTGTCGTGGCGCAGGCCGCGGCTTGAAATCCTTTCCCATGTCCGCTTTTTCCTCATCGATCCAGATGCGCCTTCGCCGCATGCGGTTTCTGATTTTTGTAGCCGCCTTTTTGATTGTTCCCCTGATTGCCACGATTGTGTTGCTGTTGCCGGTGGATGAAAAAGTTCCCGCCACCGGCGTGGTGAGGGCGCAGGACGATGTGCATGTTTTTTCCCCGCAGGATGGACTCCTCGCCGCGATTCGTAGTCCGGAAGGCACAGCCGTGAAAAAGGGGGATATCCTGTTCGAGTTGGACTCGATTCTTCACATGCAGCGGGCGGCTTCCGCTGCGGCCTCGTTGGCGGAGGCCGAGGCCACGCTTCGCTTGAAAGAGGCCCAACTCCAAAAGATCAGCGGCCTGCCGTTGCCAAAGGAATTCTGGCATGTGCCCGAGGAACTCAATCAGGCGAACGAGCGGCTCGCCCTCGCGGAGCGTGAATGTGAGCGCTACGAGAGCCTCAGCAAAACCGGTGGCGCAAGCCGGCAGGATTACGACCGCTCGCTCGCCCAACGCGAAGTGGCGCGCGGCGAGGTCGAAAAAACCCAAGAGAAACTCGATATCCTCCGCAGCGGCTACCGTGAGCAGGTCATCGCCGAAGCCGAAGCCGAGACTGCCGCCGCCAAAGCCGTCGTGGGCCGCTGGAAGGTCGAGAGGGACAACGCCGCCGCCATGGTCGAGCGCTGCTTCATCCGCGCGCCGGAGGATGGAATGATCACTCTGGTCGAGAAACGCCGACCGGGAATGTCCGTGGGCGCCGGTGAAAAACTCGCCCACATCTCGCGCGGGCCGGCGAACCGCGTCAAAATCTTCCTTGCCGAGGAAAAGATCATCCGGGTCGCCCCGGGCCAGGAAGTCATCATGCGTCCCCTTTCGATCCCGTGGTTCAAATACGGCCACGCCCATGGAATCCTGCGCCATGTTTCCACCGAGCCTTCGTTTTCAGAAAGTGTTCCCGGCAGCGTCCTGCGTTACGAAGCCACAGTGGATGTCACAGAATCCCCTGTGGCCTTGGCGATCGGATCCACGGTGGATGCCGATGTGATTCTGCGCCGCAGGCCCATGTGGCAACTGCTTCTTCCAGCGGTGTTCGACCGGGAATAGGGAATGCCGCCCTGGACGGCAGGGTTGGTGCGGAAGAGGCGTTTCGGCTTTAAAAATCCGCCAAGGCTTTCGGCTTTGCTCCAGAGGAGATTTTACTCAACAGGGTGGCGATTGTTTCGCTTTGTCCGGGGAGGATTCGGGTGGGCGCTATGTCGGCGAGGGGGTGGAGGACGAAGGGGCGTTCGGTGATTCGGGGGTGGGGGAGGGTTAGCTCGGGCAGGGCGAAGTGGAGGTTGTCGTAGTAGAGGATGTCGAGATCGATCGTGCGCGGCGCGTGGTGGGCGTGGGCCGCCGGACGGCCGAGGATTTGTTCGATGCGCTGGAGTTTTTTCAGCAGGTCGAGCGGGGGGAGGGTGCAGGCAAGTTCGATGGCGGCATTGAAAAACGCAGGAGAGCCGGCCGGGCAATCGACGGGTTCGGTTTCGTAAATGCGCGAGCAGAGGAACGGGCCGCGATCTTCGTGGAGGGCGAAAAGGTGGCGTCGGGCGGCGCGGAGGTTTGCGAGGCGGTCGTCGAGGTTGGAGCCGAGCGCGATGCCGACCCTCATTTCAAGCCGAGCACATCCTGCATGTCGTAGAGTCCGGGCTTTTGGCCTTGGGCCCAACGGGCGGCGCGCAGGGCACCTTTCGCGAAGGTGTCGCGGCTGGAGGCTTTGTGGGTCAACTCCACGCGCTCGCCGACATTCGCGTAAATCACGGTGTGGTCGCCCACGACATCGCCGCCGCGGACGGCGTGCATGCCGATCTCGGTTTTCTGGCGCTCGCCGACCATTCCCTCGCGGCCATGCATCACATTTTTGTCGTAATCCAGCTCGCGGACCTCGGCGAGGATTTCGGCAAGGCGGCGGGCGGTGCCGCTCGGGGAGTCCTTCTTGAGGCGGTGGTGCATTTCCACGACTTCGAGATCGAAGTCGGGGCCGAGGATTTCGGTGGCCTTGCGCACGAGCCAGAAGAGGGTGTTCACGCCCACGCTGAAATTCGGCGCGAAAACGACGGGGATTTTTTTTGAAATTTCGGAAATGCGCGTGCGGTCGGCGTCATTGTGGCCGGTGGTTCCGATCACGAGGATTTTCCCGGCGGCGGCGCAGGCTTCGGCAACGGCCACGGTGGAATCCGCATGGGTGAAGTCGATCACGGCATCGCACGCGGGCAATGCCGCGGTGAGATCGTCGCCGACATCCAGCCCGGCGGAGAGTTCGAACGAGGTGGGGTCGGCCTTGGCGCAGGCGATGAGGGCTTGGCCCATGCGGCCGCGGGCGCCGTTGATCAGAACGCGGGTGGGTTTCACAGGCCAAGTTTGTCGAGGGTTTCGGTGAGGCGCTTGCGGTTGGCCTCGGTCATTTCGCAAAGCGGGAGGCGGACATCGGCGGACATTTTGCCGAGGCGGGCGAGTGCGAATTTCGTGGGCACCGGATTCGGCTCGATGAAGAGGTCTTTGAAAAGCGGGTAGTATTTTGAATGGATCGCGAGGGCTTTCGCTGGCTCGCCCGCGAGGTAGTGGCGAACGAGGCTGGAGACCTCGGCGGGGATGAGGTTCGAGGCGACGCTGATCACGCCGATCGCACCGACCGAGAGGAACGGCAGGGTGAGCGAGTCGTCGCCGGAGAGGATTTCGAATTCGGGCGGGAGGGCGGCGCGGAGTTGGTTCACGCGCTCGACGCTGCCGCCGGCTTCCTTGATGGCGACGATGTTTTTGAAGTCGCGTGCGAGGCGGAGGGTCGTGTCGATGGAGATCTCGATGCCGCAACGGCCCGGGATGCTGTAAAGGACGAGCGGGATTTTGACGGCCTGCGCGATGGCGGCGAAGTGGCGGTAGAGGCCCTCGGGGCTGGGCTTGTTATAGTAGGGAGCGACAAGCAGGGCGGCGTCGGCGCCGGCTTTTTCGGCGGCTTGGGTGAGGTGGATCGCTTCGGCGGTGGAGTTCGAGCCCGTTCCGGCAATGACTTTGCAGCGGCCGGCGGCGGTTTCGATGGCGACCTTGATGACGCCCAGGTGTTCGTCGTGATCGAGTGTCGGCGACTCGCCGGTGGTTCCAACGGGGATGATTCCCGAGATGCCGCCGGCGATTTGCTCCTCGATGAGGGCTTGGAAGGCGGGGATGTCGAATTGGCCGTCGCGAAAGGGTGTGACGAGCGCGGTATGGGCTCCTGCGAATGACATGGTGCGGGGATGGTTACAGGGAAATCACTCCGTCGAAAACAAAATCCGCCGGACCGGTGAGCTTGGCCGAGGCGAAGGAGCCGTCGGGGTCTTTGGTGAAATCCACCCGCAGCGTGTCGCCGCCGCGCACGGTCACATGCACGGGCGACTCGGCCCCGGTGGCCAAGGCGTGGAGCAGCGCGGTGGCGCAAACTCCGGTGCCGCAGGCGAGCGTTTCGCCCTCGACGCCGCGCTCATAGGTGCGGAGGACGAGGCGGTTTTTATCGAGGGCTTGGGCGAAATTGGCGTTCGTTCCCTTCGGCGCGAAGGCCTCATGACGACGGATCGTGCGGCCGAGGTTCAGGACATCCACTGTCTCGACATCGCTCACAAAAACCACCGCGTGCGGCACACCGGTGTTGAGGAAATGGATTTCGTGGCTCGCGCCGCCGAGGTCGAAAACCTGTGGCGCGCGGTGATCGGTCGGGCGGCCCATGTCGAGCGAGACGAGGTCGCCCTCGAGCTTGGCGACGATCACGCCGGCCGGCGTCTCGAAGCTCACCGACGCGGGTTTTTCCGGCATGAGGCGGGCGGCGAAGCGGGCGAAGCAGCGGGCGCCATTGCCGCACATTTCGGCCTCGCCGCCATCGGCATTGTAGTAGCGCATGCGGAAGTCGGCCTGGCCCTGGGCGGGTTCGACGGCGAGAAGGCCGTCGGCCCCCACGCCGCGATGGCGGTCGCAGAGGCGGGCGATGGTTTTTCCATCCAGCGAAAATTGGCGCGTGCGATTGTCGATCACGACAAAGTCGTTTCCTGCGCCGTTCATTTTGGTGAAGCGAAGTTCCATGGAGGCGGGGAGATTTAGCGGCCGCCGAGCCGGGGCGCAATCCGGCTTAGTGGAAATCGAGATTCAGGCTGTTCAGGCCGTCCAGGAGGATTTGGCCGCCGATCTCGGATTCGTAATCGACATATTCGCGTTCGGGCACGGCGGTTTCTGACGGACCCAAAACGCGCGAGGTTCCCGCGAACGCGCCGAGTTTTTTCCGGATCGCGTTGGCCTGGAGACGGCGGAGTCCATCCTTGAACGACTTCGCGCGGGAGGCGTCGGGGTAGTCGGCGGGCATTCCGTAGGCCCGCGCCCAGCCGGCGCGGGCGAGTTCCTCGGCGAGGTTTTTTTTGCCCACGAGGATAATGGCGTAGTTGCGGGCTTGGCGCGAATGGCCGCGCGCGTTTTCCCATTTCGTTAGAACTGTGAACGGCCCGGAGAGCATTTTTTTGGTAAACTCCTTCGCTTTTTCCCCCGCCGCGAGCACGGCCTGTTCGTTGGCCAATCCAAAGTCCTCCATCTGATCGGCGAGGCGTTGGGGAAAGGAGGCATCGGTCTCCGCGCAATCGACGAAATAAAGCCGAAAGATGTGGTTTTTGCCCTCATGGAGGACATGGAAACTATCGCCATCCATGAATTGATCGGGTGCGAGTCGGCAATGATCGAGCTTCTCCCAATCGGCGAGGACTTGGAAAAACGGCAGGGAGGCAGCCAAGAAAAGGGGGAATAATTTGAAGAAGGCGTGCATCGGGGAACCGGCAGGTTGGGGGAACCTTCGAGGGGGATCAACAGGGAATTACCGCAGGAAGGCTCGCCAGGAGCGCGCGAAGCCACTAATTTTTTCCCGCATGAAATACCCGCGCTCACCAAAAGACACCGTCGGTGGAATCGTCTACCTCGGCCGCATGATCGACAAAATCCGGCTCATGAACGCCGGCGAACTCCACCCCGACCTCCATGCAAATCTCGGCAAGGGGTTTGACGAGCGGGCCTCGTGGTTGCTGGGGGTTCCCTACGAAGACCTCCGCGCGCGCGTCGGCCAGGGTGGCCCGGACGAGGAAATCCTCGCGTGGTGCTTCGAGAACGGATCGCACCCCTGCGAGGAGCTGATCGAAATCTGGAACGGCTTCATGAGGAAGCGGGGCTGGAGCGACGAGCTTTCCGAAACCCTCGTCCGTCGCAAGAAGGAGAGCGGCTTCGAGGCGCGCGACGAGATTCAGACGATGTTCCACTACATCGACGCCGACGAGGGCCGGCTGTGAGGGCGGGCATCTTTTGAATTGAGCAAAGGCCGCCGGACGCGCACCTTCGCGCGGAATGGAATTTGTTAATCTCACGCGCCACTTGGGAATCGGCGCGAACTCGTATTGGATCCGCGTCGGTGGAAAAAACATCATCCTCGATGCCGGCGCGGACCCGAAGATCGACGGCCTCGGGATGGTGGCGGATTATTCCAAGATTCCCGAAGGCTCGGTGGACGCGATCATCATCACCCATGCGCATCAGGACCACATCGGTTCGTTGCCCGTGCTGACACGCCGGGAGCCGCAGGCGCCGGTGTTTATGACCGAGCCGACGGCGCACATTTGCGAAATCATGCTCCACAATTCGGTGAGTGTGATGATGCGGCAGCGGGATGAGTTGAGCCTGATGGAGTATCCGCTCTTCACCCACCGGGGAGTGGATTTTTGCGAGCAGGCGTGGGTGCGCTGCGGGCTGCGCCAACGCTACAACCTCGCCGGCGAGCCGTCGGTGGATGACGACGAGGTGACCTTCGAGTTCTACCACGCCGGGCACATCCTGGGCTCGGCGGGCGTGATGATCCGGCACAAGGGGAAGTCGCTCTTTTACACGGGCGATGTGAATTTCGAGAACCAGACGATCATGAGCGGGGCGGATTTTCCCGAGGGAGGGGTCGATTTTTTGATCATGGAGACGACTCGCGGCGACGCGCAGACGCCGGTGGGCTTCTCGCGTGCGGGCGAGGAGGAGCGGTTTTCGCGCGCGGTGCGCCGGGCGATCGACGAGGGCGGGACGGTGACAATTCCGGTTTTCGCGCTCGGCAAGACCCAGGAAATCCTGGCGATCCTCTGGAAAATGCGGCTCCACGGCGAGATTCCCGCGCTGCCGATCTACATTGGCGGGCTGAGCGTGAAGGTCACGACCGTTTACGACGCGCTGGCGGGCAATTCGACGCGCAACCATCCCGAGTTGCATCTCCTCCAGGAACTCGCGCCGTATGTGCTCTCGGGCCGTGAGATCGCGGAGGCCGTGCCGCGCAAGAAGGCGATCTACGCGCTTTCCAGCGGAATGATGACCGAGCACACGCTCTCGAACATCTTCGCGCGGCGGGTGCTGAGCGACGCCTCGCAGAGTCTGTTTTTCGTCGGCTATTCGGACCCCGATTCGCCGGCGGCCAAAATCCGGAAGGCTTCGCCGGGCGATGAGGTGAAGCTCGACGCGGATCACTCCGCCGTGCCGCTGCGGTGCCGGGTGCAGGAATTCAGCTTCAGCGCCCACTCGAGCCGCGAGACCCTGCGGAACTATGTGCTGGCGCTCAAACCCTCGAAGGTCGTGCTCGTGCATGGCGACGAGCCCGCGATGCAGTGGTTCCAGCTCGAGTTTTTCAAGGGTCTTGAGGGTGCCGAGGTTTTGATTCCCGTGCCGGGTCGCCGGTATTCGCTCGACTAGTTTTCAGCCCGGCCGCTGTGCAAGCGGGGTGTGGAGTTCGTGGCGGATTTCGTATTGGTCGCCGAGGATTTGGAATTTCCGTCGCACGGGAACGCCGAGGATTTGGCGGAACAACGCCTCCTCGAGTGCGTCCGCCTCGGGGAAGGCCTTGTGCAGGGCGGCCCAGGGATGGTGTCGCTCGACGATGCGGAATCCAGCCTCCAGGGTGGCCATGCACCCCTCGGAATCACGAAGCGAGGCGAGGCGTTCCATTTTTTCGGCGATCGGGAGGTTGGCGGGGATGGTCGCGCGGTATTTTTCGATGCGCTCCTGAAAGTAGAGGAAGAGAAGTTTGCCCGCGCTGGCGGGGCCGAAAAGGTTCCGCGCGTGGCGGAGAATCGAAATTGCGGCGGAGTTGTCGTTCTCCTCGAACCAGGCCTGTCCCCGGCGCGTGAGCGAGTAAACGAGGAGCGGGCGGCCGGGGCCGCGGTGGGTGTTCCGGCTCGAGAGCAGGCCGCGCTTTTCGAGGGCGAGGCAATGCGACTTGGCGCCCATGTAGCTCAAGCCGAGTTTTTCGGCGAGGGTGCGGACCGGCAGGGGGCCGGAG
Source organism: uncultured Chthoniobacter sp. (assembly GCA_964403605.1). Classification (GTDB taxonomy): domain Bacteria; phylum Verrucomicrobiota; class Verrucomicrobiia; order Chthoniobacterales; family Terrimicrobiaceae; genus UBA967. The sequence goes on from CAYOGR010000008.1 coordinate 21,141, forward strand.
ACTTTGATCTCGCGAAGAACCTCGTCCTGCCGGCAGGTGGCGGTTTTGGCGGTTCCGGGGGGCATGGGGAGCTACTCCGCAGGCAAGAGGGCGCGTTCCTCGGGGCGGAGTTGGTTTCTATCGATCGTGGCCGCCAGCTCGTCCGCCTCGGATTTTTTGCCGGAGGCGTAGAGCACGGCGGCGCGGATGTTTTTCCAGGGAGTGGGAGCGGTGGACCAGGCGATGAGCTTGTCCTTGTAGATTTCGTCCGCCAGGGCGGCATCGCCGTTCTTCAGGTGCGCGAGCGCGGAGAGGCTCATGGCGGCCAGGGAATTCGGTGATTTTTTCAGGGCATCGTGGGCGAGAAACGAGGCGTCGAAGACATTCTGGTTCGATAGCAGCTGCAGGTAGGTGAGATCGTTGCGCGCCTCCTCGAGGTTCGGGAAAACCTCGAGGAATTCCGTGTAAACCGGGATGAGGTCGACGGCGGGGGAGTCTTTCGGCGTGGTGCGGATGAGGCCGAGGAATCCCTCGAGCGCGGATTCGCGGCGGCGGGCGAGGATGGTGTAGGCCCTGGAGGCCTGCTCCCGCTCACCGATACGCATGGCGTAGGCGGCCACGAACGAAACGACCTCGGGTTTCTCGTAAAGAAGGGAGCGCTGCATTTCGCGCCAGCTGTCGTCGGCCTTCGCCTGGTCGCCGGACTGCTGCGCGGCCCGGGCGAGGAAAAGCAGGCGGATGCCCTCCGAGAGGCCCGCCACGGAGTTTGCGTCGAGGAGGGTGAAAACCTCGTTCCAATGGTTCAGGCCCGCCAGCGCGTCGAGGTAAATGAGCAGCCAGTCGGTTTTTGAAAGCGCGCGGTCGCGGCCGATGTAATCGATCGCCTCCTGGTAGGATTGGCGGCGGTTCAGCCAGCGGGCGAAGACGATCTGTTCCTCCTCTTTCAGATTGGAGAAGTGGGTGGCGAGCTGGGCGAGACTTGCCGGCTTCGAGCCGGGATTTGCGATAATCCGCAGCTCCGCAGCCAGGAGAAGATCTTCGTTCTTCCGGAGCGGGTGGTTGGCGAGCGAGTCGGCGAGGGCGACGGAATCCAGTGTGCTGGGCGATGCGACGGCGAGTTGTTGGTTGGCAAGCAAGCGGAGCGCCTCGATCCCGGAAGGCGTCTTTTTCTCCGAAATCGGAAGAAGGATTTGCCGGCTGACCTCGGGGTTTGTCTTGAGAACGAGCTCCGCGGTGGCGAGGAGGATTTTCTCGCCTTCGGCGGGAGGGTAGTCCTTCAAAGAGGCGCGGGCGAGATCCACGGCGGCTTGCGGATTTCCTTCAAAGGCGGTGAGGCGCATCTCGACAATCGTGCGGCGTGCGGACGGATGGGCCGTGAGTTTTTCCAGTGCCGCCTTCGTGATCGTGGTCTTGCGAAGCGCCAGGGATTGCTCGGCGAGGACGAGGATTTCATCCGGGCTGGCCTGCCCTTCAAGCATGAGGTTTTGGATAGCGTTGAGCGAGGGGAGGTCGCCGATGCCCGCGTTGAAAAGCCGCACACGGCGGAAAAGCGCCTCGTCCCCGGGAGCCAGCAGCACGGCCTGCCGGATGAGTCCCATGGCCCTTGGCATGTTCCCCTCCTTGGCCACGGTTTCGCTCTGATCCATGAACTGGTTGGCCCGCCAAACCTTGACCCGGCGATAAAGCGGCGGCACGGCCAGGGTCGCAAGAATCGCGGCAATCAAGAGGCCGGCCACGATTTGAAAACGCAGGTCGCGGACGATGTCCCGCAGGATGCGGGTTGGCTGCTTGTGGTGATGATCGTCCTCGTAGTCGGGCAGGAGTTCGTGGTCCGGCAGCGGATCCGGGGCCGACGGCTTTGAGCGTTTGGAATTTTTCGGGGAGGGGCTGGAGTCCGCCAGGCGCTGGCGGATCGCTCGCTTTTCCGGCAACTTGCTCATGGCTGGGGCGAGGGGGCGCTGGATTCGATCGCTTGATCCAAAAACCGCTCGAGGGCGGCACACGCTTCGTCGACATTGTCCGTGCCCCAAACCGCCGCTTCCAGCAGTCGCTGCCCTTGGTTCCTCATTCCACTCGCCACGGACGCCCAGCGTCCACCCAGGGAAGTGTTTCCCGATCCCGTTTCCATCATCGGGGCATCATGCGATTCTTGCTGGCGATCGGCAATAATGGAGTGAAACACCAGAAGCGGCCGGCCGTTGTCGGAAAAAATATACGCATTGAACGGCAAAACCATGCCGCCTGCCCGGATTTTTACCGGGGGAAGCTGGCGCACAAGTTCCATACCGATGCTGCCGAGACAGGTCTTGGGATTGTGGATGTCGATCGCCTGCACGGCCGTGCGCCCCGCGGGCCAGCGGAAGTAGAAAAACTGCCAGTGGCGTCCCTCGGTGTCCCGGAACCGCTCGGAGAATCCCTCGGGAAAAAACAGAATCCGCCTCGTGCGATCGGCGACTGCAACCGGTTTCGTGCCCTCCGTGCCTTCCCGGATCGTCCAGTTGGCCGGTGGCGGCGCGTTGAGCTCGTGGAGGCGATACCAGGCCTCCGTTCCCGCGAGCGATGCCGCCGCCAGCACAAAAACGCCCACCCCTGCCGTCCTGAGGCGGCCTTCCACGGGCTGCGGGGGGGCAGGCTCGGGCGCGTCTTTTGGAGGCGATTTGCGTTTCCGATACCAGTGCCAGGCGTAGGCCACGATCCAAAGAGATCCGAGAGTGAAACCCAATGCCGCGAAGCCTGCGGTGTCGTGCCATTTGTCCACGGCCGCCACGCCTTCCACCGAGGCCAGAAGCGAAAGGGCCGTCGCGCGGAGAAAATTGCCGAACACGGCGAATCCCAGCGCTGCAAAAACCAGCGCGCCGCGCGCGAAAAGCCCGAACCGGAAAATTTCGCCGAAAAACAGCGAGGCCATCAGCCCGCTTTGCAGGGAGCGCACCCCGCTGCAGGCCTCCTCCACGCCGAGAAGCCCGGTGGGCAAAGCGATCAGGTTGCCGCGCCGGACGGCTTCGAACCCGCACCAATGCAGAACCTCGAGCGCGGCGATCGCATTTTTTTCCATCAGGAATCCCATGAACGCCTCCTCGGCATTGCGCGGCCACGGAACGGCGATCAAGAAAAACGCCGCCGGGAAAAAAAAGTGCCGCAACCAGGGCCGTCCGCCCAGGGCATGGATGAGGATTAGCGTAAACGCCACGGCGCTGAACGCCCCGAACATCCCGGGAATGCGCCACTCGGGGTTCGCCTCGTAAAATGGCTGGATGCCCAAAAGAAAAAGGAGCGGCGGCAGGGCGAGCAAGGTATGCGGCAACAGGTCGCGCGGCGTCCTGGCTTCAGGCCGGTCATTCCAGCGTTGCAGGAACAACGCCACGCACAGGATCGGCACGAGGAAGCCGTAGCTGTATTGCGGATCGATTTCCCAATCCGTCCAAAGCATCCGGATCGACAGCCACCAAACCGCCGCCAACCCGAAGGCCAGCGGCAGAAACCCCTCGGGGGCGTTTGGTCGCGCGGTGGTATCGGAGTTCACCGGCCCTTGCCGAACAGCATCACATGAAGGGTTTTCAGGATCACGGTCGCATCGAGCGCGAGCGAGAAGTGCCGGATGTAGTAGAGGTCATACATCAACTTCTCCACCGTGTCCTCGATACTGGATCCATAGGGGTAGTTGACTTGCGCCCAGCCGGTGATGCCCGGCCGCACGAGGTGGCGGAAGTGATAATAAGGGATGGCTTTTTCATATCGCTCCACGCATTTGATCCACTCCGCGCGCGGCCCGATCATGCTCATTTCGCCACGCAGGACATTCCACAGCTGGGGAAGCTCGTCGAGGCGCGTAAGCCGCAGCCAGTGCCCGAGCCGCGTCACGCGCGGGTCGCCTTCCACGGTGTAAAGGCCCTTGAATTCGCTGCCGACCTCCATGGTGCGGAATTTGTAGAGGGTGAAGAGGCTGCCATGCTGGCCCACGCGCGTTTGGCTGAAGAAAACCGGCCCGCGCCGCTCGAGTTTGATGAGCAACGCAACAAAAGCCATCACGGGTGACAGGATCAGCAGGGTGAGGGCGGCCAGCAGGATGTCGAAAACCCGCTTGAGCGAGGCGAAGGCCGAGTGCTGCACGAGTTGGAACCCCGAATCCAACGGCCAGCTCCGGCTGAGCAGGTCGGGTGGCATTTTGTGCCAGAAGGTCTCGTGGAACGAATGCATCGTATAAACCGGCAGTTCGCGGAAATGCACCGCGACGAGCGCTGTAAGGACATCGTTGTCCAGGCGATCCGTGTGCGTGGCGATGACGATCCCCTCGTGTTCGAAGTCCGCATGCCCCTCCAAATCCTTCAGCACATCGGCTGCCGGGGCTTCGTAAACCGGGGTTCCGGGCCCGGCGACATTGCGGCCGACCTCCGCGTCGCCCGTGGCAAAAAAGTGGAGTTTCTGCTTCAGGCCCTTGGCGGCACTGGTCTTGTAAAACCGCTCGCCCGACTCCGAATCGCTGATCACCAACAGGCGTCGATGTTCGCGGGCCAGCCCCGAGGTCGAAAAAAACAGTCGCCGCTGAAAGAGCGACACCACCGCGAAAATCAGGAACGATCCAGAGAAAATCGCGCGGCTGGACGCCACCGCGCCGCCGAAGGTCGCGACCAGATACACCGCGAAGGCCGAGACAAGAAACGCCGTGAAGCACGCGATGATATGTTCGCTCGTGTAGTTCACCGATTTCATCTCCGAACGGGGGTCGTAGGCTCCAACCAGACTCAGTGTGAAGATCGAGATCACCATCGGCAGCACCACTTCAGCCCAACCATAGATATTGAAATTCCCGGTCAACTCCGACAGCCCGTAGTAGGTTCCCGCCCACGCCGCGCAGTCGATCAACAAAAACAGAAACATCAGGGAGCGCTCCCGAGCCGACCCGCGTGCGACTCTAAATCCCGCAGGGAAAAGCTCCGCGGGCCGAGTGGAGAGAATTTCAGGCGTATGTTCCGTAACCTGCATGGGCTGGGGTGCTAATCAAATCAAAAAGAGCGTCGATAAACGCCCTACAGACATACCTGCCAGACCGGCCGGGGCAATTTATTTTTAATCATTCGCGCAGCGGACCCTTGGAGACAGTTCGCAACTGGGGTGTTTTTTCGATTTCCCGACAGGGGGATTTTGCTGTTTTATTGAAAAAGTTGGCGGCTGCTTAGGCAGCTCACTCGTAAAAACTCACCCAATCTCAAAATCCATGTCCACCGAATCCAAATGCCCCTTCAACCACGGCCAAATGCCCGGCTTCACTCCCACCAACCGCGATTGGTGGCCGAACCAGCTCGATCTTGGCATCCTGCACCAGCACACCGCCGAATCCAATCCCATGGATGCGGATTTCGACTACGCCCAGGAATTCCAAAGCCTCGACTTGGCCGCTGTCAAAAAAGACCTCGCCGCACTCATGACCGACTCGCAGGAGTGGTGGCCCGCCGACTTCGGCCACTACGGACCCCTCTTCATTCGCATGGCCTGGCACAGTGCCGGCACCTACCGCACCGGCGACGGGCGCGGCGGTGGCGGAAATGGCAGCCAGCGTTTCGCCCCTCTCAACAGCTGGCCCGACAACGGCAACCTCGACAAGGCCCGCCGCCTCCTCTGGCCGATCAAACAAAAATACGGCCGCAAGCTTTCCTGGGCCGATCTCATGATCCTCGCGGGCAATGTCGGCTTGGAAACGATGGGCTTTAAAACCTTCGGCTTCGCCGGCGGCCGCGCCGACATCTGGGAGCCCGAGCAGGATATTTATTGGGGCACCGAGACCACATGGCTCGACGACAAACGCTACTCCGGCGACCGCCAACTCGAAAACCCCCTCGCCGCCGTGCAGATGGGATTGATTTATGTGAATCCCGAAGGCCCGAATGGAAACCCCGACCCCATCGCGGCGGCGCGGGACATCCGCGAAACCTTCGCCCGCATGGCCATGAACGACGAGGAAACCGTTGCTCTCATCGCCGGTGGCCACACTTTCGGAAAATGCCACGGTGCCGGTGATGCCAAGCATGTCGGCCCCGAGCCCGAGGCGGCTCCGATCGAGGAGCAGGGCTTGGGTTGGAAAAGCTCGTTCCGCTCCGGCAAAGGCGCCGACGCCATCACGAGCGGGCTCGAGGTCACTTGGACTCAAACTCCGACCCAGTGGAGCAACTACTATTTCGAGAACCTTTTCAAATACGATTGGGAACTCACCAAAAGCCCCGCCGGCGCGAACCAATGGGTCGCCAAGGGAGCCGAGGCCGTCATCCCCGATGCCGCCGACCCGTCGAAAAAGCATCTCCCGACGATGCTCACCACCGACCTCTCGCTGCGCTTCGATCCGGCCTACGAAAAAATCTCCCGCCGGTTCCTCGAAAACCCCGATCAGTTCGCCGACGCCTTCGCACGCGCTTGGTTCAAGCTCACCCACCGCGACATGGGCCCCCGCTCCCGCTACCTCGGAGCGGAAGTGCCCGCCGAGGTTTTGATCTGGCAGGATCCCATTCCCGCCGTGAACCACCCGCTCGTCGGCGAGGCGGAAATTTCCGCCCTCAAAACCCAAATCCTCGCCTCGGGCCTCACGGTTTCGGAACTCGTCTCCACCGCCTGGGCCTCGGCCTCGACCTTCCGTGGTTCCGACAAACGCGGTGGCGCGAACGGCGCCCGCCTCCGGCTCGCGCCCCAAAAATTCTGGGCCGCCAACCAACCCGCGCAACTCGCCAAAGTCCTCTCGGCGCTTGAAGCGATCCAAGCGGACTTCAACAAATCCCAAGCCAACGGCAAAAAAATCTCCCTCGCCGACCTCATCGTCCTCGCAGGGGGCGTGGGTGTCGAACAAGCCGCCAAGGCCGCAGGACACCACATCACCGTGCCCTTCACGCCCGGCCGCATGGACGCCTCGCAGGAGCACACCGATGTCGAATCCTTCTCCGTCCTCGAGCCCGTCGCCGACGGCTTCCGGAATTTCCAAAAAACGAAATTCTCCGTTCCGGCCGAGAAACTCCTCGTCGACAAAGCCCAGCTCCTCACGCTCACCGCGCCCGAGATGACCGTCCTCCTCGGCGGCCTGCGCGTGCTCGACACCAATGTCGGCCGCACCCCGCACGGCGTCTTCACCAACCGTCCCGGAGTCCTCACGAACGACTTCTTCGTGAACCTCCTCGACATGGCCACCGAGTGGAAATCCGTGTCACCCGACCAAGACCTCTTCGAAGGCCGCGACCGCACGACCGGCGAAGTGAAATGGAGCGGCACCCGTTGCGACCTCGTCTTCGGCTCGAACTCCATCCTCCGCTCGCTCGCCGAGGTCTATGCCTGCTCCGACGCGCAGAAGAAATTCCTCGAGGATTTCGTCGCCGCCTGGACGAAGGTCATGAACCTCGACCGCTTCGACCTCGCCTGAAAAAGTCCCGCTCCGCGCTCGCTCAAACCTTGAGCGAGCAGCGGAAGCCCCGGGCGGCGAAGTAGGACTGCGCGCCATTTTGGTAGATAAAAACCCGTCCATAACGGCGGTCGCCAAACAACGCGCCACCGA
>CAYOGR010000008.1:28747-33619 GCA_964403605.1 uncultured Chthoniobacter sp.
TTTTCAACCACTTTCCCGTTTTCCCAGACGATGATTGGAAGATTAAGGGCCCGGTGTTCTTTGATCACATTTTTCGCCGCCCGGCGCATGGCTCGTTCGGCTCGGCGGGCAAATTCTGGAACATCCGGCTTGGGGCGTTTTTCGGGAGTTTTGCTTTTCATAGGCTGGTTACGGATCGCACAAATTCGATGTCATTCCCAATGGAGATTGCGATTCGCTTGGGAGGTATCGAGCGACTGTCCCAAACAGCCCAGCGGTCCGCCAGAGGAAGGTAATCGTTCAGCAGGTGCTCCCGGCTACGCTTGAAGCGGCGTCGAATGTCGGCTGCGGGAACATGGTGGCCGCCCTTTTTGACGCGGGAGCGAACACGCGCCACGGCTTGTGATGCACTGGAAAGAAAGAGGTATTGAATTTCGATGGTGTAGCCGAGTTCTTGCGCCCGCCGAAAAAGCCGGATGTAGGTTTTGCCGCTCAAAGTGCTTTCGAGTGCGAAAGTTTCGCGATGGCGGAGGCAATCCTCGATCTTTAGCAGCAAAAACCGGGCAGCTTGAATGGCTCCGGCGCTCGGACGCAGAGGCGAGATCCCTCGGGCAATCTCATCGGCGTTCAAAAACCGCAGGCACTTCACCTCCTTCGGAAGGAATTCTTTGGCGAATGTGGTTTTTCCCGCGCCATTACAGCCGGCAATGACATAGATCGTTGGCGGCTGCTTGGGCATGGCCCTACGCCTTCGCGTAAACTTCAGCGCCCTTCTCGACGAACTCGCGGGATTTTTCCTCCATGCCTTTTTCGAGGGCCTCGGTTTCGGTCATGCCCTGCTCGGCGGCGTATTTGCGGACATCTTCGGTGATTTTCATCGAGCAGAAGTGTGGACCGCACATGGAGCAGAAGTGGGCGGATTTGGCACCTTCCTGCGGGAGGGTTTCGTCGTGGAATTCGCGGGCGGTTTCGGGGTCGAGGCCGAGGTTGAATTGGTCCTCCCAGCGGAATTCGAAACGGGCTTTCGAGAGGGCGTTGTCGCGGTATTGCGCGCCGGGGTGGCCCTTGGCGAGGTCGGCGGCGTGCGCGGCGATTTTGTAGGCGATCACGCCGTCCTTCACATCCTTCTTGTTCGGCAGGCCGAGGTGTTCCTTGGGCGTGACATAGCAGAGCATCGCGCAGCCATACCAACCGATCATGGCGGCTCCGATGCCGCTCGTGATGTGGTCGTAGCCGGGGGCGATGTCGGTGGTGAGCGGCCCGAGCGTGTAGAATGGCGCCTCGTGGCACCACTCGAGTTGCTTGGCCATGTTTTCCTCGATCATGTGCATGGGGACATGGCCGGGGCCTTCGTTCATGACCTGCACGCCTTTGGCCCAGGCGCGCTTGGTGAGGTCGCCCTGGACTTCGAGTTCGCCGAACTGGGCTTTGTCGTTGGCATCGGCGATGGAGCCGGGGCGGAGGCCGTCGCCGATCGAAAAGCTCACATCATAGGCCGCCATGATGTCGCAAATGTCGTCCCAATGCGTGTGGAGGAAGTTTTCCTTGTGATGCGCGAGGCACCATTTTGCCATAATGCTGCCGCCACGGGAGACGATGCCGGTCATGCGCGAGGCGGTAAGCGGGATGAAGCGCAGGAGCACTCCGGCGTGGATGGTGAAATAATCAACGCCCTGTTCGGCCTGCTCGATGAGCGTGTCGGCGAAAATCTCCCAGGTCAGCTCCTCGGCCTTGCCGCCGACTTTTTCGAGGGCTTGGTAGATCGGGACGGTGCCGATGGGAACGGGCGAGTTGCGGAGGATCCACTCGCGCGTGGCGTGGATGTTTTTTCCAGTCGAGAGATCCATCACGGTGTCGGCACCCCATTTGGTGGACCAGCGCATTTTCTCGACTTCCTCCTCGATCGAGGACGCCACGGCGGAGTTGCCGATGTTGGCGTTGATTTTCACGAGGAAATTCCGGCCGATGATCATCGGCTCGAGCTCGGGGTGGTTGATATTTGCGGGAATGATCGCGCGGCCGGCGGCGACTTCGTCGCGGACGAACTCCGGCGTGATCTCGGCGGGGATGCGTTGGGGGAAACGGCGGAAGACACTCGGGGTGTAATCTGAAATTTGAGATTTCAAATTTGAGATTTGAGCAGAGCCGGCGTGCTGTTTTGAGAGATCGTTGCGGAGGATGTCGCCGCCAAGTTCGGCGATCTTCGCGCGGCCCATGTTTTCGCGGATGGCGATGAATTCCATCTCGGGCGTGACGATTCCCTGGCGGGCATACCAGAGTTGGGTCACCGGATGGCCGGCCGAGGCGCGGAGCGGCTTGCGGCGCAGGCCGGGGAATTCCAGCAGGCGGTTGCGCTCGGCCTTGCTGGCGTATTCGGCGTGGTTGCGGGAGAGGTAGCCGTTGTCCTGCGGCTTCACCTCGCGGCCGTCGTATTCGCGCACATCGCCACGGGCCTTGATCCACTCGGCACGGAGGGCCGGGAGACCTTGGGTGACATCGCCATCGAAATTCTCGTCGCCCCAGGGTCCCGAGGCGTCATACACGCGGACGGGTTCGTTTTTTTCGAGCGAGCCGTCGAGGCGCTTGGTGGGCGAGAGCGAGATTTCGCGCATCGGCACGCGGACATCTTTGTGGAGGCTGCCCTCGACATAGACGCGGGTGGAGTTCGGGAGCGGGTCGGTGCTGCTGGGTTCGAAGGCTTCGGCGGGTGCGATCATAATTTTTTTCTTTCGGTTCGGCTGGAATGTCGGGGGGCCGAATCCGCGCTTCGGATGCTGCTCCCTCCGCCGGTTCCAACCGGATCAGGTTCAAAGGGTCTCCCGTCGCCATCGGGCGGGCGGGACTCTCAGCCGGTGAAGGCTCCCCTGCAATGTGTGGATCGTTCGCCAGCCGGTGCGGGAGGTCAATGTGGAAAAATGACGGGCGCGTTTTTTTCGTCACGGGATGCCAGTTGACACCCTGCGATCCCTGAATTAAGTCTCCGCGCGTCTGCGGGGCTTCCCGCCTCATCCGCCGTGGGAACCGCCACCGGGACGCTCATCCCATGCAATCGGCCCTCGACACACCTGTTTTGGTTCTGAACCGGCTCTGGCAGGCGGTAAACACCTGCAGCGCCAAGCGCGCCTTCACCCTCCTGTATCAAGGCCACGCCCAAGTGGTCTCCACGGCTCCCGGCAACGAATTCGTCACGCACGACTTCGATAGCTGGCAGGATTTTTCAAACCAAAATCCCGACACCGAGATGGTGCAGACCATTTCGATGAAAATCCGCATCCCACGCATCATCGTGCTGATGCTTTTCGAGCGGTTGCCGAAAAAAGAGGTGAAATTCACGCGCCACAATGTCTTCGAGCGCGACAACAACACCTGCCAATACTGCGGCATTGTTTTCTCCCGCGACTCTCTGAATCTGGACCACATCATGCCGCGCGACCGGGGCGGGCAAACGACATGGGAAAACATCGTTTGCTCGTGCATCCCCTGCAACACGCGCAAAGGCAACCGTCTCCCGCACGAGGCCGGCATGGCGCTCATTCGCAAACCGAAGCGCCCGAAGTGGCGGCCATTCATCCACATCTCACTCTCCACGCACCCGCACGAGAGCTGGAAGCATTTCCTCGACATCGCCTACTGGAATGTCGAGTTGGGCGATTAGGCGCGGCGCGTGTCCTGGAGCGCGTTCCAGGTGAGTATGCCGCCGGTGGCATTGCGGGCGTCGATCCCGTGCTGGCGCAAAAAGCGGACGGCGTAGTAGCCGCGCTGGCCGACCTTGCAATAAGCCACGACCGGGCGGTCTTTCGGCAGAGCGGAAAAATCCCGGCGCAAATCGGCGAGCGGAATGTTCACCGCGCCGGGCACATGGCCCTCGGCGAATTCATCGTCGTCGCGGACATCGAGCAAAAACGCATCGCCGGGGAGGTTTTCCCAATTCGCCACCGGCATGCCGCCATCAACGACATTTGAGGCCACCATTCCGGCAAAATTCACGGGATCCTTCGCGGCGCCGAATTGCGGCGAGTAGCACAGCTCCGCCTCCGCCAAATCCTCGACCGTTCCGCCTTTTTGCAGGAACGCCGCGATCACATCGATCCGCCGGGCGACATCCGCCTCGCCCACGGCTTGCGCTCCGAGGAGCTTTCCATCCGAGGGACGGAAGAGAAGTTTCAGGTGAATCTGCGTCGCGCCGGGATAGTAGCCGACATGGTTCATCGGGTGGATATGGACGGTTTCGAAATCGGCATCCCCCGCGCGGCGGAGGGCGGTTTCGGTGAGACCCGTCGAGGCGGCCGCGAGACCAAACACGCCGAGGATCGAAGTCGCCTGAACTCCTCGAAACTCCGAGTCGCGGCCAGCGATGTTGTCAGCCGCCACGCGTCCTTGGCGGTTCGCCGGGCCGGCGAGCGCGAGAACCATCGGCTGGCCAGTGAGAATGTTCGTCGTTTGCACAGCGTCGCCCACCGCCCAAATCCTCGGATCGCTGGTGCGCATGCGGGAGTCCACTTCAATCCCGCCGGTGGACCCGATTTTCAGACCCGCCTCGCGGGCCAGGGTGGTTTCGGGCCGAACCCCGAGCGCCAAAATCACCAGGTCGCCCTCGAGCGTCGCGCCGGATTTGACGAGAACTTGGGGCGCGCCGTTTTCCCGCGTCTCAAATCCCGCGACCGAGTCGCCGAGGAGGAATTGGCATCCCCGTTCCTCGAGGCGCTGGCGGATCAGCACAGCCATCCCGGGATCGAAATTCGGGAGGATTTCCTTCTGCATTTCCACCAGCGTGACGCGCAGGCCGCGATGGAGGAGGTTTTCGGCCATTTCGATGCCGATGTAGCCCCCGCCGACCACGACCGCCGAAGTCGCGCCGCGCGTGGCGATCCATTCGCGGATGCGGTTGGAATC
>CAYOGR010000009.1:0-32769 GCA_964403605.1 uncultured Chthoniobacter sp.
AGCGGGGAGGCCGAGATGGCCACGGCGCTCGTGAGAGCAATCAACGATTTGGTGAGTTTCATAGTTTGGTTTGTTTGATGTTTGTTTTTTGACGCCGTAGTTGATCGGCGCCGTCCATTAGCACTAACCGTGCCAAGGCTGACCAGAGGATTTCTCCATTGTCAATCCCTCTTTTGTGAAAAGCCCTGCACAATTTCCGACAGGTGTGTTGAAAAATGAGCTTGTGAAGGGGCTCAGGCGGCGACGATGTGAATGTCCTCGGGTTGGATCCGGGCGAAAATGCGTTCGCCTTCGTGGAAGTCGGATTCGGCTTGCCCGTCATTGGCGAGGACGGCACCGAGTTGGAGTCCGCCCTCGACGGAGATGGTCAGGTCGTCGATGGCTCCCTTGAAGATTTCCAATTCGATGGTGCCGGGGAAGGAATTCCGGGAGCCGGGGTTTTCGTGGGTGAGACGGATTTTTTCGGGGCGGAGGGAAAGGAGGATTTTGGAGAGGGCGGGAGGATTTGGGGCGAGGACATCGAGTTCGAGTCCACCCTCGAGGCGGCAGCGGAGGACATTGCCCTCGGCGCGGAGGATTTCAGCCTCCACGATATTCGACTCGCCGATGAAGGACGCGACAAAGCGGGTGGCGGGCTTGTAGTAGATCTCGTTGACGGTGCCGATCTGCTCGACGCGTCCGGCGTTGAGGACGGCCACCCGGTCGCTCATGGTGAGGGCCTCCTCCTGATCGTGCGTGACGAAGATGAAAGTGATGCCGAGTTTTTTTTGGAGTTGTTTCAACTCGACGCGCATCTGGGTGCGGAGCTTGGCGTCCAGGGCGCTGAGTGGTTCGTCCAAGAGAAGCACCTTCGGTTCACAGACGATCGCGCGGGCAAGGGCGACGCGCTGGCGTTGGCCGCCGCTGAGTTGGGAGGGCTTCCGGCCAATGAAATCCCCGAGGGAGGTCATCTTCACGACGCGATCCACGCGCTGGCGGATCTGGTCGGGCGGGACTTTTTTCATCCGCAGGCCGAACGCGATATTCTCGTAAATGGTGAGGTGGGGAAAGAGGGCGTAATTTTGAAATACCTGATTCACATCGCGCCGGTAGGGCGGCTCGAAAGTCACATCCTTGCCATCCAGAAAAATCTGGCCGGAGGTCGGCGTGTCGAATCCGCTGATGAGTCGAAGGCAGGTTGTCTTGCCGCATCCGGAGGGGCCGAGAAAGGTCATGAACTCGCCGGCGCGGATTTCGAAGCTGGCGTCCTTGAGGGCCTCGTAGGTGCCAAAGCGCTTGGTGACATTGCGGAGTTCGACCATGGGAAACCAAGGCAAGTTATGCCGTGCGGACGACGAGTTCCACGAATTTATGGGCGATTTTTTTGCGACTCGTCAAAAAGCGACCGCCAGTGGGCGAGGCGGTCCTTGATGCGTTTCTCCAGACCGTTCTCCGTGGGTTCGAAATAACGCCGCCCCTCGGGCAGGTAGGCTTGGGGAACATACGAGCCTTCGAAATCATGGCTGTAAAGGTAGCCCTTGCCGTGGCCGAGCCGCTCGGAGCCTTTGTAGTGGCCGTCGCGGAGGTGTTCGGGAACCGCGAGTGTGCGTCCCTCGCGAACCTCCGCCGAAGCCTTGCCGATGGCCATGGTGGCGCTGTTGCTCTTCGGGGCGGTCGCCAGATACAGGGTGGCATGGGCGAGGATGAGGTTCGACTCCGGCAGGCCGATGAACTCCACCGCCTGCGCCGCCGCCTGGGCGACGACGAGCGCGTTGGAATCCGCCAACCCGATGTCTTCGCTGGCGCAAATCACCAGCCGCCGCGTGATGAAGCGAACCTCCTCTCCGGCGTGGAGCATCTTTGCGAGCCAGTAAATGGCGGCGTCCGGGTCGCTGCCGCGGATGCTTTTGATGAACGCGCTGATCGTGTCGTAGTGCGCATCGCCGGTGCCGTCGTAAACCACCGCCTTGCGCTGGATGCTCTCCTGCGCGGCCTCCAAGTCGATTCGGACCATTCCGTCATCCCCGGGAGGGGTGGAGAGGGCGGCGATTTCGAGGGCGTTCAGGCATTTTCTCGCATCGCCATCGGCCAGTCTGGCCAAAAAAGCCGCCGCGTCGGGCGCGATGGTGGTTTTTTGTTTTCCAAGACCCCGCTCGGGATCGGCCAGGGCGCGGTCGATCAGCGCAAGCAGGTCGGATTCCTGAAGAGGTCGCAGCTCGAAAATCTGCGAGCGCGACACGAGCGCGCTGTTGATGCTGAAGAAAGGATTCTGCGTTGTCGCGCCGATCAGGCGCACCACGCCGCTCTCGACCTCGGGAAGGAGCACATCCTGCTGGGCCTTGTTGAAGCGGTGGATTTCGTCGATGAAAAGAATCGTGCGGATTCCGTTCGCCCGGCGCTGTGCGGCCTGCGCCACAACGCGGCGGATGTCCGCCACATTGCTCTCCACGCCGCTCAGGCGTTCGAATTTCGACCGGGTCGCGCCGGCGATGACTTGGGCAAGGGTGGTCTTTCCGGTTCCTGGCGGGCCGAACAAAATCAGCGAGGCGATCCGGTCCGCCTCGATCGCGCGGCGGAGGAGTTTCCCCGGTCCGAGGATGTGGCCCTGGCCGACATATTCCGAAAGGTCCCGGGGCCGCATGCGTGTCGCCAGCGGGGCGTCCGTGTCGTCGGTCGCGGGTTGTCCGGAAAACAAATCCTCCATGTTCGTGCGAACCGGTCCGCCGGCGGGGTTGTTATTCCACCGTGACGCTCTTGGCGAGGTTGCGGGGCTTGTCCACATCGCAGCCGAGTTCGTTGGCGATGTGGTAGGCGAGCAACTGGAGCGGGATCGTGCTGAGGATTGGCGCCAGGTAGAACGGGGCTTCGGGGACGAGGATCACCTCGTCGCAGATTTTTTTGAGCGCGGTGTCGCCTTCGGTGCCGATTGCGATGACGGGGCCTTTGCGGGCTTTGACCTCTTCAATGTTGCTGATGTTTTTTTCGAACACCGCGTCTTGCGGGGCGATAAAGACCGATGGCGTCTCCTCGGTGATGAGGGCGATCACGCCGTGCTTGAGTTCGGCGCTGGGGTAGCCGGAGGCGGAAATGTAGCTGATCTCTTTGAGCTTGAGAGCGCCTTCGAGGGCGACCGGGTAATGCGCCTGGCGACCCATGAAGAGGAAATTCTGCGCGCGGGCGTATTTCTTCGCAATGGCGGCGATCTGGGTTTCCAACTCCAGGGTTCGGGCGACGAGGTCGGGGAGTTTTTCCATTTCGGAAATGATGTCGCGCCCGTCGCTGTGCGAGAGGTGCCGGATGCGGCCGAGCAGAAGGCCGAGCAGGGCGAAGATGGTGAGCTGGGAGGTGAAGGATTTCGTGGCCGCGACGCCGATCTCGGGGCCGGCGTGCATGTAAACGCCTCCGTCGCTTTCGCGGGCGATCGTGCTGGCGACATTGTTACAGATGCCCAGTGTCCGGTGCCCCTTGCGGCGGCTCTCGCGGAGCGCCGCCAAGGTGTCGGCGGTCTCCCCGCTTTGGCTGATCACAAAGACCAGCGTGTCGCGCTCGAGTGGGATGTTGCGGTAGCGAAACTCGCTTGCGAACTCGCATTCCACCGGAATGTGCGCGAGGGACTCGATGAGATATTCACCCGCGAGGGCGGCATGGAATGCGGTGCCGCAGCCGGCGAGGACGATGCGGTCCACCGAGCGGAGGTCGGAGTTGGTCATGTTGAGACCGCCGAGCTTGGCGGTCGCCTCCTCGAGCGCGAGGCGTCCGCGCATGGCGTCGCGCACGGTGTTCGGTTGCTCGTGGATTTCCTTGAGCATGTAGTGGGGGAACTTGCCCTTGTCCACCGACTCGGCGGTGAATTCGACCTGGCTGACCTGAAAATCCGCACCCGTTCCGGAAACCGTGGAAATCTCGAAGCCCTCGGCCTGCAGCGCCACGATCTCGTAGTCGTTCAGATAAACCACCTCGCGGGTGTGGGCCACGATCGCGCTCACATCGCTCGCGAGAAAATGTTCGTTCCGGCCGATCCCCAGAACGAGCGGGCTGCCGCGCCGCGCGCCGACGATCAAGCCCGGCACCCCGGCATGGATCACCGAAATCCCATAGGTGCCGATCACTTGCCGGAGCGCTTCCCGAACCGCCTCGACCAAAGCCGCGCCGTCGCGGGAGGGGGCCCGGTCGAACGCCTCTCCAACCAGATGGGCGAGGACTTCGGTGTCGGTTTGCGAATGGAAAACATGGCCGCGCTCCTGCAACTGCTCGCGCAGGGTCTGGTAGTTCTCGATGACTCCGTTGTGGACGAGGTGAAGTTTTCCGGACTGATCGGAGTGCGGGTGGGCGTTCTCGCGGGTGACCGCGCCGTGGGTCGCCCAGCGGGTGTGGCTGATGCCAATCGAACCGCGAACGGGGGATTTTTCAATTTCCAAGGCGAGATTCGCGATCCGGCCGACGGACTTTCTCACCTCGATTCCTCCGGAATTCAAAAGCGCAAGGCCTGCGGAATCATATCCCCGGTATTCCAGGCGGCGAAGTCCGTCCAGCAAGACGGGAAGGGCCTCCGAGGGCCCGATATAGGCGACGATTCCACACATGAAACGAGCGTGACAATTCCCCTCCGCCGGAGCAAGCTCCGAACCAGAATGACTGTCCAACCCTCCTCCTCTTTCAAGTCCGGCACATTGGCGATCATCATGGGCGGGGGCGCGGGAACCCGCCTCTTTCCTCTCACCAAGGAACGCTCGAAACCAGCCGTTCCGCTCGGCGGCAAATACCGGCTCGTCGATATCCCAATCAGCAACTGCCTCAACTCCGGCTTTCGCGGCATCTACATCCTCACCCAGTTCAACAGCCAGTCGCTCCACAGCCACATCAACGAAACCTACAAGTTCGACAACTTCACTCCGAGCTTCGTGGAAATCCTTGCCGCCCAGCAGACACCGGAGGGCTCCCGGTGGTATCAAGGCACCGCCGACGCCGTCCGGCAAAACCTCCGCTATTTCCTCGAGCATCCCTGCCAGTATTTCGTCATCCTCAGCGGCGACCAGCTCTACAGCATGGACTACCGCGAGATGCTCCAGCAGCACATCGATGGCAAGGCCGACATCACGATCGGCACGATCCCGGTCGAGCGCGAACCCGCGAAAGGGTTCGGCATCATGCAGGCCGAAGGCGACCGCCGGATCCGGCGCTTCGTCGAGAAACCCAAAGAGGATGCCGTGCTGGACACGCTGAAAATCTCCCCCGATTTGCTCCGCGAGATCGGCCGGACCGCCGACGCCGACCTCTACCAGGCCTCGATGGGCATCTATATTTTCAACCGCGATGTCCTCGTCTCGTGCCTCGACAACGACTTGGTGGATTTCGGCAAAAACATCATCCCGATGGCCATTAGCCAGCACAAGGTGATGGCGCACATTTTCCAGGGCTACTGGGAGGACATCGGAACGATCGACGCGTTCTTCCACGCCAATCTCGAGATGGCCGACCCCCAGCCGCGTTTCAGTTTCTACAAGACAGGAGGCACGATTTACACCGTCCCCCTCTGCCTGCCCGCGAGTGTGGTCGGGGCCGTCCGCATGGATCGCGCCGTGATTGCCGATGGTTGCATCATCGGCGATGTCGAGCTTGAGCGCTGCGTGGTCGGCACCCGCAGCATCATCAAAACCGGCAGCCGCCTCAAAAATGTCGTGATGATGGGCGCGGATCTCTACGAGTCCGACAACCTCCGCTCCGTCTCCGGCGTGCCGCCCATGGGTGTGGGCCGGGATTGCCGCATCGAGGACTCCATTATCGACAAGAACGCCCGCATCGGAAACGGCGTGGTGATTTCCTCCAAAAAAAATGCCGCCAACCTCGACGGCGACGGCTACTACATCCGCGATGGAATTGTCGTGATCCCGAAAAACAGCGTGATCCCCGACGGCACCACCATCTGAATCCGCCACCATGAAGAAAACCGCCTCGCGCCTCGCCCTTTTGTTCCTGCCTCTGCTTCTGGCCGGGTGCTGGTTCCAAAATCCGCTCACGCCGGACGGTTCCGAGAACCTCAACACCTGGTTGCTCGGCGAGTGGCAGCACAAGGACAGGAAAGGGGCCGTCTCCCGCGCCGTGGTCACGCCGGTCTCCGGCGATCTCTACCGCGTGCAGGTTTCCATGCCCGGAAAAGGCGGGCGGCGTGATTACGATCTCGAAGCGTGGACCTCCCGCGTCGGGAATTCCGTTTTTCTCACGCTCCGCAGCCTCAAAAATTCCA
Organism: uncultured Chthoniobacter sp.; assembly: GCA_964403605.1. GTDB lineage: Bacteria > Verrucomicrobiota > Verrucomicrobiia > Chthoniobacterales > Terrimicrobiaceae > UBA967. The sequence continues at coordinate 6,224 of CAYOGR010000009.1, forward strand.
CGAACCTGCCGGAGGGCGCCCATGTTTTCGCGCACGCCCAGATGCTGGATCAAAACACCCTCCGCCTCCGCAAAATCCAACTGGATTCGCCGGCGGATGCGTCCTCATTGGAACTCCGCAAGGAAATCCGGAGCCGGCTCAAGGAGGGATCGCTTTTTGTGGAAGGTGCCGAAACCGACTGGAAGCGGATTGGCGAGGTTTACTGGGGCCGCGACGGCCAGGCTGGAACCTTCGAACCGCTCCGCTACGAGGTTCCGAAGCCTGGTGAAAAACGGGGCCAACTGGGCCGCGTGATTCGTTGATCCGGGACGCCGGCCGGTATTCCATGGATCCGGAAACGAGACGCCATCTGGGTGGGCGGCTCGGGCCGGTTCTGTTCGAAAAGCGACTGCTGCGGCAGGCCGACAAGCGCTCGAAACTCCTCCACCAGGGCGAGGGCATTTTCCGTTTGGAGCGATTCCTCCCGTTCGATGCCGTGCTCAATGCCGGTTTGCGGATCCTCGGGCTTCGCACAGTCTTGCGGCGGCGGTTTCTGGATGTCCAACTCGTCCGTCAGGAATGGAGGCTTCCCGCGCTGCCAGCCGCCTTCGAGGGGTTTCGCCTCCTCCAACTCAGCGACCTCCATGGCGATCTCGACCCCGCCCTGACTCCCGTGGTCGAACAACTCATCCGCACCACTCCCCATGATGCGGCGGTGGTGACCGGGGATTTCCGAAATGGTATCGATGGAGACCACGGCCCTTGCCTTCGGGAGTTGGAGAGGATTTGCGCCGCATTCCCGTCGCGGCGTTTCGGAATCCTCGGGAACCACGATTTCATCGAAATGGTTCCCGACATTGAGAAACACGGCCTTCCGATCCTGATCAACGAGTCGGCTTGTCTGGAGCGCGACGGGCAGCGGCTCTGGATTGCGGGAATCGACGATCCCCATTTCTACAAAACCCACGACATCCCCAAGGCCCGTGCGGGAATCCCCCCCGGCGATTGCGCGATCCTCCTCTCGCACAGCCCTGAAACCTACGGGGAGGCGTCCACCGCCGGATTCCACCTCCAGCTCAGCGGCCATACGCATGGCGGCCAGATTTGCCTGCCGGGCGGCCGTCCGGTTGTCGTGCCCTGCCGCGTTCCCCGCCAATTCCTCGCTGGACGCTGGATTCATGAGGGCCTTCAAGGCTACACCTCGCGCGGCACCGGCGGCTGCGGGGTGGCGGCGCGGTGGAATTGCCCTCCCGAAGTCACCCTCCACATCCTCCAGCGGGGCTGAGGCCTCACTCGCCGTCCCAGATCAAATTCTCCAATCGGATACGCTTGATACGGTTTTTGGCCTCCAGCGCGCGGGGCCCCTCCATCGAGGCCATCAACTCGTAAACGCGGATCGCCTCCGGCCATTCCTTGCGCGACTCCAGGATCATCGCCGCCGCGAAACCCGCCTTGTAGAACCAGAAAAATTCGAGAGGCGCTTCGTTGGAGGGCTTGAAAACTTCGTAGTAACTCGCGAGCGCGGCGTTGAGATCCCCGGTTTTTTCCTGCGCCGTGCCGATTCGGGCCAGGGCCTGGTTGCGCCAGGAGGGATCGGGATTTTCCATCGCGATTTGTTTCCAGACTTCGATCGCGGACTTGTAGGCCGCCGGGTCGGCGCCACCGAGGGAGTAGAGGTTCTTGCCCTTCTCCATGAGCGCGGTGGCCTTCATTTCGGGATCGGGATCGGTGGTGAGGATTTTGTCGAGGATCACATTCGCTTCAGATGCGTGGCCCTGGGCGGACTGGATGGCCGCCTGCTCGAAGCGCGCCCGGTGCGCGAGGGGGCCGGGCTTTGCGGCGACCTCCTCGAAAAGCAGCATCGCCGAATCGACGGATTCGGATCCGGGAATCCGCGAAGCCGCCTTGCCGGCAAGGAAAAGGGCGGGGAGTTCGTTTCCGCTGTCGGGGAATTTCCGAGCGAGGGCCTCGAGTTCCACACGGGCCGCCGCGAAGTCGCCTTTGCGGTGGAGGAGTTCCCCAAGCTTCATGCGCACCTCGGCTTCGGGTTCGGTATTCGGGTGGTTGAGGAGAAACGCCCGCGCCTCTGCGATGGCCCCGTCCTCGGATCCCGGCTCTCCGGTGTCGGCGAGAAAAACCCGCAGGGCGGCCTGCCTGGGCATCTCGGACTCTGTGGAAATTCTTTGGAGTTCCAGCCGAGCGCCCGGGCGGTCGAGTTGCTGGAATTTCCATTCGGCCAGGGCGAGACGGGCTTTTGCCGCCGTGGGGGCGTCCCCCGAGGTCGCGAGGGCTTCCAGGGCCCCGCCGGCCGCTGGATCGCCTTTTCGGATTTGCGCGAAGGCCATTTGCAGCTTCAAGCCCGCCAGGAGAGGGCTGTCGGGAAATCGCTGTTCCAGCGCGGCGAGCGAAGGAGTCGCGGGTTGGTTCGAAAGCATCTCGCACAATGCCGCGTTGTGCAGGGCGGATTCCGCCATCGAGGGATCGTTCGCGGCGGAGGAAAACGCGGCGATCGCCTCGGCAAACCGGGCTTTGCGCGCCAAAGCCAGCCCCCGCAGGAAATCGGTTTCCGCCGATTGGCCGGTGGGCGGGAGGACGGAGAGGGTTTCGTCGGCGAGGCCCAGTCGCAGGCGGATCGCGGCGAGGTCGAGTTGCGTTTCGGATTCCAAGGGATTCGGCCCGGGCTCGGAGGAAAGTTTCTCCAAAAGCGCGAGGGCGGCCTGGGGGTTTTTCTGACGCGCTTCGAATCCCGCCAGATAATAAGTCGCCAGTTTCCGGCGCAGGGTGGGTTCGGGATCGTTCGACCAGCGTCTGAGTTCACTGGAGGAGACACCAACACCCCGCGAATAAGCCTCATCGAGTCCTGAAAAAATCCGGCCCAGCCCGGCGGCATTGGGATTCGCGGCGATGAATTCCTCCAGGAGGTTCTCCGCCTCCTGCATTCGGCCTGCGCGGGCCAGGGCCTTCGAGTGGAGAAGGGTGGACTCCGTGGCCATATCGGCATTCACGGGCACCAGCGGCGCAAGAAGTTTGAGCGCCTGATCGGTTTCATTTTGGAGAAGGGCGGCCCGGGCCAGCAGAAAATCCTGGCGGGTTCTTTCCCGGGAGGCCGAGGGCTCGATTTTATCGAGGATTTCGCGGGCCGCACGGGGATCGTTGCGATCCAGATGGATCGTGGCGAGATCCTGAAGCGCCTCGGTGCGCAGCGGGGAAGCGGGCCAATCGTGGCAGGGTTCGAGGGCCTTCAAGGCCTCATCGGCACGGTCGAGGTTGAGCAGCATCCGGGCCTGGCCGATCCGGGCCTCTTGGGAAAAAGCAAAGTCCTTTTGCGCGAGGCAAAAGGTGTAAGCCGCGAGGGCCTCATTCCAGTCGCCGTTTGCGGCCCGGGCCTGGGCCAGCCAAAACCGGCCCTCCGGCCCGAGATCGACTTCGCATTTTTCGAGGAAGTCGATCGCGGCCTCCGGTTGGTTGGACTCAAAGAGAGCGCGGGCGTAAAGGAGCGCCTCGGCGGGGGAGCCCCCGGATTTTCCGGGATTCGGTTGGCGCTCCTCGATTTTGACGATGGCCACTTGCGGGAATCCGTTCTCCAGAGCTTCGCGGGCTTCTTCCAGCGGGTTGCCGAAAAGGGGAGCGGTGGCGCTGAGCAGTGCAGTGGAAATCCAAAGGCGGTTCATGGCTTCAGGTATTTCTCGAGGTATCGGCCGGTGTGGCTTTCCGGCACGGTGACGATCCGCTCGGGCGTTCCCTCCGCGACGATCCGGCCGCCGCCCGAGCCCCCGCCGGGGCCGAGGTCGAGGATCCAGTCGGCGCATTTGACCACCTCGAGATTGTGCTCGATGACGATGAGGGTGTTTCGCGCGTTGCGGAGCTTCATGAGGACTTCGAGGAGCTTGTGGATGTCGGCAAAATGAAGTCCGGTGGTGGGTTCGTCGAGGAGGTAGATCGTGCGTCCGGTGGGACGCTTGGCGAGTTCCGCCGCGAGCTTGAGACGCTGGGCCTCGCCGCCCGAGAGGGTGGTCGCCGATTGGCCGAGGCGCAGGTAGCCGAGCCCCACATCCTGCAGTGTGTCGAGCTTCGGCGAGAGGGCCGGGATGTTCCGGAAAAAGCGCGAGGCTTCATCAATTGTCATCTCCAGCACATCGGCGATGTTTTTCCCCTTGTAGGTGATCTCGAGTGTTTCGCGATTGTAGCGGCGGCCCTGGCAGACCTCGCACTCGACATACACATCGGCCAGAAAATGCATCTCGATGCGGATCGAGCCGTCGCCTTGGCAGTGCTCGCAGCGCCCGCCCTTGTTGTTGAAGGAAAACCTTCCCGAATCGTAGCCGCGGACACGCGAGGCGGGGAGTTCGCTGAAAAGCTCGCGGATCGGGCCGAGCGCGCCGCTGTAGGTCGCGGGATTCGAGCGAGGCGTCCGGCCCACGGGGCTTTGGTCGATGACCACGACCTTGTCGAACTGCTCCATGCCCTGGATCGTGCGGTGCGCACCGGGGCGGGACTTCGCGCGGTGGAGATCCCGCTCGAGGGCCACGCGCAAAATGTCATTCACCAGCGTGGATTTTCCACTGCCCGAAACGCCGGTGACGCAGGTCAGGCAGGCCACGGGAAATGCGGCGTCGATGTTTTGAAGATTGTTTTCCGTGGCACCGAGCACGCGGAGCCAGCCGTCGCCGACCTCGCCGGCGCGGAGTTCGGTTTTGCGCGGAGCGACGCGTTGGCGGGGCACCGGGATCCGCACCGCTCCTGTGAGATACTGCGCGGTGAGGGAATCGCGGTTGAGCAGAACCTCTTCGAGCGTTCCCTGGGCCACCAACTCCCCCCCGCGCGGTCCGGCGCCGGGGCCGATGTCGAGAATGTGGTCGGCGGCGCGAATCGTGTCCTCGTCATGCTCGACCACGATCACCGAGTTGCCGAGGTTGCGCAGGTCGCGGAGGGTTTGGATCAGGCGGTCGTTGTCTCGCTGGTGGAGACCGATGCTTGGCTCGTCCAGGACATACAACACCCCTGAGAGGCCCGAGCCGATCTGGGTTGCAAGCCGGATGCGCTGGGCCTCGCCGCCGGAGAGTGTGCCGCTCTCGCGGTTGAGTTGCAGGTAGTCGAGGCCGACCTCGTTCAAAAACCGCAAGCGCTCCCGGACCTCGCGCAGGACATCCTTCACGATTCCTGCTTCGGACTCGGCCAGGGAAAGAGACAGCAAGACCGCGGCGGCCTCGCCGATCGTGAGTGAGCAGAGTTGCTGGATGCCGAAGTCGCGCCCGTCCTTTGTTGAGAGCGTCACGGCGAGGATTTCGGGGCGGAGGCGCGCGCCGCCGCAGTCCCGGCAAACGCGACGCCCCATGCACAGGCGGAGCCGTTTTTTGGTAAACTCGCTTTGCGAGGTGGCGTAGAGGTGGTCGAGATGCGCGAGCAGACCCTCGAAGGGCTTGGAAACGGCGCGTCCCGAGCCCAGCGCCATGGTGATTTTCCTGTCGCCCGACCCGTGGAGAAGCAAATGGCGGAAATCCTCGGGCAAATCCTGCCACGGCTTGTCGAGAGGGGCGGGGGTGTCGGCGGCGAGCGCCTCGAGCTGCGCCGCGTAGTAGGCCTTCATGCGCTTCGTAGCCATTTTCCAGGGGCGGATGGCCCCCCCGGCGATGGTCTTTTCCGCGTCGACCACGAGATCGGGATCGAAAAAACTCTCCGTCCCGATTCCCTGGCAGGCGGGGCAGGCACCGAGGTGGCTGTTGAAGGAAAAATGCTTGGGCGTGAGGCGGGGCATCTTGAAGCCGGTCGCGGGGTTGCTGAAATCGGTGGAGAATTTCTCCTCGATCCATTCGCCCGATCCGGGGTGCTGGCGGGAGGTCACGAGGTTTCCACCGCCCCGGCGCAGGGCCGTTTCCACGGAATCCGCCAGGCGTTGTCCCAAATCGGGCCTTGCCACCAGGCGATCCACCACGGCTTCGATCCAATGAGGCTTCGACTTGTCGAGCCGGATCGGTTTGGGCTCGTTGAGATCCATAACCTCGCCGTCCACCCGAAGCCTCACGAACCCCTCGCGGCGGGCTTTGTCGATCACATCGCGGAACTCGCCGGTCTGTCCCGCAACCAGCGGGGCGAGGAGCAGGAATTTTGTTCCCTCGGGCCAGCGCAGGATCGCATCGGCAATTTCCTGCGGAGTCTGGCGCGCCACGCGCTCGCCGGTTTTCGGATCGTGCGGAATGCCGACCGCCGCGTAGAGGAGTCGGAGGTAGTCGTAGATCTCGGTCGTCGTGGCGATGGTGGAGCGGGGGTTCGCCGCGGCGGTGCGCTGCTCGATGGCGATCGCCGGGGAAAGCCCCTCGATGTAATCGACATCCGGCTTCTGCATTTGATCGAGGAACTGGCGCGCGTAGGCCGAAAGGCTTTCCACATACCTCCGCTGCCCCTCGGCGAAGAGCGTGTCGAAGGCGAGAGAGGATTTTCCCGAACCGCTGGGGCCGGTCACCACCACGAGCTGGTGGCGGGGAATTTCGAGATCGAGGTTCCGGAGATTGTGCTGCCGGGCTCCCTTGATTCGAATGACGGAGGTTTTTTCGGGAGTCATGGCGAAGTGGCGGATTCCGTTCGATCCGGAAAGGGCCAAACTAAACGAAAAACGCCCCGGGCTGCAAATGTCGTCTGGATGTGTGGAGTCGGAAACAATGCTCCAAAGAAAAACGCCGGGCCCTGTTTCCAGAGTCCGGCGTTGTTCGAGAGTTTTTGGATCAAGCCTTCTGCTCGAGGATGGCGGCCTTGACCTGCGCGGGAACCTCTTCGAAGTGCGAGGGCTCCATCGAGTAGGAGGAGCGGCCTTTCGAGAGCGAACGGATCGCGGTGGCATAGCCGAACATCTCGGAGAGCGGCACCTCGGCGTTGATCGTGCACAGGTTGCCTTTCGACTCCATGCCTTGGATGCGGGCGCGGCGGCGGTTGAGGTCGCCCATGATGTCGCCTTGGAATTCGTCCGGCGTGACATTTTCAACCTTCATGATCGGCTCGAGGAGAACCGGCTTGGCTTTTTTCAAGCCGTCCTTGAGTGCGAAAATCGCGGCCATCTTGAACGCCATTTCGTTCGAGTCCACATCGTGGTAGGAGCCGTCGGTGATGTCCACATGGACATCGATAACGGGATAACCGGCGACGACGCCGTTGAGGACGGCTTCCTTGAAGCCTTTTTCGACGGCGGGGATGTATTCCTTGGGAATGGTGCCGCCGACGACCTTGTTCTCGATCGTGAGGCCCTTGCCGCGCTCGTTGGGACGGACTTTGCAAACGACATGGCCGTATTGACCGCGGCCGCCGGATTGCTTGACGAGTTTGCCCTCGCCGTCGGCGGGGGAGAGGATGGTCTCCTTGTAGGCGATTTGGGGCTTTCCGGAGTTCGCCTCGACCTTGAACTCGCGCATGAGGCGGTCGCGGATGATTTCCAGGTGGAGTTCGCCCATGCCGGCGATGATGGTTTGGCCGGTTTCCTCGTTCGTGAAGACGCGGAAGGTGGGATCCTCCTCGGCCAGGCGCTGGAGAGCGGTGGCCATCTTTTCCTGATCGATCTTGGTCTTTGGCTCGACGGCCATCGAGATAACGGGATCGGGGAACGAAGGCGGCTCAAGAAGCACGGCATGATCCTCGTCGCAGAGCGTGTCACCGGTGGTGATGTTTTTGATGCCTACGATCGCGGCGATATCGCCCGAGTAGCAGGTGTCGATATCCTCGCGCTTGTCGGCTTGGATTTGGATGAGGCGGCTGATGCGCTCGCGCTTGTTTGTGCGGGGATTGTAGACCGTGTCGCCTTTGGAAAGCTTGCCCGAGTAGACGCGGAAGAAGACGAGTTTGCCGACGAAGGGATCACTCCAGAGCTTGAACGCCAGCGAGCAGAACTTGCCGTTGTCGTTCGCCTCGACCGCCATGGGCTCTCCGTTGTCGGGGTTCTGGCCTTTGGCCGGCGGAATGTCGAGCGGGCCGGGGAGGTAGTCCACGACGGCATCAACGAGATATTGAACACCTTTGTTTTTGAACGCGGAACCACCGGCGACAGGAACGAATTTGTTCGCGATGGTCTGGCGGCGGATGGCGGCCTTGAGGTCTTGGATCGAGATGGGTTTTTCCTCGAGGAAAAGCATGCCGATTTCCTCGTCGAGGTCGCACATTTGCGAGATGAGGTCGTCGTAGGCGGCTTTGGCCAAGTCTTGGAGTTCGGCCGGGATTTCCTCAACGGTATAGGTCGAGCCCATCGCGTCGTTATCGTGATAAATAACGGCCTTCTGGTTGATGACATCGATCTGGCCCTTGAGGTAGTCTTCGCGGCCAAGCGGGATGAGAATCGGCCAGGCATTGGCGCCGAGTTTTTGGCGCATGGAGTTCACGGCGGCGTCGAAGTCGGCACCGGTGCGATCCATTTTATTGACGAAAGCGATGCGGGGCACGCCGTATTTGGTGGCTTGGCGCCAGACGGTTTCGGATTGGGGTTGAACGCCGGCGACGCCGCAGAACACGGCAATGGCGCCATCGAGCACGCGGAGCGAGCGCTCCACCTCGGCTGTGAAGTCCACATGGCCCGGGGTGTCGATGATGTTAACGCGCATTTTGATGCCCTCGTAGGACTTGTAAACGCCCTCCTCCTTGCGCTGCATCCACGAGCAGGTCGTGGCTGCGGAGGTAATCGTGATGCCGCGTTCGCGCTCCTGCTCCATCCAGTCGGTGACCGTGGTGCCCTCGTGCACCTCGCCGATCTTGTGGATCATGCCGGTGTAGAAGAGAATTCGCTCGGTGAGGGTGGTTTTGCCGGCATCGATATGGGCGGCGATGCCGATGTTGCGGGTGCGCTCCAGAGGGAAGGCGCGGTTGGGGGAATTCGGGTTGGAGGTGTCGGTCGTGGCTGCCATGGTGTTTTGTGTTTCTTAAAAAATCGGGAGTCGGGAATAAAAAAGAGGGCGGTTTTTCCTGTGGGGAAAAAACCGCCCGCTTCGGAAAATCATGCTACCAACGGAAGTGCGCGAACGCGCGGTTGGCCTGCGCCATTTTGTGCATGTCGTCGCGCTTCTTGATGGCGTTGCCCTGTCCGGCGGCGGCATCCTTGAGCTCGTAGGCGAGGGCGTTTTCCATCGGAACACCCTTGCGGTTGTTCGCGAAGGTGACGAGCCAGCGCATGGCGAGGGAGACCTGGCGCGCGGCGGGAACCTCCATCGGAACTTGGTAGGTGGCACCGCCAACGCGGCGGGATTTCACCTCGAGGCGGGGTTTCACATTCTCGAGGGCCTTGTTGAGCGTCTCGAGCGGATCGATGGTGTCGGTGCCCTCGCGGGTTTTTTCGATCGCGGTGTAGACAATGCGCTCGGCTGTGGATTTCTTCCCCTCGCGCATGACGGTGCTGATGAGACTCGCGACGACGGGACTCGCGTAGCGGGCGTCTTTTTTGACTTCCTTGTGAATGACTCTGCGGCGGCGTGACATGGTGGATAAAGCTTCTGTTGATTATTTCTTTTTGCCCTTGGTGGCGCCTTTGTCTTCTTGGCCGGGCTTCGGACGCTTGGCTCCGTATTTCGAACGGCCGCGGCGGCGGCCGTCAACCCCGAGGCTGTCGAGGGTTCCCCGGACGATGTGGTAGCGGACGCCGGGAAGATCCTTCACCTTGCCGCCACGAACGAGAACGATCGAGTGCTCCTGGAGATTGTGTCCCTCGCCCGGGATGTAGGCGATGACTTCCTGGCCGTTGGTGAGTCGAACCTTGGCGACCTTGCGAAGAGCGGAGTTCGGCTTCTTGGGTGTGCGGGTCATGACCTGCACGCAAACGCCGCGGCGCTGCGGGCAATTCGCCAGTGCGGGCGACTTCGACTTGACCTTGATTTTCTGGCGTCCTTTCCGGACGAGCTGGTTGATGGTTGGCATTCTCGAATCGTTTTCTAACTCGCGGGACACGGCGGAAATGCGGCTTCGGCATTTCCCCGACACCTTGCGGGAGGGTGGAGGTTAGGGATCGATCCCGGTCTTGCAAGCGAAAAAAAGGAAATTTTCCCGCCGCGCACTCCGCGCGAGGTGTGTGTGGATTTTTTTACTCCGTCAGGCGCCGGAGGGGAGGCAGCATTTTTTGTATTTTTTTCCGGAGCCGCAGGGGCAGGGGGCGTTGCGACCGGGCGCGGCAGTGGCGATGACGGGGATGGCGGGAGCGGGGTGGGGCAATCCGAAACGGTTTCTGGTCAGGCTGGCTTGCATTTTGTTGCAATGCTCGCGCCAGAGATTCAGGTCGGGATGGTGGAGGCCGAGCAGGATGTGCCGGGTGTAGAGATGCTCGGCGATTTCGTGTCCTTCGGGGTTGTCGTCATTTTCCCGGTAGTAATCGGCGGCGATTTGCGTGGCGCGTTTGGAGGGTTGGATGGACAGCGCGGCGACGAGGCGTTCGATCAAATCGGGATCGTCCTCGTTCTCGAGAAGACGCTCGAGGAAGGCGTCCACGCCGGGTTCGGAAATGTATTCACAGGAGCTGGCGAGATAGAGGCGTTCGTGCCACTCGAGGTCGGGGTAGAGTTCCTCCCAGGCCTGCAGGGTGTGGATGGAATTCATCTCCTGAAGCGCATCGCCGACCCGTTCGCTCATGGCGTCCGAGTCGAGGCCCAGCAGTTTGACGAGGGTCGGAATGGTGTGGGCCATGCGAAGGGTGCCGGCGATTTTGACTCCGAACATCGCAGGCCAGAAGTTGTCGAGGACGGGTGGATCGTCTTCGGCGGTGTCGGGCGAATTCTCCGAGACCTCGAGGGCGATCCAGGCGTTGGCGCGGGATTCGAGTTCGCCGCGGAAATCCGGATTGGCGCCCAGGATTTCGATGATGGTTTCGGCTTCCATGACGAAAGTGCCGGGATAGGAGGGGTTATCCAAGGAGCACTCCATGGGGAGTTGGTCGAGGCGCTTGAGGAGTGCGGCGGGCGGGGAGTCGGCGAACCGGAAACGCTCTTCGAGGCGTTGCTCCGCGAGGACCTTGGGAAGGGTATCCAGGCATTTCTTTCCAAGCCGGAGGATTTCACTTTGGTGCTGGCGCAGGAAGTCGATGGGGGCTTTGGCGAGCAACCATTCGAGGGCGAGGGGCGGGATCGCTTCGTGGATTTGCTTTTCGAGCAGATCGAGGAGTTTATCGGCTTCCTCGCGCTCGAGGGGAAACGCAAGGAGGCTTCTGAGGAAGTGGAATGCGCCGAAGAGGCCGTGCTCCTCGAGGGCGCGAAGGGCCTGACGGGTGGCGTCGGGACCACCCGCGCGGCATCGGTTCACCAGTTCGAGGGCGTCGTTTCGCACGACGGGATCCCCGTGCGCGAGGGCGGCGATGTATTCCTCCCGGAGCAGCACGGAATCAGGCTTTCAGTTCCTCGCCGGTCTGGGCGTTGGCGATGACGAATTTCTCCTGATGGAAGGTCGGGTCGGCCCGGAAAACGAGGCGGCCGGCGTAGCGGCGCTCGATATCGATGAGGTGGTCCTCGTCGTCCGTGCGCAGGCGGTTGAGCAGGTCGGGGTGCACGGTCACACGAATCTCATGGATGTTCTCCTGATATTTCCGCATGACGGCGTGCAGGGAGCGCTGGAGCTCCACGCTCATGGTCATGGGGCTCTTGATCACTCCCTTGCCGGAGCAGTGCGGGCAGGGGATGAAAAGCGTGCTGGCGAGGGATTCGTTCGCGCGCTGGCGGGTCATTTCCATGAGGCCGAGTTGCGAGATCGGGAGCACATGGGTGCGGGCCTTGTCGCGCTTGAGGCGTTCGCGGATGCGCTGGTAGACGGCCTGCTGGTCCTTGCGGTTCTTCATGTCGATGAAGTCCGCGACGATGAGCCCGCCGATGTTGCGGAGGCGGAGCTGGCGGGCGATCTCCTCGGCGGCCTCGAGGTTCGTCTGGAGAATGGTTTTTTCCATGTCCTTCGACCCCTTGTTGCGGCCGGTGTTCACATCGACGGCGATCATGGCTTCGGTCTCGTCGATGACGATGTAGCCGCCGCAGGGCAGCCAGACCTGGCGGTGGAAGGCGGCGTCGATCTGGGCCTTCACGCCGAAGCATTCGAAGATCGGCTGCGCGCCGGTGTAGTGCTGGATGGATTTTTTGGCGCGCTTGGAGATCTGGCCGACGATCTCTTGCATGCGTTCGACCGACTTGGCGTCGTCCACGATGATGGCGTCCACTTCATCGGTGAGAAAATCGCGGACGGTTCGCTCGACGAGGTCGGGTTCCTCGAACAGGCAGGCGGGCGAGGGTTTTTCCTCGAGGCCTTTTTGGACTTGCGACCACTGGTCGAGCAGGAGGCTGAGGTCGCGCACGAAGTAGCGCGCGCGCTGTCCGGCACCGACGGTTCGCATGATCACGCCCATGCCTTCGGGGACATCGAGTTCGCGGAGGATCTTGCGAAGGCGGTCGCGCTCCTTGGGATCCTCGATCTTGCGCGAGATGCCGAACTGGTCGTTGAAGGGCATCAAAACGAGGTATCGGCCGGCGAGGCTGATATCGGTGGTGATGCGGGGGCCCTTGTTGCTGATCGGGCCTTTTTTCACCTGCACCAAAACATCGGACCCGACCGGGTAGATGTTCGGCACATCCTTGTGGGTGATGCGCGGGGCTTTCTTTTTGTTGCCGCCCTCTCGGTTGACGGTCTCGATGCCGCTGTCGAGCGCGGCCGGGATGGCGTCCCAAAATTGCAGAAACGCATTTTTCTCGAATCCGATATCGACGAACATCGCCTTGATGCCGGGTTCGATGTTGCGAACCTTGCCTTTGTAAATACTGCCGACGATGTTCCGGTCGGTTTCGCGTTCGATGGTGTATTCCTCGAGGCGGTTGTTCTCGAGGAGCGCGACGCGTTTCTCGAGCTTCTCGCAACTGACGACCAGCTTGATGCCGGTTTTTTTCTTGAGGCCTAAAAGTCTTTTGACGGTTTCGACTAGCATGGGTTTTACGGGTTTGGGTGTTGAATTTCCAGCGGGTGCCGGAGAGGCGGCCGCTTGGGTGGAAGGGGGTGTGTCCTGCGGGGGGACTTGGCTCCGGCGGCGACCGCGGCCGCGTCGGCCCCGGCGATTTCGCCGGCGGGGTTGCTCGCCGGAAGGCGGTGGGACTTCGGGCGGAACGGATTGCTCCGGAGGCGGTGGGGCCTGGCTTTTCGGCGGAGCCTCCGGTGGGGCAGGGGTGGATTCGGTGTCTGGGGTGTCATCGGTTTTCTTTCTTCTCGGGCTTCGTCTCCTGGGGCTTTTCTTTTTTTCCACTGAGGAAGTTGAAGAGGTTTCCGATGGGATTGGGTCTGGCTGCGGCGGGTTGGGCTTTTTCGACACGGGGTTGTTTTTTGTTTTGCACGCGGCCGGCCTCGTCGGCATCGGCGCGCACGGTGGGTTCGGCGGCGGGGCGGCTTTCCTGGGCGGAGGCCGATGGGCTCTCCGCGGTCTCGCCGTCGTCGAAGAGTTTGTTGGTGGCGGCGACCTCGCGGTCGAAATCGACGCTCTCGGTGAAGAGGAAATTGCCTTTTGCGGGCTCCAGCGCGGCAAGTTGGATGTCCTCCGTGCCGCTTTTATATTTCTGGATTCCATCGAGAATTTTGGCGGCGATCGGGGCGGAGACTCCGCCACCAGACTTGGCGCCTTGGACAAAAACCACGACGACATACTCGGGGTTTTCGTAGGGGGCGAAGGCAATGAACCAGGTGTGGTTGTCCTTGATGCCGGAGCGCCAGAATTGGGCGGTGCCGGTTTTTCCGGCGGTGGGGATTTTCGAGTTTTTGGCGCGCCCGGCGGTGCCGCCCCCCTCGTTAACCACTTTCCACATGCCTTGGCGGACCTCTTCGATCTGCTCGGCGGTGAGGCCGGCATCTGTGAGCAGGTTCGAACGCACGCGCGGCGGGTCTTGTTGGACAAGCTGGCCGTCCTGCGACACAACGCGATCGATGAGGCGCGGGTAGTAGACCGTGCCGCCATTGGCGATCGCGGCGGTGACGACGGCCATCTGGAGCGGAGAGGCGAGGACATCGCCCTGGCCGATCGCGGTGTTTGCGGTGAGGCCGTTCGACCAGCGCGCGCGGGGATTCACGGAATTCAACCATTCCGGGCCGGGCAGCACGCCCGGGGATTCGCCCGAGACGGGAATGCCGGATTTTTGACCAAGCCCGAGCATGTTGCCTACGGCGACAATTTGTTCGATTCCGGCGGCGTTGCCGAATTGATAGAAGTAGGCATTGCAGGAAACCTTGATGGCGTCCTCGAGCGAGAGCGAGCCGTGGGTGCGTTTTTTTTCGGCGATCCAGCAGCGCATGTATTTGTCGCCGTATTGGACGCCGCCGTAGCAGGGGAAGGATTTGTCGTCGATGCCGGCGCGAATGCCCGCGAGGGCGATCGGGATTTTGTAGGTCGAGCCGGGCGCGTAGGCGCTGATGGCGCGGTTGACCATCGGGTTGGTCTCGTCCTTGTTGATCTTGTTCCAATCACTGGCGGAGATCGAGGGGACGAACACATTCGGGTCGTAGGAGGGCACGGAGGCCATGGCGAGGATGTCGCCGTTGCGCGGATCGAGGACCACGGCGGCCCCGCGGCCGACGACGCGGAGGGCCTCCTCGGTGATGGCTTGGATTTTGGCGTCGATGGTCAGTTGGACATTGTGGCCCTGGAGTGGTTCCTGGCGGCCGGTTTCGCCTTCGATGACGCCCTTGGCGTTGCGGCGGAGGATCCGCGTGCCGGGTTTGCCCTTGAGCTGCTCGTTCATGAAAAGCTCGATCTGCGCCTTCCCCTCCACATCGGGCTCGTAAAAATTGAACGCGCGCAGGTCGGGGAGCTTGTCGAGGTCGCGCGGAGCGCCCACATAGCCGAGGATGTGGGCCGCCATCGAGCCGTAGACATACCATCGCACCGGCTTCACCCCGATATTCACACCGGCCAGGCCGATGTTTTTTTCGGAAAACAGGGCCATCTCCTCGAAGCTGAGGTCCTGACGGTAGTTGTAGGGAACCTCGCGATTGGTGCGGTAGTGCATCTGGAGGGCGCTGGCGCTGTAATCCTTGGCGACCCCGAGTTCCTCGAGGCGGGGGATGACGGTTTCGGTGACGATTTTTACCACATCGGCCTCCTTGAGATCCCGGGGCATGTTGTGGACGCGGCCCCGGTAGGTTGTCATGGGCACGGATCCCTTGGCCTCGCGGTAGGCGCGGACCATGTCAGGGAGGTAGAAATCCACTTCGAAGCTGGCGCGGTTTTCGACGAGCTTGATTCCGTTCCGGTCTAGGATTTCGCCGCGCACGGCGGGGAGGCGGACGGTGACTTGCGAGCCGGTGCTGACGCGCGAGGCGTATTCCGCTCCCTTGACGATCTGGACCTGCCAAAGCCGCCAGGTGATGGCGCCCATGCCGAGCAGCACCAGGGAGCCGAGAAAGACGATGCGTGATCCGGCGCGGGGTCGCTTCATCTCGGAATGGTCCTCGCTTTGCGGGAGCCATCGGGAAGCAAGCGATCCATTTGAGAAAGGGTCCAGTAGAACAGTGGCGCGATCAGCGCCGCCATCACGCCGGGCGCCAGAATGCGCCAAGTGACGGCATTTTCCCAAATGAAGTCTCCCCGTTGCCAGGTGATCACCGCGAATTGGATGAAAAGGTAAAGCGATGTGCCAATGGCGCTCAAGAATACGAAAGGCAGGACATTGCCTTCCTTCATGGCGGGTTGGAATCCATTGGCGACACAGCCGGACGACATATAATAAAGAATAGAGAACCCGATCGGGATTTCAACCTTTCCACCCACAGCATGCAGATACATCAGATCGCTCAAAAATCCCGTGTAGAGCGCGGCGACGAGCATGGCGGGAAACGGCAGCACCACAGCCGCATAGAAAAAAACCAGTGGCACCAGCAAAATCCGTGCTCCGTGCATATCGGTCATCGGCGGCAGGGCGTGCTGAATGATAAACGCGATGGCAACCCCTAGAAAAAGCGCCGCAAGGTCGATCAGCGTCTTCATTTTTTTCCGACCAGCACGAACACATCCTCGGTGGAGGCGAGGTGCACGGCCGGTTCCACGATCGCCTGGCCATCAAGCGGGCGGCGGATGAATTCCTTCACTTTGCCGATCACCACGCCGGGCGGGAAAGATCCATGGGCGACGCCAACCGTGAGAACCTCCTGGCCGGGCTTGATTTCAGCGTTCTTTGACAAAAAATTCATCTGGAGGAGGCCATCGGACCCATGATCCTGGACGCGGAGGCCGGAGACGATGCCCTGCTCGCGGGTTCCTTCGATCCGCGCCCCGATCCGGCAGGTTTCATCGGTGATCAGAACCACGATCGCCTCGTTCTTTGAGACCGTGGTGGTTTTGCCCACAAGGCCCGCATCGGTGAGCACGGGTTGATCGGCCTCGACACCATCCTCGAAGCCGCGGTTGATCCGGATCGTATTCCACCAGGTCGAGGCGTCGCGGGAAACGACCTGGGCGGGCAGGAGCTTGAAAGACGCTCGCTCGCGGAAATCCAACGCCAGGCGAAGACGGTTGTTTTCGGCCTGGAGTTCGCGAAGGAGGCTGTTGGCCGCGCGGAGCTGGTTGTTTTCGGTGAGGAGCAGGCGGTTTTCGACCTCGAGTTCATCGAGAGTTTTAAGCCGCTGCCCGACCGAGCCGATATTTTGCTGCATCGCGCTGCCGGTGCGGAGAAACGGCGAGAAAATCGACATGAACCCGGACTGCAAGGATTGCATCGCGGCGGGGGAGAGGGTCGAAAGATAAAGGATCACCGCCAGGACGGCGACCACCAGGGCGATGTGAAGTTTGTTCATCCGGATTCAGGAAGCGGAACTTCCACTCCAATCCGCGGGTTCAACGCCCGTGTGGGCGCTCGGCGGAGACGGCCCGCAGGAATTTCAACTCCGACAACGCGCGTCCGGTTCCCTCCGCCACGGCGCTGAGAGGATCCTCGGCGACATGCACCGGAAGCCCGGTGGCCTCGGAGAGGAGCCGGTCGAGACCGCGCAGGAGCGCGCCGCCGCCGGCGAGAACCAAGCCGCGATCGACAAGATCGGCGGAGAGTTCGGGCGGGCAGCGCTCGAGCGTGATGCGCACGGAATCGACAATCGTCGAGAGCGGCTCCAGAAGCGCCTCGCGGATTTCCTGCGAGGAGATGGAAATGGTTTTTGGAAGGCCCGCCACAAGGTCGCGGCCCTTGACCTCGAGGCCGACTTCCTTCTCGAGTTTGTAAGCGGAGCCGATCTTGATTTTGATCTCTTCGGCGGTGCGCTCGCCGATCATGAGATTGTAGGCCCGCTTCATGTAGTTTGTGATCGCCTCGTCGAGTTCGTCGCCCGCCACACGCACACTGCGGCTGAAGACGATTCCCGAAAGCGAAATCAAGGCCACCTCGGTCGTGCCGCCGCCGATATCGACAATCATGTTGCCTGCGGCGTCCTGCACCGGAAGGCCGACGCCGATCGCGGCGGCCATCGGCTCCTCGATCAGGTAAACCTCG
Organism: uncultured Chthoniobacter sp.; assembly: GCA_964403605.1. Classification (GTDB taxonomy): domain Bacteria; phylum Verrucomicrobiota; class Verrucomicrobiia; order Chthoniobacterales; family Terrimicrobiaceae; genus UBA967. Next base: position 23,641 of record CAYOGR010000009.1, read on the forward strand.
CGCGCCCCGGCGTGGGTGGCCGAGTCCTTGACGGCGCGTTTTTCCACTTCCGTGATGCCGCTGGGCACGGCCACGACCACGCGCGGGCGGACCATGCGGCGGCGGTTGTGAACCTTGCTGATGAAGTGGCGGAGCATGGCCTCGGTGATCTCGAAATCGGCGATCACTCCGTCCTTGAGCGGCCGGATGGCAACGATGTTGCCCGGCGTGCGGCCGAGCATTCGCTTGGCTTCGTTGCCCACGGCAAGGACGCGGTTGGTGCCCTGCTGAACCGCCACGACCGAGGGTTCGCGGAGAACGATCCCTTGATCCTTGACATAAACAAGTGTGTTCGCGGTGCCGAGATCGATGCCTATATCGCTCGAAAAAAGTCCCAGAAGATTATCAAACATCGAATGTGATGAGGAATGGTGTCGGCTCCATTTGATCCTGTGGAGCGGGTTTCAGAGCGCCAAGGTGCAAGAGCCTTTTTCTTTGTAAATTCAGGGGGAAACTCTCTGATCCGGCCTGAATCCCGTCAAGGTTTTGTTTTAGATTCCCGCGACTTGCTCAAATCGCGCCAGCGATCGCATCCCCCATGGCGGCGGTGCCGACGAGGGTGGTTCCCGGCGTGTGGATGTCTGCGGTGCGCAGTCCCTTGGAAATGACGCTGTGGACGGCGTTTTCGATGGCGGCGGCGGCGTCCTCCTGCCCGAGCGAGAAGCGCAAAAGCATGGCGGCGGAGAGGATTTGGGCGATGGGATTCGCGATTCCCTTGCCCGCGATGTCGGGTGCGGTGCCGCCACTGGGCTCATACATGCCGAAACGGGCATTGCCACCCGTCGATTCCCCGAGGCTGGCGCTCGGCAACATGCCGAGCGAACCCGCAATCATGGCCATCTCGTCGCTCAGAATGTCCCCGAAAAGATTTTCCGCAAGAACGACATCGAACGATTTCGGGTTTTTGATGAGTTGCATCGCGGCATTGTCCACATAGAGGTGCTTGAGGGTCACATCCGGGTAGTCGCGGGCGGTTTCGGTGACCACTCGTCGCCAGAGGACGCCATTCTGGAGGACATTCGCCTTGTCGATCGAGGTGACCTCCATCCGGCGCTTGCGGGCGGCCTCGAAGGCGACCTTGGCGATGCGACGGATCTCGGATTCCCAGTAAACCATGGTGTCCACGGCAAAATCCTCGCCGCCCTCGTGTTTGATGTATTTGGGTTCCCCGAAATAGAGGCCGCCGGTGAGTTCGCGCACACAGAGGACATTGAACCCGCCTTCGACGGTTTTCGGGTTGAGCGGCGAGGCGTGGGTGAGTTCCGGGAGGCAAATGGCGGGCCGGAGATTCGCAAAAAGCCCGAAATGTTTGCGGAGCGGAAGGAGGGCGGCCCGCTCGGGTTGCTCGGCGGCGGGGAGGGATTCCCACTTTGGCCCGCCGACGGAACCAAAAAGAATCGCGTCCGCGTTTTCGCAAGCGGTGAGCGTTTCGGCGGGAAGGGCACTGCCCGCCGCATCGATGGCCGCCCCGCCAACGAGCTTGTGGTCGAATTCCAGGCGGATGGAAAATTTTCTGGCGGCGGTTTCGAGAACCTTGAGGCCCTCGGCCATGACTTCCGGGCCGATGCCGTCGCCGGCCAGCACGGCGATGCGATATATTTTGTCTGGATTCATGGGCGGAGATCTAGCGGGGCGGGAGGGGCGAGGCAAGTTCGGCTTCCAGCTTGCTCCCCCGGTCTCCAATCTGTTTTGCTTCAGGGGATGGAAGTCCATTTGCTCCGAATTTTCGCCGCGCTGTCGGTGCTGGCCCTGGCCTCCTGCGCCTCGGTGAGTGTGGAAAAAATGCGCCACACCATCCCGCCGCAGGAGGGGCCTCGGAGATCGCCGGACGGTATTCTCGTTAAGCCATTTGTCATTTCTGATGAAGTTCTCCGGGTGGATCGGGCCGGAGGGGATTTGGAGGAGTTCAAAGAGGATCTGTGCGACCGGTTGGCCCTGCAGATCGCCGAGCGGCTGAAGACCCATGTGGCACCCGCCCGGGTGATCGCCGGGGGAGACACCTTGCCACAGGGAAATTTTTGGCTCGTCACCGGGGAATTCCAGCGCGTCAACCAGGGCAGCCGTCTGCTTCGCAGCGTTGTGGGCTTCGGCACCGGCGGCACGAAGATGGATACGGTCGTGCATGTTTATGAACTCTCCGGAGCCGAGCCGCGCGAATTTCTCACTTTCGAAACAACCGGCGGTTCGAATGTGTCGCAGGGCATCTTGGGCGTTCTCACCTTTCCGGTCGGCGGGCCGATGGCTCTGACCTCGCTCGCCAACGCGGTGGAAGGCGTGCGGAGCGGAGTGACTTTCGACACGAAGCGCACCGCGCGGGAAATCTCAGCGGTGCTGTCGGAATACCTTCACAAACGCCGCGCTCTGGTCGGGAAAAAACCGATCAAGCCGAAAAGGCTCGGCGAAATCCCCGAGCTGCTCCCCGAGTAAAGCTCAGGCGGTGCCGAGAAGGCATTCGACGACGCGGCGGGTCTCCGAAAAATCCGGGAACAAAAAGTCCGGTGTGTGCGCGGCAAGTTCCTCGAGGGAGTAATGACCGGTGGCGATGGCGACGGTTTTTGCTCCAATGGCGCGGCCGCATTCGATGTCGCGGGGCGTGTCGCCGATCACAAAAATTTTCTCCGGCGGGAATTCGATCCCGTGCCGGTCCACAGCACGGGCTTTGGCGAATTTGCCAAGCTCGTTGCGGTCGTGGTGGTCGTCGGCGAACGCGCCAAACTCGAAATGATGCCACACGCCGTAGTGCGTCAGTTTGATCTCGGCGCCGCGAACGACATTGCCGGTGAGCAGGGCCAGGACCGCCTCCTCGCGCTTCGCGAGGATTTCCAACAACTCGATCATGCCCGGCAGAACGCGTCCGTTGTGTTTCGGGATGCGGGTTTCCAGGTGGGCGAGGTATTCGTCGAGCAGCGCGGTGATGTTTTCGGGGCTTGGCGCGAGGCCGTGTTTTTCCAGCAAGGCGACCGCGATTTTCTTGTCGGTCGCGCCGGCCAGTAGAATGCCGCCCAAATCCTCTTCGACTCCGAAGCGGGTTTTCATCGCATCGCGCAAGGCCCATTCGCCCGCGCCGCCCGAGGCGATCAGCGTGCCGTCGATGTCGAACAGCAGCAACCGGCGATCACTCATCCTGGTCGTCCCCGTGGTCGTGATCGACCGGCTCGGGTTCGAGAATTTCCCCGTGCTTGGAGAATTTGCGGTGCCGCTTGTTGGCGGGGAGGGGGCTGAGCGTCATGCCGATCGCCCGGCCGACGAGCTTGGGATCCATGTCCACATGCGCCATGCCGGAGAGATCGTTGCGCACGCGCTGGACGACATCCATGCCGAGTTCCTTGTGGGCCATTTCCCGGCCACGGAATTGGAGTTGGATTTTTACCTTGTTCCCCTTGTCGAGGAAATCCTCGGCGTGGCGGATTTTCGTGAGGTAGTCGTGCTCGTCGATGTTCACGCGGAATTTCACTTCCTTCACCTTGCTGACGGCGTGCTTTTTGTCCTTCTCCTGCTTGGCGAGGTCGTAGCGGAACTTTCCGAAGTCCACGATGCGGCACACGGGCGGCTGGGCGTTCGGCGCGATTTCCACGAGGTCGAGACCGAGGGCGCGTGCCCGGCGAATGGCCTCGTCGAGGCGCATGACGCCGAGTTGTTCATTGGTTGCCGCAAGAATCACGCGCACTTCGCGGGCGCGGATGCGTTCATTGATGCGAATATCCCGAATATTAATAGTGAGTCCCCTTTGTCTTGTTGATGAAAGCGGTGCGCATTGGAATCAAGGCGTCCCGCGGATGGAAAAATGCGCGCGGAGTGCGCGCGGTAAACAGTAACTCAAGCGCCGCATGCCGACGATTTGGAAATCTGTGTGAAGCAAAAACCTTTGCGATCCATCATTTGTTTTCGTCTAAAGACAGGAATTGCGAAATCTCTGCAAGGGGTTTTTTTCGAAAAATTGCAATCGCCGGCGTGTCACTCGGGCGAGTAATTCCAAAACTTCCCGGCCGCCTCGGTCCAGTCACGGTTCACGACACGGCGCCGGCCGGCCTCGCCCATCGAGGCGCGCAGGCCGGGATTTTCCGCGAGTTGGCGGATGGCTCTGGCGAGGTCCGCGGCGTCGTTGGCTTTGGTCACAAAGCCATCCGTTCCGTCCGCAACGAGGTCGCGCGGGCCGCCGACATCCGACACGATCACGGGAATCCCGCTGGCCTGCGCCTCGAGGATGACATTGCCAAAAGTGTCGGTGGTGCTGGGAAACGCAAAAAAGTCCGCCGAGGCGTAGGCCTTCGCCAAATCCTCCCCGCCCAGGTAGCCGGTGAAAATCGCATCGCCGAGGACTCGCTTCATCTCGGCCATGTAGGGCCCGTCGCCGACGATGATCGGCCGCACCGGCGTGTGCCACTCCGCGAGACGCCGCGTCGCCGACACGAGGAGGTCGAGGTTTTTCTCCTTCGAAACCCGGCCGACGAAAAGCATCGAGACCTCGCCGTCGCGCAGGCCCCGCGCGGTCCAGAAGCCGCGGTCGCGTTTCGCGGGATGGAACAATCGCGTGTCGAGTCCGCGTGGCAGGATGCGGAGCCGCTCGCTGGGGATGCCGCGCTCGATCCAGCATTTGCGGTAGTCCTCGGAATTCACATACACGATGTCGAGCTGGCTGTAGAACCAGTGCATGTAATTCCAGGTGAGCGTCTCCATGAACGAGTCGTCCGTGAGAATGCGAACATACTGGGGGAAATCGGTGTGGTAGATGCCGACGGCGGGCAGGCCGAGCGACTTCGCGGCGGCGAGTGCGCACAAGCCCGTCGGGCCCGGCGTGCTGATGATCAGCTCCGAGATTTTCTCGCGCTCGAGCCAATCGAAAATCTGAAGCACGGGGGGAAAACTCAGGCGCTGCAGCTCGTATTCCGGCAGCTCGAACTCGCCGATGGGCTTGAAATTTTTCAGCGGCACGCCGTGGTCCGCAACCTCCGAACGGCAGGTGACAATCGTCAAATCGCACCCGGCCGCGCACCCGGCGGCGGTCATTTTGCGGATCGTTGTGGCGACGCCATTCACATCCTCGAGCGTGTCGGTGAACCACGCGCGTTTTTTGTTTTTCAGAAAATCGGGAACTTCGCCGGAGAGTTCGCGCGCGTTGTTGCGCAGCCACTCGCGCTTCGGCAGGCGGAAGGCGTGAATGTAGGGGCTGAGCAGCGCGGCGATCGGCGCGAGCGGAATGATCGTCTGGATGCTCTCGAGGAATTTCCCTTTCGAGATTTGCTGGATGAAATCGGTGAAGAACCGGTAACCGAGCCGGTTGGCGATCAGATTCGCCATGAGAAACGCCCGGCGCTCGGCTTCCTCCACGCCGGCGGTCTCCCGCGCCATCGCGGCTTTGAGTTCGGGTTGGTTCAGCGAGTCGGAGAGCTGCCTCCAAAGCGAATGGTTGCCGGATTTTGCGATCTCAAAAATTTTCCCCGTGAGGATGCCCTGGGTAAGAAAACCAAACTTGTCGATGAGCGAAAACTCGGTCGGGTCGCGTCCCTCCATGAACCGCGAGGTGATTTTCTCCAGCAGCGCGGCAGTCGGGTCGCCGGGCTTCAGCGGCAGGCGGGCCTTCGCGTATTCGAAAGCGGTGCTGTAGGTGCCGTGCGCCATGGCGAGCGGAGTTCCCGCCCGGCCGGCGGCGCTGCAGCGGCCTTCGCGGATGTTTTCCAAAAAATCCTCCGCCGTGGCGCAGGCCGCAGTCTCGGTGAAAGCCCCTGCCGGATGCGTGCCGCCATGGTCGTCGGAGCCGCCGGTGAAAACCTTGCGCCACGGCTCGGCGTGCGTGGGATCGAGGCCGGTGCGGGCATTGAAAATCTCGATCTGGCGCGGCGTGAGGTTTCCAAGGAGGCACTGCGCCGAGGTGCTCGCCAGCTCGCCGTAGCGGCCGTTGATGGATTCGAAATGGCGGAACATCAGCGCGAGCTTTTGCAGATGCAGCGGGCCGAGTTTGCCATTCAGGCTCTGGAAGGGATGGGCGACGGAGTGCGCGAGGTTTTGGGCGAAGAGGTAGGCTTGCAGATCATAAATACTCTCGCGGGCCTTCTCGATGTCGCGGTGTTGCGCCTCGGTGAGTCCCCACACGAGCACATGGATGCGGCAGTCATCCTCGGGAAACACCGTGGCGACCTCCTCGCCGAGGATCACATCGGGCATGTGCGCGATCTCGAGGCAGCCATCGATCGTGTTTTGATCGGTGAGGGTAACGAACCGCATGCCCGCCGCGCGCAGCATTCCATAAAGTTCCAACGGATCCGAGGCGCTCGCCGGAAAATCCAGCCGGCGCAAAACCCAATCCGCCGCGCGCGTGCTGTGGCGCGAGTGGATGTGAAGGTCGGCACGGGTGTTGGAACGATTCATGGGCGGCTCCTCCGGTGGAGCAGCCATTGCTGATAGGTCATCGCCTCGCGGTCGGCAAGCGCCGCACGGGTCAGCGCCAAAATCTGTCGACGGATCGCGGGATGCTCCCAATCCGGTGGATGGATGCCGATGCGAAGCAGGGGGCTTGATTTGGTCGCGAGAAACAACGCCAGGTTCCAAGCCAGACTGCAAGCCCTCCGCCAGCCAGCGCGCACACTCCAAACCAAACTCCGCGACCGGTGAGTCGTTCCGGTTTGAAAATCCACCATCGTCGCAATCCGCGTGGTGTAGCCGAATCCAGACTTGCGCACGGCCTGTTCCGCCTCGCTCCCGAGCAGCCAGGCGGGCGCGATAAATCCCGTCGGCGAAATTTCCATCGTCGCGAATTCCCTCAAGCCATCCTGCAAAAGCCGTGCCGCCTCCTCGCGCGGGAGATCGAAAAACTCCCCCTCGCCGGCCGTGTAGCTTTGCGTCACCAGTTTCTTCGCCAAGCCGTCCTCCGGCTTCTGCCCGCGCAGGTGGAAATACCCGTGAAGCACCGCCTCATGCCCCTCGGCGAGCCGCGCTTTCAGCCAATCGCAAAATCCCGCATCCGCCGAAATCCTCCCCCGCCGGTGGTGATCGGGGATCACAAGCAGCGAGGTTTTGGCGCAGCCCAGTTTTCCCAAATCCTCAAGAATCCGCTCCGTTTGGCTCCGGGTGGACGGGCTCACATCGTGGATGGAAGCGACGAGTGCTCGATCAGCGGGAGTTTTTTGCATTTGCCAAGCGGGCATCTTGCGCGAAAGTTGCGCGAATGTCAGACGAAAACCCGAAGCCACCCAATGACAACCGCCAACGCCCAGGCGGCGGTCAGGATCCTCAACTCAACTGGCGCGGACTTGTCCTCTTCGCCATCGCCTTCGCGCTCATCGGCGGCGCGTTTCTCTTCCGGGGAAACAATTTCGCCCAGATCCAGCAGATTCAATACCCGCGCTTCATCGAACTTGTGAAGCAGGGCAAAATCGTCGTCTCCGCCGACGCCCCGCTCCAACTCGTGGTCGAGGAGGGCCGCAACACGCAGTATTTCGAGGGCAAGGTCAAACTCCCGTCTCCCGCCACCGGCGAGGAGGTGCCGATGCAATTCCGCACCCCGATCTTCACCCAGTTCAACGGCTCCGAGATCGAAAAAGTCCTCGGCGACGCGGGCATCACCCCGGCCATCACGCCGAAGACCGACCTCCTCGCCTCGGCCATCGTCAGTTTTCTGCCGATCGTTTTGTTTTTGGTGATTCTTTATTTCTTCTTCCGCTCGCAGATCAAAATGGCGGGCAAGGGCGCCTTCAACTTCGGCAAGTCGAAAGCCCGCATGCTCTCGAAGGATAAAAACCGCATCACTTTCAAGGATGTCGCCGGCGTCGAGGAGGCGAAAGACGAAGTCCAAGAACTCGTCGAATTCCTCAAAGACCCGAAAAAATTCCAAAAACTCGGCGGCCGCATTCCGAAGGGCATCCTCATGGTCGGCTCGCCCGGCACCGGCAAAACGCTTCTCGCCCGCGCCATCGCTGGCGAAGCCGATGTTCCCTTCTTCTCGATCAGCGGCTCGGACTTCGTGGAAATGTTCGTCGGCGTCGGCGCCTCGCGTGTCCGCGACATGTTCGAACAAGGCAAAAAATCCGCGCCTTGCCTCATGTTCATCGATGAAATCGACGCCGTCGGCCGCCATCGCGGACACGGCATGGGCGGCGGACATGACGAGCGCGAGCAGACTCTCAACCAACTCCTCGTCGAGATGGACGGCTTTGACACCCAAGAGGGCGTCATCATCATCGCCGCCACGAACCGCCCCGATGTCCTCGACCCCGCGCTCCTGCGCCCCGGCCGCTTCGACCGCCAGGTCACCGTCTCGCTCCCCGATGTCAAAGGCCGCGAGGAAATCCTCAAAGTCCACGCGAAAAAAGTGAAGGTCGCCGAAGGCGTCGATCTCGCCGTCCTAGCCCGCGGCACCCCGGGCTACTCCGGCGCGGAACTCGCGAATGTCCTCAACGAAGCCGCCCTCCTCGCTGCCAGAAAGGGCCTCAAGGCCGTCACCATGCGCGAACTCGAGGAAGCCCGCGACAAGGTCCGCTGGGGCAAGGAACGCCGCTCCATGGCCATGAGCGAACGCGAAAAAATCTCCACCGCCTGGCACGAGGCCGGCCACGCGATTCTCAATGTCCTCCTCGAGCACACCAGCCCGCTCCACAAGGTCACCATCATCCCGCGCGGCCCCTACCTCGGCGCGACGATGTATCTGCCCGAAGGCGACAAATATTCGACCCAACAAAAAGAAGCCCTCGACCTCCTCGCCGTCACCATGGGCGGCCGCATCGCCGAGGAGATGTTCACCAACGACATCTCGAACGGCGCGGCCGGCGACATCCGCCAAGCCACCAGCCTCGTTCGCAAGATGGTTTGTGAATGGGGCATGAGTTCGCTCGGCATGATCAGCTTTGCCGATGGCGGCGAGCATGTCTTCCTCGCCCGCGACCTCTCCCGTCCCCGCGAATACAGCGAAGCCACAGCCCAGCAGATCGACGCCGAGGTCAAACGCATCATCGACGAAGCCTACGCCCGTGCCCAGCGCATGCTGGAAGAACGCCGCACGGCCGTGGAAAAATTGGCCAAGGCCCTGCTCGAATACGAAACCCTCGACGCCTCGCATGTGAAGGAAATCCTCGAGCACGGCGAAATCAAAAACCCGCC
>CAYOGR010000010.1:0-31629 GCA_964403605.1 uncultured Chthoniobacter sp.
CCCGTATGCTATCGGGGCGGAGGCGGAGATCAACCGCAATCCCGACGGACGCGCGGGGACTCCCCTCCTATTCCTCCTCTTGGCAACCAAGGAGGCGGAGGAGGGCGGAGCAATCGACCGGGAGGGATTCGAGTGCATCGTCACGAACAAACTCGAGAAACGCAAAAAGGCCGACGGATTGGGTTTCCTCCACCGTTTGAATGTAAGACGCCCATTCCTTGGATCCCTCGGCTAGCGGACGGCGATCCATATCCTCGCCGATCCATTGATAAACATGAAGGTGGCAAAGCCACGGGAGAACCAAATGCAGCCCGGCGAGTCGCTCCGTGGACGGGGTGTTCGGACGCGGCTGCCAGTAGATTTTCACCGCCGGATGGTTGACTTCCGAGATGAAATTCAAGGCCGAGTCGTTTGAGTCCGTGATGGTATTGCCGTGGTATTCAATTCCGATTTGACAACCGGCGGCCATGGCCGCGTCGCCGGCCTTTCGCGCATCTTGCAGCAAAACCTCCCGGTATGCCGGATCGATATCCCGACTGGCGCGGATGCCGCCCCAAACTCGAATCGTTCGGGCACCCAGAGCGGTGGCGGAGTCCAGCACGGCGCTGAACTCGGGCTGGGAACTCGCCGGATCGAGCCGGTAATACGAACCATAGGAGGGAATTGCGATCCCGGCATCCGAGCAGCGATCGCGGATTTCGGCGCAGGCCCGGAGATCCCCGTGCGGTGCATGGACATCCCCTCCCCATTCGATTCCCTCCAAGTGGTTTTCCACGCACGCGGCGATGATGGCGGCGGGAGAAAGAGAGCGGAATGTCACGGAACAAAGCCCCGGGCGGATCGCGGATCTCATGAGATGGAGTTCAAAGGGGGCGGGTTGACTTGATGAGGGTTGTGGCGTTGCGCGCGAGGGCGGTGATGGAATCCCAGTGCTTTTCGCGAATCGCTTCGCGTGGCGCGAGCCAAGATCCGCCGATGGCTGAGATGAGAGGGTCGGACAGGTAGGAGGACATGTTTTGCTCGTTGACACCGCCGAGCGGAAGGAATCTCACACCAAGATGAAGATACGGCGCGGCGATGGCCTTGAGGTAGGCGAGGCCTCCGCAGGCTTCCGCAGGGAAAAACTTGAGCAAGCGGCAATCGAATTCCAGCGCCATTTCCACATCGGATGGCGTGGCGATACCCGGCGCGAATGGGATGCCATTGTCCTTCGCGGCCTGGAGCACGCGGGGATTCACACCCGGCGAGACCGCAAATTCGGCGCCGGCGTTTTTCACCTCCACGACCTGCGCGGGCGTGAGAACTGTTCCAGCGCCAGCGAGCATTTCAGGAACCTCGGCGCGGATGCGTCGCAGGGCCCCGAGGGCCGCCGGTGTGCGAAGCGTCAATTCCATCGCATCGACCCCTCCCGCCAACAGGGCCTTGGCCAAGGGCGGGCCGTCCTCTTCGCTGTCAATGACGAGGACGGCCACGATGCCTGTGGATTGAATGCGTGCGGCGAGAGAGGTCGGTATCATCCCGAGATTCAAGCAAGTTTCTCGACAGGAATCCAGCGGCGCTCGGCCCAGCTTTGGAGGCCAAGTTCCGCGAGTTGGACGCCTTTGGCTCCCTGGAGGAGTGTCCAGGGGAAGGGTTCGTCGAGAACAACATGGCGGAGGAAAAGCTCCCACTGGATTTTGAAGGCGTTGTCGTGGATCTCCTGCTCGGGAACCTTCGACCAACCGCCGAAGAAGTCGATCGGTTGGGGAATATCGGGATTCCATGTGGGCTTGGGTGTGTTGCCGTAGTGCTGGATCCAGCATTCGCGCAGACCGGCGACGGCGGTGCCGTGGGTGCCGTCCACTTGCACAGTGAGGAGGTCGTCTCGGCGCACGCGGACGGTCCAACTGGAGTTGAAATGGGCGATCACGCCGCCTTCGAGTTCGAAGGTCGCGTAGGCCGAATCATCGGCGGTGCATTTGTATTTGCGGCCCTGTTCGTCCACACGCTCGGGAATGTGCGTGGCACCGAGACAGGAGACGGCCTTCACTTCGCCAAAGAGGTTGTCGAGCACATAGCGCCAGTGGCAGAGCATGTCGACGATGATGCCGCCGTCGTCCTCTTTGCGATAGTTCCAGCTTGGTCGCTGCGCGGTGATGTTATCGCCTTCGAAGACCCAGTAGCCGAACTCACCACGAACGCTCAGGATTTTTCCGAAAAAGCCCTGCTCTTTCAGGCGCTGGATTTTCCGCATGCCGCCGAGCCAGAGTTTATCCTGGACGACGCCGCTTTTCACACCCGCTTTGGTGGCAGTGTGGAAGAGATCGAGGGCGTCGGCGGAGGTGACGGCGGTCGGTTTTTCACAATAGACATGCTTGCCTGCGGCAATGGCTTTTTTCACAGCGGAGGCGCGGCGTCCCGTGGTCTGCGAATCGAAGTAAATCGTGTTCTCCGGTTTCGCGAGCTCGGCATCGAGGTCGGTGGTCCAGCGCACGCCCTCGTCCATGGTGGCGAGTTGGGCGAGCTTGGCTTCATTGCGTCCGATCAGGACGGGTTCGGGCCAAATGACTTCGCCGTCGTTGATTTTAACCCCGCCCAGCTTCCGGATCGCGAGGATCGAGCGGATGTAGTGCTGGTTGGTGCCCATGCGTCCCGTGACGCCGTTCATAATGATGCCGATCTTGTGTTTTTTCATAAGTGGAAGGGTTGGAGGGTTACTCGGGTTTGAGGGTGCATTGCGGATGTGCGCCGGGAGGGAGCGGGGGGACATCGATACCGGCCTTCGGCAGGGTGCCGTCCAATTCCTGCCGCCAATGGGCGACATCTCCGGCGGGACCGTAGCAGTAAAGCATCCGAAGCGGGGTTTTGCCGATATTCGTGAGCTGGTGGAAGACGCCGGGCGGGATGTAAACCATCTGGCCGGTGGTCAGCGTTTGGCGCTCCTCGCCGAGACACATTTCACCGGTGCCTTCGATGATGAAGTAAACCTCTTCCTGCTCCTGATTGTGCCAGGGCACTTGCCCACCCTCGGGATCGAGCGTGACATTGCCCATACTGAAATTCTTCGCCTGGATCGGAGCGACGCCCCCGGCGAGGTTTTGGGTGCGGCGGCGCGCCGGGTAGCGGCGGCCTTCGATTTGCGAGAGGTCGGAGATGGTCATGGTGGATTAACGGCTGAGGCCGCCGAAGAAGGTGTAATCGCCGCCCGCAGCGAGGCGTTGGATGTAGAGGGCGAGTTCACGGGCGTGGTAGTCGCCCCACATCGAGGATTCTCCCCGCGGAATTTTGGAGCCTGCGGGAATATGGTCCCAGCCATTCGGGCGGTGGTAGATCGAGTGGAGGATGAGGCCCTGATGAGCCTCCGAGGTGGAAAGATAGGGCTCCGAGAGAACCGTGCGGGCGGTGGTGAGGCCCGCTTGGAGGTAGCGGGAATCCTTCAAATAGCGCCCGAGGCGGATGAGACCCTGCGCGGCGATGGCGGCTGAGGAACTGTCCACCGGTTCCCAATCGTTTTCAATTTGGGCCGGACGATCGAGGTAATGCCCGAGATGATGGAGGTTCGGAGCGCCGGTGTCCCAATAGGGAATGCCATCGGTCGGTGTGTGCTCGATGTAGAAGTCGCAAGCCGCGCGGGCGGCTTTGAGAAACATCGCCTCGACGGCTTGGCGGCCCCCGAACGGATCCAACTCGGCATCGGATAGAGTGGCGAGCCATTCCAACTGCTCGGGATAACCGGCGACAATCCAGGCGAGCCCGCGAGTCCAGGTGGTGAAAGGCGAGTAACCTTGCTGGGAATTCGGGCAGCGGTAGTTGCCGTCGTTCGTGTTGAAAATGCTTTCATGGGCGACGCGGCCCCGGATGTCGTAGGCGTCGCGTTTTTCACCATAGAAAACCGCGAAGTCGGCCGTGGTTTTTGCGTGCCGAACAAGACGCTCGAGAAGAGAAATCCGGAGGTCTTTTTCTCCCATGAGCACATGGCCGAGGGAGTGGGAAACGGCGAGCGCACGGAGGCTGCGGATCGTGTCCGCGAAGAGGGAGTGCGGTCCGTTGAAGGAATAAATGTAGCCCCCGCCGCCCGCGATGGGGGTCCAACGCGCGGCTTGGACGGCGCCAGTGCATTTCAGGGCGAGTTCGTAAAAATCCCTCTCGGCGGGATTGTGCGGGATTTTTCCCTCCACCATCAGGCGGAGGAGGTTTCCATAGGTGCTGACATTGTTGAACCCGTGGTCGTGGACGCCGATGTGGGTGATGTGGTGGGCCATCCGCTCGCGGGTGCGGTCGCGGCCGAGTTCGAGGAATTTCTCATCCCCGGTGGCGTCGAATTGAAGAATGGCGGATCCGTAAACGAATCCCTGCGTCCACTCCGTCCAACCGCGGGCGGTGTATTTTCCCTCGATGGTGAAAACCGGAGTGGCTTTGCCGGGAACTTCATCCTTATCAATCGAAAGGATTTTCGGAGCGGAGACGGCCCAGAGTTTTTGAATGGCCGGCAGGAGGTCCGCCGGGGCGAGATTGGGGTCGGATTGGATCATAGTCTTTTGAGGTGGAAGCCGCCGTCGATGTTGATGATGTCGCCGGTGGAAAAGGGAAACGCGCCGCCAAGGATCGATTCGACAGCAAGACCGACATCTTCGGGATTTCCCCAGCGCTTCTGCGGAACGAGGCCTTCGGCAAGGAGCTTGTCGTATTTCTCCTTCACGCCGGAGGTCATGTCGGTGGCCATGATGCCGGGGCGGAGTTCCAGAACCTGGATTCCCGCGTCGGCGAGGCGCACAGCCCAGAGCTTGTTCGCCATGGCGAGACCGGCTTTCGAGATGCAGTATTCGCCCCGGTTGATGGAAGCGGTATCCGCCGAAAGCGAGGAAACAAAAATCAATTTGTAGCCGCCTGGGAGTGCGGATTGTCCGGGATTCGCGAGCCAGTGCCGTGCGGCGAGTTGGGACAGGAAATAGGGCCCCTTGAGATTGACGGCGAGAACCTCGTCGAAAATGTCTTCGGTGGCCTCGGTGATGTCGGCACGGATGCGCGGGGCGATGCCGGCGTTGTTGACCAGGGCATCGAGCCGTCCAAAGACTTTCAGCGTCTCTTCCATCAAGCGGGTGCGATCGGCGGCCTCGCCGATATTTCCACCTACCACGGGGAATATTTGTTGTGGCGACGGCGCAGCTTGGGTGCAGGCGGCAGCTGTTTCCTCTGCGGCGCTCCGGTTGTTGGCGTAATGGATGGCAACGCTGTGTCCAGCGGCAGCGAGCCGAAGGGCGACGCCCCGGCCGAGGCCACGGCTCGAGCCGGTGACAAGGATATTGGATCGGGAACTCACGATTCGAAACCTGCCAGAGTCCCGGCGGAGGCGTTATGACAACACCCCCGATTGATAGCACAAAACCGACTTTTGTTTTTACCGGCGTTGCCAGGCTGATTTACAGGATTGCCATGGGAGCGAGGTTGGCCGATGGGATTCGGGATGAGTTGCAAACGGGCTGCGGTGATCGGAGCGGGCATGTCGGGAATTTCGGCGGCGAACGCCCTTGTTCGCTCGGGTTGGGAGGTCGTGGTCTTCGAGAAATCGAGGGGATGGGGCGGGCGTTGCGCGACCAAGCGGCTCGATGGCTGCATTGTGGATCACGGGGCACAGTATTTCACCCTGAGACATCCGGATTTCGAGGCTGCGGTGCGCAAGGCGTGCGGTGACGACTTGGTTGTTATCGAGGCTCCGGTGGTCGATGCGGCGGGCCGCCGATTGGAAGCAGGGCCGTTGTTCCACCACGCAGAGGGAAACAGCCGGTTGGCACGAGCCTTGGGGACCGGACTGGATGTCCGAACAGGGATGGAATTGCGCGAGGTGCGGGATCGCCGGATCGACGGGGAGATTTTCGATCTGGTCGTTTCCACGGCCCCGTGGCCTCAGACATGCAAGCTGGCGGGCCGGGAGGATGGAAGCAACCCCTACGCCCCCTGCCTGGCGGTGATTTTGGTTTACGATTCCGTCTGGCCTGGATCCACGCGGGAGCGTTACGCCCTCCGCGACGAGGCCGCGCCTGAATTGACTTGGTCCGCTTGTGAAAACCACAAGCCCGGTCGAATTCCAGATGGTTTGACCGTGATGGTGGCTCATGCATCCGAGGAGTTCAGTCGAATGCATCTCGAAGAGGATCCCTCCCGATGGAGCGTCATTTTGCGGCAGAGAGTGGAGGAGCTTTGGGATCTCAAGGCGGAGACTATTCGCAGTTCGCATCCACACCGCTGGCGATATGCCCGCGTGGTCGAAAAAATGTCTCCCGCGGGTCTGCCGGACGGCTGGATTTTCGCGGGTGACTTGCTCGAATCGTCGCGGGTTGAGTCCGCCTGGTTGGCGGGACGAAAAGCCGTAACGGGGATTTTGTAGGCCTCTCCGAATTTTTTCAGGCGGTCTTTGGCGTGCGAATCGAGGAATTGACGAAAGCGGAGGGCGAGACCCCGGTTTGTTGGCGGAACCAGCGCGAAAAGTAATTCGTATCCGCAAAGCCACTCGCCTCCGCTGCCAAGCCGACCGGACCTCCTTTTGCCAGTTCTTTTTTGCAAAGCTCCAGTCGGGTCGCATCCCGATGGCGTTGCAAGGTGACACCTGTGTGGCGCTTGAAAAGGCGGTTCAAATAGTCCGGGTTGCCACCAGCTTTCCGGCAAATCTCGCCGATGGATAATTCGAAATAACGGGGATCCGCAGCGAGGGATTCCAATTTCCGAACCACACCCGGAACGGGCGGCAACTCGTGTGGAAGAAGTCCCAGAGAGCGGAACGCCGTATCGAGGATGGCCAGCGCGGAGGCCGCCGCCAGAAATCGCGACTCCATCGAGTCGGGATCCCTCAAGCGGCCGAGCTTCGAAAGTTCGCGCCGGATTTTTGCCGACTCCGAGCGGCTCAATGCGGAAACGGTGGGCGTCTTCCCCCGGGAGAGCCGCAAGTCGATCGCCAGGCAAACCGGGCGCCGACCCGCGTGTTCCCGAAAGGCGTGACGGCACCCTGCGGGAATCCAGGCCAAGGTTCCTGAGTCCACCGTGTGAGCGCTTCGACCGAAAAGCAATTCGCCACCTTTGGAGAGATAACAAAGTATTTGCGCGAAACGGTGGCTGTGCGCCTCGACCGAATCCACCTCGGAAAGGTGCTTGTGGATGCGAAGGCGAAGAATGGAGAGTCCCGGCAGACCAACTCCGATCTGCTTGAGGAAAAGGGAGCGGAAATTTCTCACGGC
Organism: uncultured Chthoniobacter sp.; assembly: GCA_964403605.1. Classification (GTDB taxonomy): domain Bacteria; phylum Verrucomicrobiota; class Verrucomicrobiia; order Chthoniobacterales; family Terrimicrobiaceae; genus UBA967. Next base: position 7,209 of record CAYOGR010000010.1, read on the forward strand.
AGCCGATGGTGAAGCAGATTCTATCAGCCCTTGCAAATCCCCTCGTTTTTGTTTCGAGCAAGGACGCCGTCATTATTTCTGACCACCGCAAGCTCTAACCCCTCCATGCCCTTAGACCCACCTTGTCCAAGCGGGTGAAAACTGTTTGCCGAAAACCCGGCGGTTTTCCGGATTTCGCCGAGTCCATCTCCGCTTCCGCCCCAAGATCGGCGTCGATAAACCAACAAGGCGCCGGGAGATGGATCTTTGCCGTGCCTGCTATGAGGTTTTGAAAAAACGGCGGCGAGTTTGGGTCGGGTTCACCCCTGGGCCGCTTGGAAGCAATCGAGGGCGACTTGGCGGTAAAGGAGCGCTTGGGAATACCTGTCACACTCCTCGACAAAGCGACCGCTCCGATCTCGAAAAACCCTCGCATAATAGTAGGTCGGCGCGAGGACTTCGGGGGCGAAAACCAGCACATCCCCACGACCGGCGTTGTTAAGAAACCCCTTCATCGCACGAGTCCACATCGCCCGGAAGTCCGCAAAATAATCGGCCAGGCCGGTTGCGGCGGCCGGGCGACTCTTTGGGTCGTCAATCGGCATCTGCATGGAACCGGGCGAGGCGATCCTGCCGTGAAGGAATCCGGTGCGTTCGAAAATTGGCGCCATGAATTCCATCTTGATCGGCACACCGCTCATGCAGTCCGCACCGCCATAGACCATTTCCTGGCCGCAGTAGTAATGGCTGTAGTCGCCATTGAAGAGGACTTCCGGAAAGCGTTTCGCGATCTGGACAGTGCGCCACATATCCTGCGTGATCGTGGCGCGGTGGGTCTCAATGAAAATCGGGAGATGCGTGGCAGCGGATGCCGCAAGAATGGCTTCCACCAATCGAAAGACCCCGTCGTCGTCTTCGATGCCCCATCCCACATGGAGGGTGAGGCAGAGATCGCCGAGATCCGCATGGCGTTGTGCAAGGGGCAGAGCTTCCTCCGGCAAGTTGACACGCCCCAGGCCGCAGTGCGGGAACCCCGGGATGCGTTCGGTTCCGGGGGCTTGGACGCCTTCAAAACCATCGGCCTTCAGGCGGTCGATCATGACGTCCCCTTGCAGACCAGGCCAGAGGCTCTCGGGCGAGAGGCCAAGAAGCGAGTCCAGGTTGAGAAAAATCCGGAGTTTCGGGGCGTCTCCCGAACCGTCGTTGAGATAGTGTTTCATGGTTTTAAAACTCGTCGTAGGCGATGTGCGCCGGTGACACGCCCAGGTCGGCGAGCATTTTCGTGCAAGCTTTTATCATCATCGGCGGGCCGCAAAGGTAAAACTCGACCCCGGCGATTTGCGGATGGTTTTCGAGAGCCCTCGCGAAGACGACTTCGTGGATGAAGCCGGTGTGGCCGGTCCATTTGTCCCCGTCCAACGGTGACGACAGCGCTGTGTGAAACGAGAAGTTCTGGTGTGTGGCGGCGAGGTTTTCGAAGAGGTCGGTGTAAAACAATTCCTGCCGCGAGCGGGCGCCATACCAGAAGGAAATCCGGCGCGCGGATTTCTCGACTTCGAGCAGGTGCGTGAGGTGGGCCCGCATGGGAGCCATGCCCGCGCCACCTCCGATGTAGACCATTTCCTTGCGGGTCGGCTTGATGTGAAAATCACCAAACGGACCGATAACATCGACCGTGTCGCCGGGCTTGAGGGACCACATGTGGCTCGAGCCGGTGCCGGTGGGGCATTCCTGCCCGGGCGGCGGCGTGGCGATGCGAACATTCAGGCGAATCGTGCCTTCGCCCGCATGGCTGGCGATCGAGTAGTTGTTGCGCTTCGCGCCATCGGGATTTTTGGCAACGAGGTCGAAAAGGCCGTGCCGTCGCCAGACCTCCGCGTAGGGCTCAGGAACATCGAGGCTGCTGTAGGCGATCTCGCCGTAGGCGGGGATGGCGAATTGCAGGTAGTCGCCGGGCTCGTAGGACAGCGGGCCGTCCATCGGCTCCAAGACGATTTCGCGGATGAAGGTCGAGACATTGGCGGAATTCACAACGCGAAGCGTGCGGCTTTTTTGCTCGCGCGCACCGGCGCCGCCGGCTTTGGAGACATTCAGGTAAATCCGGCCGTTGCGGACTTCGATGGGGTAGGTGGCGAGGCCTCGGCAGATCGGGGCGCGGGCGGGTGATCCGTCGGCGAGATTGAAGCGGCCGTTGTGCTTCGGGCATTCGATGATGCCGCCTTTCACAAGGCCCTCGGCGAGATGGTTGTTTCCGTGGGTGCAAATTCCATCGGTGGCGTAGAGCCGGTCATCGGCATCGCGGATGAGGGCGAAGGTTTTCCGGCCGTGGTCGAATCGGAGCACATCCTCCTTGCCAAGATCAGCCTGGGCGCAAACCTCCACCCAGCCTTCGGTGTCGGGCTTCGCGTCACCGGAGACGAGGCCTTCAACCACACGCTCTTTTGGAGCCGGAAGGGCGCGCTTCACATGGTAGGTCGGGTCTTTTTTCTGGCGGATCAGTGTCGGCAAAATCTCGCGCCAGGCCGAGAGGATGGTCGGATACGGCGGCGGGCAATCGTCTTTGACGAGGGCGTGGAGCTTGTGGAGCGAGTGGAACGGCACCAGCGGGAACATGTGGTGCTCCACATGGTAATTCATGTTCCAGTAGATGAACCGGCTGATGGGGTTCATATAAACCGTGCGGCAATTGAGCCGGTGGTCGAGGACATTTTCGGCGAGGCCCGCGTGCTGGGGCGTGTTGTGGACAATCATCATCCAGGTGCCGAAGAAATGCGGCAGAATGATTAGAAAAACGGGCACCCAGCTTTGAATGGCGACCGACAGGGCGATCGTCGCGGCGTAAATCGCAAGGATGATCCGGGCGTTGCGCGTGATTTTTGAAAATTCGGACTGGGGGATGAAAGTCTTCTCGTCAGCGGAAATGAGGCCTGCCGCATGACGGAAAACACCGGGGAAGTAACCTTGGTAGACCCTAATGGCGAAGAGACCGAGGAACAATTCCATGAGCTTCGGAGGGCGTGGAATTTGAATCTCCGGATCGCGGCCGACGATGATCGTGTCGCTGTGATGGCGGGTGTGGCTCCAGCGCCAGACCACTGATTCACGCATGACCATGAAGGAAGCCACTTCGTAGAGGAAATTGTTCAGCCAATCCGTGCGGAAGGCTGTGCCGTGACCGGCCTCATGCCAGCGTGAGTCCGACGCCGTGGCGTAAAGCACCGCATACGCCGCGTAGGGCAGAACGACCCACCACGAACCCCAAAGCGCGAAGGTCGCCCAACCGGTGAGGCCGAGCAGTGCGAACCAAAGGATCGTGTCCCGAATGGCCGGGCCGTCGCGGCGCTCAAGGAGCTTGCGCATCTCGGCGCGGGGCACGGGGCTTTGATACCAATCCGCCTCGGCAAGTCCCCTTTCGATCGCCTTCGTCGAATTCTCACCGGTAAGGCTGTAGTCGAGGTTCTTGGGGGGGCGTGTGAGCGTGGCTGCGGCGTGGTTGTCGTTCATGGTTGGTTGGGGTTTTGGTTAAGTCGGTTCTGGATTTCGGACATGGAGAAGCGGGTTCTGTTGAAACCGCCAAAATCGCCGATGCCGGTCGCCACGATAGGAGTGCGGAGTTTTTTGCCAATGGGCAGGAGTTGGGTAAATATGCACAAAATTCGCATTCCGCTTGATCTGATGCGATTCAAGTCCCGAAGATCCAGCCGTCCTTTTTAATGCATGTCATCTCGAATTCGCGAATCAGGCCGGCTCGCCCTGAAGTATATTTACGGCTCGGCGGTTCATTACCGCCCCGGCGACAAACTTGCACCGCGTGTTCTCAAGGATTTCGAACTGGTTTTGATGATCGAGGGAACGGCGACTTACCGCTTGGGAGATGAGGAACACAAGGCACCGCCCGGCAGCATCATTCTAGCACGCCCGGATTTCCGGGAGACCTACACTTGGGATACGAAGACAACCACTCGGCATGCCTATGTGCATTTTGATATCGAGACCATTCCCCGCGAGTGGCCCGCGCCAGGCAAGTGGCCGGTTCTTCTCAAAAACCCCGCTCCTGTCATCGCCCCGATGCTCCGCCATTTGCTTGGCCGCATCGCCACGCATGGCGAAACCGCTTGGCCCACGCTCAGGGCTTGGCCCGAGGAGAGCCTGTTTATGGAGTGCCTTCTGGGCATTTTGATCAAACCCTCGGGTGAAGAGGGTCTCCGTGTGGCCTACCGACTGCCCGAGCAAGTCCACGCCTCGTTGAATTTCATGAGATCGATTATCGACACAAATCCCCATCACGCCCTGCAGCTCGGGGAACTTTCCAAGCGCGCTGGCGTCACAGAAAAACACCTCTGCCGGCTTTTTCAAACCGCCCTGGGCCACGCGCCGATGGAAACATTTCGTCTTCTGAAACTCCAACTCGCCATGGCCCTGCTCGGGCGATCCAGCCTGGCGATCAAGGAAATCGCCGACCGCTGCGGCTTCGAAAATCCCCTGTATTTCACCCGCTGCTTCACCCGCATTTACGGCAAATCCCCCTCGGAAACGCGGCAATCCCTCCTCAGAAACGAGGCCCCGCCACCCAATCCCCTACCTTCGGAAATCGGCCCCAGGATTTATTGGTGATGCGTGCCGACGAGGAAGCTTCCGCGTCTCGGCGCAGGGATCAGGGGTCAATCGGAGCAAAAACTTCCTTCATGTCCGCCCATCATTCGCCGTCGGCACGATCGGAGAGCGGTAGCTGTTACGGGATGCAAACATCCCCCAACGCTGGGTTTCGAGGTCGGCTGCCATCTTTGCCGTGTCTGCGGCAAAATCCTCGCCGCTTTATTCAAAGCAGCTAAAACGGCAGTGGGAGCCAGTCGGCAACTTCCGGAAAAAACCGAGTCGCTTCGTGGATTACAGTCGACAATCCTGCACAAATCTCCAGGCCCCACCGCCTCGTGGAGAATATTTGGATTCGTCGGGATTCCGGGGTTTCACACAGGCTGCAATTGTTCGATCAGCGGCTTGGCAAGATCGATCCAAGCGAGGCAGATATGGCGGCGCATGTGGCAGAGGAGGCTGTCGGTGGCGGGCTGGTCGAGGGCATCGTAGAACAGAGCGAGCCGGTCGCCGTGGCGCACGACGGACGGCAGCCCGATGGTGTCCTTTGAGACCGTGCAGTGTTCGTAGTCGAGGGCGATGGCCTTGTCGTTGACATTCCACTTCTCCGGATCGCGGCTCCAATAGACCCAGATCGCGTCACAACTTTCGATGCCATGGCGGTAGCCAACATGATTCGTGAAAAGATACCAGAGTCCGGTGCTCTCCTCGAAATACATCGTGCTGTTCTCGATCTGCTCGGTGAGGGGCAGCATGGGCTCCGGATCGAGTGTCCATTCGCCGTCGAGGTCGCGGGTGCGCACGATGGCCAGTGTGCGCTTCACGGTGACCTCGCCAAAAAATCCGGTGGAGACGGCAATGTATTGGACATACTCGCCGTTCGGCAACTGGAGCACCTGCCCCGGGCTGGCGGAGGATTCGCAAAAGGTGCCCGGCGTGGTGACCCATGGGCGCAGGCCGGGAACCTTTGTCCACGGACCGGTGGGCGAGTCGGCATTGGCCTTAAGCGTCTGGTAGGGGAAACACGGGACGAAATTCGGGGCCTCCGAAACATTCGGTGTGCCGAGATAAAACATGTGCCAGCGCGTGCCGTCAAAGTAGGTCGTGCCATAGCTGGCGCTGCCACTGTCGACCGAACCGGGAGGGCCGAAGTTCAGCACCGGGCCGAGCGGCTTCCAGTCGGTCAGGTTGTCCGAGACCGCAAGGCAGGCGAGCCATCCCTTCGGCCCGGCACCGTCATAGTGCATGTAAAATTTCCCGTCCCGCTCAAAGACCCACACATCCCGGGCACCGAGGTAATCGCATTCGAGCGGGCCGGTTCCATAAGGCAGGACAATGCCGTGATCGCGCAGCAGGAGTCGTTTGGAGGGACGCGGGCGGGCGTCATCGTAGTAGGGTGTATTCATGAGTGTTTGGTGATTGGCAGATGCCTTGTGGAAATCTCGGCGACTGCCGGCAAATGTCCTGAATAACGATGAAAAACAGGTTCGCCCCGGGTCAGAGCGCGGCTATTTCCTTCGTCGTAGCCGCACGCACCCGTTTGGAAATCGAGGAAGTTGCTGGAGAGTTGGCGAATGGGATTCATGGGAAAGACGAGGCCAAGTAGAGCGATAAACTCCGTTCCTAGTGTCTGCATTGCCCTCGATCAAACACGGCATTCGTTAAAGGATTAACGAGGCAGGATTCGTTCTTTTGGAGGGTTCGCCTTGAACTCTTATGTCATTGTTGCCCATGAGGCTCGTAAGAATATGGATTCCCAGAAGGATATCGGAGGAATCCCGAGAATCACGGCCTTGGATCATCCATGGCTCGTTAAGAATCTTGAGAAACCAGATTGTGATGCCGGCCTGCCTGTCGCGCTCCATCAAGTTCAGCATGGCTTGGTCGGGATCGAGTGTGAGCTGAAGACAATGGATGAATTGGATCAGATGCAGGCCAAGATGCAGGAGCAGGCTTGAGCACCGCGGCAAATCAACCGCTTCGTAGGAGGCTTCCAGTCTCTCAATCGATTCAAGTTGCGGATGCGCCTGCGGGAAATGCTTTTTGACCGAGCGGCTGAGACGGGAAAGCGCCTTGGACGCGCCGACTCCCCGGGACTCGCGATCCTGAATGAGCAATTGATAAAAAACCTCCCGTTCTCCAAGAATATCGCCAAGTGCCAAGGAAAGTGCCTGCTTCAAGGTGCGGCTTTCGGTTTCGCGCATTTGCGGGATGATTTGATAGACCGCAGACAACTCTCCCAACTGTGCGAGTGCGTCACCGCAAACAGCCAGCAATTTGGGATCCCGCGTTTCTTTGATCAGATCGAGTATACCGAGGATGGCCCGACGGTCGCGAAGCACTCCAAGGGCCCGCACACTCTCGACAACAACTTCACGGTCCGGGGAATCGAGTTGGCGAATCAAGGCATCCACCGCCCGCGGATCTGCCGCCTGCCGCAGCGCCCGACAAATTTGCGGCGCGACCAGGACTGCGGGATCATGGAGGCGCGCCAGCAGGGCATCCACAGCTTCCCGCGACCCAATCGCTCCCAGGGCTTCAACCGCCTCCTCCTGCAAGTCAATCGAAGGGTCTTCCAACTTTTCCGTCAGATCGGGAACGGCAAGACGCGTTCGCGTGCCGCCGAGATTGCGCGCCGCACCCACGCGCTGGCGTTGCGTGGCACCGGCCGTCATGACACCGATGTTATAGAAATTGCGGATCACCTGAACGGGGCTTGTGAGCAGCATTTCCGATACGGCCGCGTTGAAGGACATCTCACCCCCCGGCATCCGGACGCCGAGGAGGACAGGCAGCGCAACCCCCCAAGCCGCCACACAGAACAAGGCAATCTGTGCATGATAAAATGAAAACTCCACCCCGCCCGGAAGGATCCAACCGCTCGGGTTGGCGGAAAACCAGTCCATCACAAAACCACCCGCCAATGGTCCCAGAGCGGCCAGAAAGCCGACCAGACAGGCATGCACTGCCATCCACATTGTTCGACCGGATGCCTCCGACAAAACACCAATGAGACGAATTTGACAAAGTCCCACCCCCGAGAACAGGGCGCCACCGACTATGCTCGTCAGGAAAATGACCAGAGCCACATTTGAAATCCCCAAGCCGGCGAAATCATACACGCTCTCGCTGATAAAAAAATATCCCAGCATGCTGAGGGGAGCGGTCAGGAAAAGAAGACCGGCCGAGATGCGGGAACCAACCCGGTCGATCAATTGTCCGAGAAAATAGCTCGATACCACCGAACCCAGGGCACCTGCGACGGTGAGCGCCGCCAATTCCGTATAAGAGAGCCCGAATTCCTTCTTGAGGTAAACAATGCCGAATGTGCCCACCATGGAGAACCCGAAGCTCCAAACCCCGATGGCAAGCGTCAAACGCCGGAAAGCATCGCTATGCAAGGGGGCTTGGAGGCGCTGCCAGACAGATGTCTCCCGACGCGCTTCCGCGCGGGAGGGTTCCGGAACTCCCAAGTGGATAACGATATCGAGGATTCCGAACACGGCGGCCAACGCAAAGACGAGAGCAAAGCCCTCCAGGCTGGGGGATTGTTGCCGCCCGTCATAGGAATCGAGCAAAAAGCCAGCCAGCCAGAGACCGCCCAGCGAGACAGCCATGATCACACTCTGGCGGGTTCCCCAAAATTTTCCGCTCGTGCGGCCGGGGATCAACTCGGTCATCCAACTCATCCAGGGAGCCCCGGCGGCGTTTCCAAGCAATTCGCTGATGGTCACGACCAACACGACCAACACAGGAATCCACGGCTCGCCTGTGTGCGCGATCAGAGCAAGGCCTGCTGGAATGAACCACAAAGCCCGGTGGGATAACGCCATCACAGCCCACACGCCTTTGCGGGATCCCACCGCCTCGGCGAGGATCGCCCCAGGGATCTGCGCAGCCATGCTGGTCAACCGCACAGCGGTGATCAACCCGATGAGCACACCACTGGCACCGATTGCCTCCATGAACATTGTCAGCGGCAAGCCGATCGAAAGCGACAGCCATAGCATTCCCAGGGATCCGGCAAAAATGCTCAGCCTCATCGATCGGGCGAGTTCGCGGTGCGAAATCGTTTCCTGACGACCTGGTGCCGGTGTGTTCATGTTCACTGGTTCGCCCGGGTCAGGACAGCCCGCCGGGAATGCGGCAACCGGCTCCCGGTGTTTTCCTCGGCGACAATCTACTGAATAGTCCAACCTCCATCAATCACGAGCGTCTCCCCGGTGATCAACGAAGCGGCGGGCGATGCCAGAAACACAACAGGTCCGGCCACTTCTTCGGGAGATCCGATACGACCGAGCGGAATCCGTCTACGAACGGACGCATTGAATTTTTCATCATCCAGCCACTTTTTTGTTCCCGGCGTCTTGATAAATGTGGGTGCGACGGCGTTCACCAAAATATTGTAAGGTGCCCATTCCAGCGCCAGGCATTTTGTAAGATGGACGATGGCCGCCTTCGTCATGCAATAAATCGACTCCGTGGGCAAAGCGACAAATCCCGCCTGGGAGGCGATGTTGATGACCCTCCCTCTCCGCTGCTTGATCATGATTCTGCCAACCGCCTGGGAGGTAAAAAATGTGCCCTTGAGGTTGACGCTCAATGTCTCGTCAAAGTCCTTCTCCGTGACACGCTCTGCGCGATTTGGAGCGCCGATGCCGGCATTGTTCACGAGAATGTCAATGCGTTGAAAGTGCCTGAACCCGGCCTGCACAGCCGCTGCGATCTGATCCATGCAGGTCATGTCCATCGGGACAGGCAAAACCTCGCGGCCCAGCTTTTGGATTTGAAGGACAATCGACCGGCATGCCCCCGGGTTCCGGAGGCCCAGAATGATGTCCGCCCCGGCTTCGGCCAGAGCGATTGCGCATGCCTTGCCGATCCCCTTGGACGAGGCTGTGACAAACGCCACTTGTCCGACTAAAGGAGCGGTTGAATTTTTATTCATTGAGGTTTTAAAGTGTATTCATAGGCACCGGCCAAAAACGCGGGGAATTTTCAGGCTCTCCTGATATTCCGCAATCCATTCTTTGAATTGGGTTAATTATGTCTCAACCATCCCTCCGTCGGATCCGGCTTTGAACCATTCAACACATCAGAAGCCGGATTGGGATCAATTCCGGCAAGAGTGAATCCTTTTACGCCATCGAGGGATAGAGGCAACCTTTGCTCACCCGAACACACTTCCGAGAAACACGGCCTGGCGCTAATACCGGGATTACCGGCCACGCCAGGTGCGGAAACCGGGGGATACCCGTCCCCTCACTGGGTCGCGGACAATCCGAAGGCGGCGTGGGCGAGTTTGGCAGCGTGGTCGATCTGCGACTCGTCCAGGATGACGGCGATTTTGATTTCGGAGGTGGAGATCATTTGAATGTTCACGCCGCCGTTGCCGAGGCATTCGAAGAGGGTGGCGGCGACTCCCGAATGCGAGCGCATGCCGATGCCGACAACGCTGAGCTTGGCGATACCGCCTTTTTTGATCACCTCGCCGGCGCCAACTTCCTTGGAAACACGGTCGATGACCGGGCCGAGTTTTTCGAGTTCATCGGCGGACATCGTGAAGGAAATGTCCGTCGTGCCGCTCATGGAGACATTTTGAACGATGACATCGATGATCACATTCGCCTCGGCGAGGGCGGTGAAAATGCGGGAGGCGGTGCCGGGTTTGTCGGGCACATGGGTGATGGTGACCTTGGCTTGCTTGCGCTCGAGGCTGATTCCGCGCACGACGACATTTTCGAGTCCGATGGATTCTTCTTTCACGATGGTTCCCCTGTTGTTGTTGAAACTGCTGCGCACCTCGAAGGGCACTTTGAATTTTTTGGCGAATTCGACCGAGCGGCTTTGCATGACTTTCGAGCCGCTGCTGGCCATTTCCAGAAGTTCGTCGTAGGCGATGACATCGATCTTGCGGGCGTCCGGCACGACGCGCGGGTCGCAGGTGTAAACGCCATCCACATCCGTGTAGATCTCGCACATATCGGCCTTCAGGGCCGAGGCGATGGCGATGGCGGTGAGATCCGAGCCGCCTCGGCCGAGAGTGGTGATCTGGCCCTCGTCGGTCTGGCCCTGGAATCCGGCGACGATACAGACATTTCCCTCGTCGAGAAATTTGCGGATCTGGCGCGGGGCGATATTCGAGATTTTGGCCTTGGTGTGGACTCCGCTGGTGGTGATGCCGGCTTGGGCGCCGGTGAGGGAAACCGCCTTGCCACCCATCGAGTTGATCGCCATCGCGGTGAGGGCGATGGTCGTTTGCTCGCCGGTGGCGAGGAGCACATCCATCTCCCGCTCGGTGGGCGCGGAGGAAACCTCCTTGGCGAGTTTGATGAGGCCGTCGGTAACGCCGGACATTGCTGAAACAACGACGACGACCGAATTTCCCTCGCGCTGGGTCGCGAGGACGCGGCGGGCGACATTTTGGATTCGTTCGGGGTTGCCGACCGAGGTTCCTCCGTATTTCTGAACAAGCAGGGCCATGAAAAAAATTTAGTGGTTGTCGAGGACGGCGCGAACGGCGTCCAGGGTGGCATCGGCCTCGAGCGGGGCGAAGCCGCCGTGTTTCACCGGAGCTTCGGTGTCCTTGAGCCCGTGGCCGGTGACGGTGAGGACGACCTTCGCACCGGGGCGGATGCCTGCGCCGAAGGGGCAGGTCGCGCAGCGGGAGTTCGAAAAACATTTCATCAACCCCGCGACACTGGCAGCGCTGGCAGGTTCCACGAAAATCCCTTCATTGCCCGCGAGCCAGGCTTGGGCGTCGAGAATTTCCGTATCTGTGACGATGTCGATGCAGCCGCCGGATTCCGAGACGGCATTCTTTGCGCCGTCCCAACTGGCGGGATTTCCAATGCGGATGGCGGTGGCGATGGTGTCGGGGTTTTCGACCGGGTGGCCGAGGAAAAGCGGTGCGGAGCCGGCGGCCTGGAAGCCAACCATTTTGGGGAGGCGGGTCGACCGGCCGAGGGTTTGGAATTCGCGGTAGCCTTTCCAATACGCAGTGATATTGCCGGCGTTTCCGACAGGCAGGATGTGAATGTCGGGGGCGTCGCCCAAATCCTCGATGATTTCGAACGAAGCGGTCTTCTGGCCCTCGATGCGGTAGGGATTGATGGAATTCACGATGCCGACTCCCTCGACTCCGCCGAACTCGCGAACGATGCGGAGGGCGTCATCGAAATTGCCGCGAATCGCCACGACTTTCGCGCCGTAGACATAGGCTTGCGCGAGCTTGCCGATGGCGATTTTTCCCGCAGGCAAAATCACGACGCACTGGATGTCGGCGCGGGTCGCGTAGGCGGCGGCGGCGGCCGAGGTGTTGCCGGTCGAGGCGCAAATGACGGTGTGGGCCCCGTCTTCCACCGCCTTGGAAATGGCAACCGTCATTCCGCGGTCCTTGAAAGATCCGGTGGGATTCAGGCCCTCGTATTTCAAATAAACCTCGGCGCCGGTTTTTTCGCTGAGTTTGGGAGAATGGATAAGCGGCGTGGAGCCCTCGCTGAGCGACACGACGGGCGTGGCGGCTGTAACGGGGAGGAATTCGCGGTAGCGGGCGATGACGCCCTTGTCGTTGAGCAGCGGCTTCATTGGAAGGTCTCCATGTGGAGAAGGAGCGGGTTGCCTTTCACGCAAGGCAGCGATTCGAGCGCGGCGGCGGTTTTTTTCATCGGGCCGAACGGCGCGTCATGAAGGGTGAGGATGAGCGGCACCGAGCCATCGACCAAACCCTCGGGTTGGATCACCGAAAGAATGCCGATGTCGGCCTTGGCGAGCGTGCCGGCGATCTCGGCGAGAACGCCCGGGCGATCCTCCACGCCGAGGCGGAGGTAGTATTTGGAAACGGTTTGATCGATCGGCTTCGAGCGTCCGTAGAGGCCGTGTGGCGTGAATCCGATGCATTGGCGCGGGGATTCGAGGAACGCCGCAGCCTCGGCGAGGTCGCCGAGCACGGAACTGGAAGTGGGGTCTTGGCCCGCGCCGCGACCGTAAAACAGGGCTTCCCCGACCACATCGCCCTTCACAGCGACCGCATTGAACACTCCGTTCACCGAGGCGAGCACATGGGATTTCGGAATAAGGGTCGGAACCACGCGCACCTCGATCGAGCCGGAATCGTCGGCCTTGATCGAAGCGATGAGCTTGATGCGATAGCCGAGTTCGTCGGCGAAACGGATGTCGGCGGCGGTGACTTTTTCGATGCCCTCGACGAGGACATCCTTCGGATCGATCCAAAAGCCGTAGGCCAGCGAGGCGAGGATGATGGCCTTGTGGGCGGCATCCCAGCCATTGATGTCCAGCGCGGGATCGGCCTCGGCGTAGCCGAGTTTCTGGGCATCGGCCAGAACCGGCGCAAAATCGAGCCCCTCGCCGGCCATGCGCGTAAGGATGTAGTTGCTCGTGCCGTTGAGAATGCCGTGGATCGCCTCGAAGCGGTTTCCTACAAAGGCCTCGCGGACGGATTTGATAATCGGAATGCCACCGGCCACGGCGGCTTCGTAGAAAACCGGCACACGATTCCCTCGGGCAAGGTCGAAAATTTCCCGCCCATGCTCGGCGAGCAGGGCTTTGTTTCCAGTGACGACAATCTTCCCGGCGGCGATCGCTTTTTTGACAAACGCGAGCGGAATCTCGATGCCCCCCATCAACTCCACGACGATTTGAATCGAAGGATCGGCGAGGATTTCGTCGGGCTTGTTCGTGAAAAGAGCGGCGGGCGCCTCGACATCGCGGGTTTTTTGAAGGTCGCGAACGGCGATTTTTTTCACCTCGAACGAGGCGCCGATGCGCCGGGCGAGAAGGGCTCCGTTGCGCTGAAGATTTTTGTAAACCCCCGCGCCAACGGTTCCGAAGCCCGCGAGTCCGATGCCGATTGTCTTGCTCATTGAAGGGCGAGGACTATCGGCGAGCCGGTTCCTCTGGTAAAGACCGAACACCTGCCACCGGGCTCACCTCAAAAATTTCAGCGCCACGATGCCGCCGATCCCCGCGAGTGTCCCGAGGATCAAACAGATCTCCAGACGCGTCTCGATGAACTTGCGGACTTTTTCCCCGAACAGGCGGATCAGCCCGGCGACCAGGAAAAACCGGAATCCCCGGCCGATGATCGAGGCCAGCACGAGCTGCAGCAAATCGTATTGGAACACACCCGAGGCGATGGTGAAAACCTTGTAGGGAATGGGCGTGATCGCGGCGATCAGAACTCCCCAGAATCCCCAGGTGTTGTAGAGATTCTTGACCTGCTCCATGACCGCCTCGCCGTGGTAGAATTTCACAATCGGCTGGCCGACGACCTCCCAAAGGCCCCAGCCGATATACCACCCGAAGACGCCCCCGAGGACCGAGGCGACCGTGCACCAGAAGGCCGCTTGCATCCAGCGCTTCGGCCGCGAAAAGCAAATCGCCATCAACAACACATCGGGCGGAATCGGAAAAAACGACGACTCGATGAACGAGATGAAAAACAAAACCGGGATCGCGTATTTGTGATCCGCCCAGTGGAGGGTCCAGAAGTAAAGTTTGCGAAGCGGATTTTTAGTCGCGCGGGCGTGGGCCATCGCCTCGGAAGGCGGGGTCTCGAAAAGTTCCTCGGTGTTTTTCATGTGTTGGAAGGTTCGGCGGGCATCCCGTCGGCGGGCAACTCCTGATCGGTTTCGGGTTCGACGGATTCCCCGGCGGGCTCCGGGGATTTAGCGGATTGGATTCGGCAGTCACCCACAAAGATGCCGCCTTTTTCAACGACCATGGAGGGCGCGGTGACTGTGCCCTCCAAGCGCCCGCCCTTGAGCACACGGACGATTCCGTTCGAAATCACGGCTCCGCGCAGAGTGCCTTCGATGGCGAATTGGTCGGCGACGATGGGGTGCGCGCTGTCGATCTGCGCCTTGCGCTCGATAAGAATGGAGCCCGCGCTGATGCGACCCGGGCAGGTCTTTTGCATGGCGAGCCGCACCTCGCCCTCGCAACGGAGGTGGCCGTTGAAAACGCCCTCGATGCGGGCGGAGCCGCACACGATCCAGTCGTTTCCGATGATGCCCTTCGGGCCAAGTTTCAGGTGGCCGCGGGTGTCCACGGCGCGGGAGATGCTCTCGTTGATCGAGACATCGACGAGCTCGATCGGGGCGTAGCAGCCGGGGCAGATCGTGCTTTGGGCCTTTTGCGAAACCTCATGGGTGCGGCCGCACTTCAGGCAATGCACCGGCTTGCCCTGTCCGGTTTTTTTTCCGGCAAAGGATGGCAGTGAGGTTTCCCCGCCGGAGCGGATTCGGTCCGAGGCGGTGACTTCGTAGTGGGCGCCGCAGGAACGGCAGTTTGTCGAGACGAGGCTGGGCGACTCGAGCTGCACAAAACCGCACTCCGGGCACCGAAACGGTGTCTTCGGCGGTGTGGAAGGCATGGAGCCTTAGGCGGCGCTTTCGATGGCGGGCGAGGAGGAGCGGGATCCGAGCCCCGAGCTCTTGGCGGGAGTCACCTCGGAGTGGCCGATGAAAGTCGCGCCTTCCTCGATAATGATGCGCATCGCCTTGAGGTCGCCGAGGAGTTCGGCATTCGACTTGAGTTCGCAACGCTCCTGAACCGTCACATTGCCGTTCACCGTTCCGTGGATCGTCACGGACTTGGTGCGAACCTCGCCTTTGACGATGGCGTTTTTGCCGAGGGTGAGAACGCCTTCGGAGATGATCTCGCCGTCGAGCTTGCCGTCAAAAATCATTTCGCTTTCGAACTTGAGCGTGCCGGTCAACTCGACATCGCTGGTGAGGATGTTTTTGGAGGTGGAGGGTTCGGAAACCAAGGAGGTGATGTTGTTGAGGTTCATGTCGGACGGGACGCTACACACTTTCAATCGGGGGGGTCAACAGCCTCGCGGAGAAAAACGCGCGGAGGCTTTCCGGGCTTGCCGCGGGATTTTCAAACAGGGATAAAACCGTGTCCTACCTATGATCAAACGACTTCTTCACACCCGTTACCGTGTCAGCGACCTCGACAAGACCGTGGCTTTTTACCGCGATGTGCTGGGGCTTCAGGAAACGAGGCGCAGCAAGAGCGGGCGCGGTTCGGAATTGGTTTTTTTCAAGGCCCCGGGCAGCGGGGAGGAGATCGAGATCTGCAAGTTCGACGGAAGCGGCCCGGTGCAAGTCGGCCCCGATTTGACGCACTTGGCGTTCGAGGTGGACGACATCGAGGCCTTTGCGAAGCATTCGGCCGCCCTCGGCTATCCGCTCAGCGACGGCCCAACGAAAACCTCCAGCGGTTCGGTGATCGCCTTCGTCGATGCCCCCGAGGGCTACGAGATCGAACTGATCCAACCCGCGCCGAACGCCTGACGGCGTGCGGCCGCGCGGGCGGCGGCTTTTTCAGCCAAGCATTTCAGCCACGAACGATCGCTCCTCAACGAGTTCCTTGTTCGTCGCGGCGATCTTCGATTTGGCGAATTCGTCCATCTCGATGCCGGTGATGACTTCAAAGGCGCCAGGAGCGGTGGTTTTCACCGGCATTCCGGCCCAGACATTCGGATCGAAGCCATAGAGGCCCCCGGACTTCACGGCGACGGAATGGATCTTGCCGGGGGTTGCCAGATCACGGACATGGTCGATGAGGGCATTCGCGGCGGAGGTCGCCGAGGAGGCCCCGCGGGCGGCGATGATGGCAGCACCGCGCTTGCCGACCTTTTCGCAGAATTCCCCCTCGAGCCAGGCGCGGTCGCCGATCAAGTTTTCCGCCGGTTGGCCTTTGATTTTGGCATGACCGAAGGCCGGGAACATCGTCGGGCTGTGATTGCCAAAAATGAAAATGTCGGAGACCTCGGTGGTGGGCACACCGGCCTTTTTGGCGAGCATGGTTTGGGCGCGGTTTTGGTCGAGGCGAACCATGGCGGTGAAGCGATCGGGAGTGAGTCGGCGCGCCATGCTGGCGGCGATCATGGCGTTGGTGTTGGCGGGATTTCCCACCACGGCCACCCGGGCGTCATCGGCCGCAACTTCATCGATGATTCGACCCTGGGTCGTGAAGATTTTGCCATTATCCTTGAGAAGGTCGGCGCGCTCCATGCCGGGCCCGCGCGGCTTGGCTCCCACGAGCAGGCACCAGTTGGCGTCCTTGAAGCCCACTTTCGCGTCGTCTGTGAGAACCATCCCGTGAAGAAGGGGGAAGGCGCAGTCGTCAAGTTCCATGGCCACTCCCTCGAGGGCCTTCATGGCTTTTTCCACAGGCACCTCCAGAAGCTGGAGAATCACCGGCTGCTCGGGGCCGAACATGGCTCCGGAGGCGATGCGGGGGAGGAGGGAATAGGAGATTTGACCGGCGGCTCCGGTCACGGCTACGCGAATGGCAGGTTTCATAAGGGCGGACACTCTAAAAACCGGAGTCCAGCCCTCCAAGGAAAAAGCGCCCCTCTACGGCTCGAGCGTTTCGACAAAGGCGAATTCGTTGTCCTTTACCTTGAAGATCGGAATGGCCTGTGACACAGCAAGGACCGGATCCACCGTGATTGGGCCGGTGACTCCCTCGAAATTCGTGGTCTCCTTGAGTGCTTCGCGCAGCGCCTCGGGCCCCTCCCCTTTGGAAATCTGATAAGCGTCGAGAAAAACCCGCAGCGAGTCGTAGCCAAGCGCAGCCATGGCATTGGGGGGCTTTTTATACTTCTGCAGATAATTCGCCAAAAAAACACGGCCTGCACCGGTCTCCGCGCTCGGGACATAGCGGCCGGGCAGGTAGCAATTCCTGGCTGCGGGGCCGGCCCCTTTGAGGAACTCCTCGCAGTCCCAGGTGGCCGTGCCGAGGAAGGGGGTCTCGAGACCAGCCGCACGGGCTTGGACGAGAATCGCGGCGGCGAGCTGCGGATCGGTCGGGAGATAGACCACCTCCGGGTTGATTTTTTTGATCTCCTCGATGTGCTCGCTGAAATCGCTGGTTCCCGTTTGAAACGGCTCGCCGACGATCCGATGGCCGCGCTTGCTCTTGAAAGCTCTTCCAAAGGCCATCGCGAGAGACTTCGCGTAGTCGCTGGCGGGATCGTAAAGAACCACGGCGCGCGTGGCTTTCAGCGAATCGGCGAATTTCGCCATCACGCGCCCCGAGAGAAAATCCGAGAAGCAAAGCCGGATCGTCCAGGGTTCCTGCGAAGGCACGCCGGGCATCGTGGATCCCGGGGCAATCAACGGCACCTGCAATTCCCTCGCCACCGCGGAAGCCTCGGCCCCACCGCCGGTAAGACCGCCGATCACGCAGACCGCCTTGTCCTCGGTAACGAGGTCGCCCACGGCCTTCGCCAAACGGTCGGGCTGGGATCTCGTGTCACGAACCACCAGACGCACGGGACGGCCGAGGACTCCGCCGGCGGCGTTGGCCTCCTCGGCGGCGAGGATCAGGCCGTTGAGCATCGATTCCCCGCTGGCCTGCATCTCGCCTTTCAGGGGTAAAAACACGCCCACATTCAATACCTCCGCCGGCGTGGGAGTCGCGGGCGGCGTCGCGTCGGACCTCGGGGAAATCACCGTGGCCGCCTCCTTGCAACCGGCAAGCGCCACAACCGCCAAGATCGTGAAAAACAAAACCCTCGTTGTCGATGAATGCATGGTTGGCTCCCCTCGCTTTATTCGTCCCCGGCCGAAAGCGTCCTGCGAACGAGCATGTCGATCACATGACGGTCGAAATCGCTGGCAATATTCTGACCTGTGCTGGCGAAAAGCGGCACAAGGCCGTCGTCGAGCACGAACTCCCAAAGTTTCCCGCAGCGCGGAATCTCGTCCACATGCGTGAAGACCACATGCGTCGCCCCGATCGCGCCCGCTCGCGTGTAGGCCTCCTGGATGAGTTGCCGCTCGTAGGCGGCATTGACCACCAACACGCGGGACTCGATCCCCAACTCGTCGAAAATTTTTTGAATATGCCGGATGTTTTTTCCCGTGAGCGTCATGCCGGGAAGGTCGAAATACACGGCCACATCCTCGGAAATTTTCCGAAGCTCGGCGGTTGTCCGCAGCAGGGGGACGCCCAGCGCCTCGCAAAACATCGCCAGCCCTTCGCTCGAATTCGGTTCGTCCGCCTCGAGTTTCATCACGCACGCCTGGCGCCCGCGTAAAAACACATCGGCGGAAAGCTGCTTGCAAAGCGCGGTGGTCGAACCCGAGCCCGGCGATCCAAAAAACGCCACGCGGTTCGAGAGTGCCAGGGATCGGCCCGGGGCGCGGTCGCGCATGAGCAAGGCGAACCGGGAAATGGCGGTCTGGAGCGGTTGGTCATTCAGCCCGCGGGTCTCGGGCTGCTCGCCGATCTGGGCAAGAAATTCCGTCGGGATGCCCGCCTTCGACAAAAGCGTCCATAGCCTGCCGGTCGGGAGGTTGTTGAACATGGCCCGGACCAGCGTCTCGGAAACATAATCGGTCTCCTCGCGGCGGGGTTCGGCGGCGGGCCGGGGCTTGCGGGCGCGGGAGGATTTGCGTCGCTGGGGCGTTTCCGCCTCCTCCTCGGATTCCAATGACTCCTGCTGCGCTGCGGAACCTTTCGCCTCCGGCATGTCGACAGGAGCCGGCGGAATCTGGGCGATGATTTCGAGTTTCGGGGATTTCAGGAAGCGCGCCAACCCCTCGCCCTCGACTTGGCGGACGGAAATGACTTGGGCCATTTCTCCGAGCCTGTCCCGAATGATGGACGCGGCCTCTTCGGCCGATTTGACGACAAACTTGTATTTCTGACCGGGAGTGATCGGGAGCGGTTGTTGAGCCATGGATCTCTCCGGATTAAACCAGAAAAGGCCGTCGCCGCAAGGGCGCGGGAATTACCAGACGACCCAGGAACCATCGGCTTGGGAAACGCCCTTCGCCGCGGTCTTCGGTGTCTTGTAAGTGCTGGCGAGCCGGGCCGAGGTGGCTTTGGGAGCCTCCACGCGCGGTGCCACGCAAACGGAATTCTTTAAAAGCAACTGCTCGCTCTCGCGGCTCAATAGAAGAAGTTTCAGGATTTTCGCCATCACGCGCTTGCGGACCTCGCAGGAGGCCGCATGCTCGGTGGTGCGAACGGGCCCCGCCGAGCGGAGCATTTGCAGGGCACCTTCCAGCTTTTCCAGGATGCCCTTCTTGCGGTCAATAAGGGAACCTCCGTCCGGCCCGTGCGATCGCAACCGGGAATTTTCTTCATGCATGAAGTTGTCCAATTCGTCGCAAAGGGAATTATAGTGCTCGAGGGCGGCAAGAGTGTTCATGTGATGGATTGCACAGCAGAACCTGTGCCAGCTTCCGGCAAGCTTGGGCGAAATGGCGGATTTTTTTGCGAAAATCCGTGCGAATATAAATAAGCCGCTTTTTTTCAATGAAATTACAAATGACTAATTCGCACCTGGATTGTCCTTCGGGGCTTTGCGGTTGACCCCACGCGGTGGTCTCCTTAAGTTCCCACGGCATTCGCCAATGGCAAAACAAGCCGACCAAGCAGACTCCCCTCCCCCTCCCGTTTCCAACCTCCTGCCCAACTCGATGCCGGTGGGGGATGCCGAAAGTTTCTCCCTAGAAACATGGGATCTTCTTCCTGTCATTCTCTGGAAACTTTCCCCCGAAGGAATCCTGACCGGAGTGAACCGGGCCTGTGGCGAGCTTCTCGGGTTCGCCAAGGAGGAATTTCTGAACCACGCGCTCGACGAGTTCCTGGTCGATTCCATCGATTTCAAGTTTCTAAAAAACAATATCCAAACCCTCGGGAAAGTGTCGGCCCAGGAGGCTTGCGTCCGTTGCAAGGATGGATCCACACGCCATGTGGTGATCGACGCGGCGGCATTGACGGTCGCGGGGCGCTTGAAGGAAATCTACTGCGCCGTGAGCGACCGTTCGCTCCGCAAAAGAACGGAAGCCCATGCGCGCGAGCAGGCCGAGCTTTTGCTCCGCAACGAGGAGGCCATCATCATCCAAAACCTCGAGGGGCTGGTGATCTACTGGAGCATGGGCGCGGAAAGGCTATACGGCCTGCCTTCCTTTGAAGCCATTGGCCGTCCCCTCC
This sequence comes from uncultured Chthoniobacter sp., assembly GCA_964403605.1. Taxonomy (GTDB): domain Bacteria; phylum Verrucomicrobiota; class Verrucomicrobiia; order Chthoniobacterales; family Terrimicrobiaceae; genus UBA967. The sequence continues at coordinate 27,765 of CAYOGR010000010.1, forward strand.
CGCGGGAACTGGGTTCGAACCGCGAGGCGCTCGAGTTGGCGCGGCGCACGGTGCTTGAGCGCGGCGAATGGAGCGGGGAACTCCAAAACACCACCACGACCGGCACTCCCTTCGCCGTGGAAAGCCGCTGGGTTCTCCTGCGCGACCACTCGGGAAATCCCCAGTCCATCCTGATCATCAATGACGACGCCGCAGAGTCGCGCCTTCTCGAGGAGGAACGCCTGCGCGCCCAGCGCCAGGAGTGCATCGGCAATCTCGCCGGAGGAATCGCGCACGACCTGAACAATATTTTGCAGCCGATCTCGATCGCTCTCGACATGTTCCGGAACCGCCTGGCCGACAACGAAAGCCAGGAGGTTTTGGGAATGCTGGACTCGAATGTGCGCCGGGCCACGGAACTCGTCCGCCAAATCCTCACCTTCACCAGCGGAGTGAGGCCCGAACTGCGGAGTGTGGAAATCAACTCCCTCTTCGCGGAGGTCGCGAATTTTGTCCGCCAGGCTTTTCCAAAGGCCATCCAGCTCCATGTCTCCGTCGAGGACAAACTTCCTCCGATCCTGGGCGACCAGACCCAGATGGAGCAGGTCGTTTTGAATCTTTGCGTCAACGCCCGCGACGCCATGCGCGAGGGCGGCCAACTCCGGCTCGAGGCGGTCCGATTCGAGGTGGATGAAAGGTTCGCCGCCCGTCAACCCCTCGCCAAACCGGGCCGGTATGTGCGCCTGAGCGTGAGCGACACCGGCCAAGGCATCCCGCGCCAGATTCAAAATAAAATCTTCGAACCATTCTTCACCACCAAGGGCCCGGAAAAAGGCACGGGGCTCGGCCTTGCGACCGTTCTGGGAATCATCCGGCGCCACGGAGGGTTTCTCACGCTGGAAACCGAAGAGGGACGCGGAAGTTCCTTTCATGTTTTCCTGCCAGCCTCCAAGGCGACACCGGGCGAAACTCAGGAACCCGGCAAGCCGGAACCAAGCGCCAAGCCCACCGGAGGCGGAGAAACGATTTTGCTGGTGGATGACGAGGACATCGTTCTCAAGGTCTTGCAGCGCTCACTCGAAAAATCAGGCTACCGCGTGCTCGCTGCGAAGGACGGAGAAGAGGGCGTCTCTGTTTTCAAGAAGCACGCCGGCGAGGTCCATCTGGTCATCACCGACATGTCCATGCCTGGAATGGACGGCCCGGCAATGGTCGCGGCCATACACAAAATCTCGCCTTCCATCCCTGTTCTTGGCACAAGCGGTCTCGACACCCAATCCGACAAGGAAACCCTGCGGGCGCTGGGCCTCATTAAAATCCTCGGCAAGCCCTGCGACTCGCAGACCATCCTTAAAGCCATTCGACAAATCCTCGATGAGCGCCAAATACACTCGACCTGACCAATACTACGGGAAGCTGTCCAAAGCCCCGCGGGACATTCCGGACATCCGCAAGCGGATCCTTCCCGTCTTCGCGGTTTTGCTTTTCCTGGAGATTCTCATGGCCATTGCGGCTGTTCGATTCTGGCGGCAACAAACCCTGATGATCGAGGATCAGCGCACCCTCTTCCGCGCGAATGAAATCATCGCCGGGTTCCGCCAGGATTCGATTCAATTGGGACGGCTCCTCGATCTTGCCCTCGCCTCCCCCACGACCGAGAACATCAAGACCTACGAGGCGCTGGTTCAAAAAAAATCCGTCCCGATCCTCGATGCCCCTGCCACCCCCGACACCATTCTCAACAGCCTCTCCGATGTCACGCCAAGGAACCTGAAACTCCGCAACGCCTCAATCTCGTTCGGCGAAACCGAGTGGTTGCGCTTCGACCAGGTAGCGGATGAATTCGAAAAGCTGCGAGCCATCGATGAAAAAGCCCTCGCCACCTTGAAAGGCGAGCCGCCGCCCGGGGAGGAAACCGCCGGAGCCGCCCCGAGAGTCGATCCCGGGATTGTCCGCGCGATTCTGGCGGAGCAATCCTATGAGGCCCGCCGCATCCGCTTGACCGACGATTTTTCCGCGATGCAAGCCGCGCTGGATTTCCGGATTCTCACACTCCTCGGCAAGGATGCTTCGAATGGGAGGTTTTTCTTCAATCTGACGCTGGGCGGATTCCTCCTCCTGATCCCGGCTACGCTTCTCCTCGGCTTGTTTTTCAACAGGCACGAAGCCCAAGTGCACAAATCCCATAAAACCCAGGTTCGCCGCATGAACGACGAACTCTCCCTGCTCCGGGGCGAACTCGCACAAAGTCAGCCCACCCACGGGCACTCCACGCCGGCCAGCAACCCCGAGATCCAGTAGATTTCCTTGGGCATGTCGTTACTGGATCCTCTCTATGCCACGATTTCGGTGGCTTTGGAGATCGCCGGAATCCTTTTCGCCATGCGCGCCATCCTCATCGCGAGAACTCCCCAGTCCGCCATCGCATGGGCCTGCGGCCTCGCTGTCTTCCCGCTCCTCACGATTCCCCTCTTTCTGATTTTCGGCGAATCGCGCTTCGCCGGATACCCCCTCGCCGGCAGTTCCGCCTCGCAAAAACTCGACCAGGCCCTTCACGCCATCATCCGGCATTTGGACGGCTACCAGGCCAACTTCAACGGCAACTTCCGCGAAGCCTCCCGGATGGCCATCAACCTCTCGCGGATACCCGCCACGAGTGGAGCCAAAATCGATCTTCTCATCGATGGAGAGGCAGCCTTCCAGTCGATCTTCGCCGCCATCGATAATGCCAAGGAATCCGTCTGGGTTCAGTTCTTCATCATCCACGACGACCAACTGGGCCGCGCCCTCGCGGATCGCCTCGTCGCCGCCGCACGCCGGGGAGTGGAATGCCGCGTTCTCTTCGACCAGGTCGGATCGAAAGCCCTTCCCAAATCCTGGTGCGCCCGCCTTCGCGGCGAGGGAATCCATGTCGAGCGTTTCGTCACCAACCGCCAATTCGGGCGCCGCTTCCAAATCAACTTCCGCAACCACCGCAAGCTGGTGATCGTTGATGCGCTTGTGGCCTTTCTCGGCGGGCTCAATGTCGGCGACGAATACATGGGGCGCAGCCGACGCTTCGGCCCCTGGCGCGATACACACATTCGCATCGAAGGCCCCTCCGTTCCGGGATTCCAACTCTCGTTCCTTGAGGATTGGCATTACATTACCGGTGAGGTGCCGCCATTCCGCCTTCCCAAGCCCGCCGTCGCCCCCGAGCCCTCGCCGCTTGTTTTTCCCGTCGCCTCCGGCCCTGCCGAAAATTGGAGCATCTGCCCGGCGGTTTACCTCTCCATCATCAATTCCGCCACTCGCCGCCTCTGGATCGCCAGCCCCTACTTCGTCCCCGGCAGCCCGTTGTTTTACGCGATCTGCCATGCGGCCATCCGCGGCGTCGATGTCCGGATCATCCTCCCCCAAATGGCCGACCATCTTCTGCCTTGGCTCTCTTCCTTCACCTACTACCAGAAACTCCGGGAGGCCGGCGTGAAGCTCTGGCGCTACCAGCGCGGATTCATGCACCAGAAGGTCCTTCTCGCCGACGAGGACATCTCGATCGTCGGCTCGATCAATATGGACTACCGCTCTTTCATGTTGAACTTCGAGTTGTCCGCCGCGATCCAGGATAAAAACTTCGCCGACCGTGTCGAGGCCATGTTCCTTGCCGACTTCGATAAAAGCGCGCCGGAAGACCTCGGGAAATTCGAAGGCGGCTCCTTGCTCTTCCGCCTGCAATGCCGCGCCGCCGCGCTCATGAGCCCCGAGCAATGAGAAAATTCCGGATTTCATGATTGCATCACCTCCGCAAGCCACTAGATTTTCCGACCCGACGGGTTGGTAGCTCAATGGTAGAGCAGCGCCCTTTTAAGGCGTTGGTTCTGGGTTCGAGTCCCAGCCAACCCAAGCC
>CAYOGR010000011.1:0-30901 GCA_964403605.1 uncultured Chthoniobacter sp.
CATGACTCCGATTCTCGCCTTCAATCTGCTGGAGTCCCATCGTCCACTCACGGGCTGGGATTGGATGGTCATTGCCTTCTATGCCTTGCTTATCGGTTCGATTGGTCTGATCTGCCGCCGGTTGAACCGCAACTCGAGCGATTACTTTCGGGGTGGCGGCAATATGCTCTGGTGGGTCGGCGCAATTTCCGCGATGGCCACGGGCATCAGCACCTGGTCGTTCACCGGAGCAGCGGCGAAATGTTACCTCGATGGAATGCTGCTGCCGGTGTCCATGGTTTTATCCACGATACCGACACTGGCGATTTTATGGTTCATCGCGCCGAGGTTCCGCCGGTTGCGAGTCATTACGGCGATGGAGGCCGTCTTTCGGCGGTTCGGGCTCGGCACGGAGCAATTCTACACCTGGTTCACCCTGCCGATGGGGCTCTTCTGGGGCGGGATCGGGTTGAACACACTCGGGGTTTTCATGGCCTCGGTTTTTCAAATGGATCTTCCGGTGACGATTTTGATCGTTGGGGCTCTGGTGACCTTTCTTGCTGTGCTTGGGGGCCAGTGGGCGATCTCGTTTTTTGCAGTGGTTCAGGGGGTGATCCTCTTGATGGTTGTTTTTCTGGTGGCCTGGTTTTCGCTGAATACTCCTGAAATCGGAGGCCCGGGCCGCTTTCTTTCGGTCCTGCCGGAGCGTCACCTCAAGTTTGATGCCGATGCCTCGCTCACTCTCGTGACCCTGTGGTTGATTTGGAACATTCTCTTCAATGCCATCGGGCAAATGGATCTCCGGAACTGCGGGAAATTTGTGCGCGTCAAGGACGACGCCAGCACGCGAAAAATGGTGCTCCTGATGTTGCTCCCCGGGTTGGTCATTTTGCTTCCGGTCCTTATCCAGCTACCCTCGATGTGCGCGGCGGTGGTGTATCCCGAGATCGCCCGCGTGTTTCCAAATTTGAAGAGCCCCGAAGAGGGGGCTTGGCTGGCCATGGCGCTGACCGTGCTGCCGCAAGGCGTGTTGGGACTCATGGTGTGTGCGATGTTTGGAGCGGCGGCGGACTCGCTGGATGCGGCGCTGAACTCCAACGCAGGGTTCTTTGTCCGAAATGTGTATTTCCGATATATCAACCGGAGTGCCACCGATTCCCGGCAGATTCTGGTGGGAAAACTCACCACGGCGGGCTTTGGACTTTTAACGATCGGGGTTGCCCTGATGGTCAATTCCCTCAGGACATTGAATCTTTTTGACTTGTTCCAGATTCTCAATGCCATGCTCTTGCCTCCGATGATCGTGCCCATGGTGCTCGGGTTGGTAATTAAAAAAACGCCCGATTGGTCCGGGTGGTCCACAGTCATTGTGGGCTTGGGATGTGCAGTGCTTTCCCAGGCATTTTTCGATCCTGCCCTGGTGGCATCATGGCTCGGTCTTGATCGGGATCTCACAACGCGCGAAATGATCGACTCGCGCTTTTTATTCATCAGCGTGGCCACATGGGGTGGCTCGACCGGGTGGTTTCTCCTGACGACGCTGTTTTGGAGAACCGCTGTGGAGAGCCACCGCAGCCGCATCGAGAGCCTCTTTGAAGACCTCGCCCGCCCGGTGGATCACATGGCCGAGGGCGGGGAGAACCAGGATGCCATGCAATACCGGATCATCGGCTGGCTCTGCCTGGTGATGGGTGGCTTTTTGCTTCTGTGCGTTTTGATCCCCAATCCCCCCGAGGGGCGCTGGAGTTTCGCGCTGATCGGTGGGATTCTGAGTCTGGTCGGTGGCCTGTCGCTCCGCGCCGCCCGTCGTTCTGAAGGATAAAATATGACCGATCGTTTGATGCAAGTGCCGCACTTTCTCCATGGTGGCGACTACAGCCCCGAGCAATGGCCCCGCGAGCAGTGGCGGACGGATATTGAAAAAATGAAACTCGCCGGTGCGAACACGCTCACACTTGGCATCTTCGCCTGGGCCGCGCTGGAGCCGGAGGAAGGGCGCTATGAGCTGGATTGGCTGGGTGAGGCACTCGACCTCCTGAAGGAGCACGGTTGCCACGCGATATTGTCCACTCCCTCGGCGGCGCAGCCCGCCTGGCTCTCGAAAGCTTATCCCGAAGTCCTGCGCTCTCCAGCTGCCGGCCGCCGCAACCGCCACGGCATGCGGGTGAATTTTTGCGTTAGCTCGCCGGTCTATCGCGCCAAGGTGCGGGCCATCAACTCCGAGTTGGCCCGGCGTTTTGGAGCGCATCCGGCGCTGGTGGCGTGGCACATCTCGAACGAATTCTTCGAGCCCTGCTACTGCCCGGTGTGCGAGGTGGCGTTCCGCGAGTGGCTGAAACGCCGCTACTCCGGTCTCGATGATCTCAACCGCCGATGGAATACCGCCTTCTGGTCGCACACCTACCGGAGTTGGGAGGAAATCGAGGCCCCTGCTTTGGACGGCGAGAACAGCATCGAGGCGCTCTGGGTGAATTGGAAGCGGTTCAGCTCCGATCAATACGCGTCGTTCATCCGCGACGAGGTGGCACCGATCCGTGAATTCTCGCCTGGAGTGCCCGTGACCACCAATCTGATGGGAACCCACGAACCTCTCGACTACTGGCGGCTCGCGGCGGAGTTGGATTTTGTGTCGATGGATGCCTATCCGATGTATGACGCGCGGCCCGGCATGGTGGATGTCGCCGTCGAGCACTCGTTTGTTTACGACCTCATGCGCTCGTTCAAGCCCGGCAGGCCGTGGCTTCTCATGGAATGCACGCCGAGTTCTGCAAACTGGATGCCGGTGATGAAGCTCAAGCGCCCGGGCATTCACATGCTCACCGCCATGCAGGCTGTGGCGCACGGCTCCGATTCGGTCCTCTATTTCCAATGGCGGCAAGGCCTCGGCGGGCGGGAAAAATTTCACGGCTCGGTTCTCGATCACACCGGTTCCACCGAAACGCGGGTCTTTCGCGAAGTCGCCGAAGTCGGTCAGCGTCTGGAAAACCTCCAGCCAGTCCTCCACTCGACCCGTCGTTCGGAGATCGCGCTCATCTACGATTGGGAAAACCGCTGGGCGATTCACGCCGCCTGCGGGCCCGCCCGTGACCACAAGGATTACCTGCCCACCTGCCTCGCGCATTACCGTCCGCTCTGGCAAGGCGGTTGGCCGGTCGATGTCATTCAATCCACCTGCGATTTCTCGTCCTACCGAGTCCTTGTCGCCCCCATGCTCGCGATGCTGCGCCCCGGCGTGGCAGAACGCCTCGAGGCCTTCGTTGCAGCCGGCGGCACTCTCATCGGCACCTACTGGAGCGGCTTGGTGGATGAGGATGATCGTCTTTTTGAAACCCCATTCCCCGGCCCGCTGGCCAGAGTCTTCGGCATCCAAAACGAGGAAACCGACATCCTGCATCCCGACGAACAGGTGACTGTGAAAGCCGAATCTGGAAATTCCCTGGGGCTTCAGGGGCACTGGGAGGCAAAAACTTTTTGTGCCCTCCTCGAATCGCAGGGTGCCGAGGTTTTGGCCCGCTATGCAGGAGAATTTTATTCCGGCAGCCCGGCGATCACCCGCAACTTTTTCGGCAAAGGCAGCGCTTGCTACATCGGCTTCCGGGGCGAAGAGGGGCTCCTATCCCAAATCACGGAGGCTTGCCTCGAAGCCGCTGGACTTGCAAAGCCTTGGAACCTCCCTGCCGGTGTCACGGTCCAGATTCGAGAGAGCCGGGAGGGATCGGTTTGCTTCTTCCTGAATTTCACCGACCAGCGGCATTTGATTGCGCTCCGTTCCGGTGAATTTTGCAATTTTTCCACGGGTGAAAATCTCGATTTCATCGACCTTGCCCCTTACGCATCTGAAATCGCTAGGATGTGCGTGAATAGCCCTGGTAACAAACCGGGCTCATAAACCCCGCCTTCCGGCATGACCACCCCCTACCTCCTATGACTCTGTTTCTTGAACTTGGACTCTTTACCATTGCCGTTGTGGCGGTGATCGGCTTCGGCATTTGGAAGTCACGCGATGAAATCCATGGCGAAGAGGCCGGTGCCAGCGGGTATTTCCTTGCCGGTCGCGGCCTCACCTGGTGGCTGGTCGGGTTTTCACTCATTGCCGCGAATATTTCCACCGAGCAATTCGTCGGCATGTCGGGTTCGGCGGCGAACTGGCTTGGCATGGCGGTGGCCTCCTACGAGTGGATGGCGGCCATCACCCTGGTGATTGTCGCGTTTTTTTTCCTGCCCAGATTCCTGCGCACCGGCATCTACACGATCCCGGAATTTCTGGAATACCGCTTCGGATTGGGGGCGAGGTTGGCAATGGCCATCTTGACCATTTTTGTTCTCGTTCTCGTGCCTACCGCCTCGGTGATCTTCAGCGGGGCGAAATTCATTTCAGGCTACTACGCCGGCATCCCGTTGCTGGGAGACCTCACGACGGGTTGCTGGATCATCGGCGTGTTGGCGGCTGCCTATGTCTTTGCCGGAGGGCTCAAGGCCTGCGCTTGGACCGATCTCATCTGGGGATCGGGACTCGTGCTGGGTGGCGCGGTGGTGATGTGGTTTGCCTTTCAGACCTTGGAGGCGACGCCCGCCGACAGGCTTTTCGAAACGAAAGTCGTCAATTCCCAAGCCACCGTTGAGGATTTGAAAAATGCCAACGCCTGGGAGCGCCTCTGGCTGCTGAATGACGGTCGGGACGGCGAGGCGGTGGCGGAGAGCGGCCCCAATGGTGCCGGCGGCAAGCTCCACATGGTCCGTCCGATCGACGATACCGACATCCCATGGTCCGCACTCGTGCTCGGACTCTGGATTCCCAATTTCTTCTACTGGGGACTCAACCAATACATCGTGCAGCGCACGCTGGGCTCGAAGTCCCTCGCCGAGGGCCAAAAAGGCATCGTCTTTGCCGCCTTTCTTAAATTGATCATTCCCTTTGTGGTCGTGATTCCAGGCATCCTTGCCTACAACCTTTTTTCCTCCGATTTGCACGAATCCGCGGCGGCGAAAAACGAGAGAGCGTTCCAATCCGCAGCGTCAAATGTCACCATCGTGGTGGACGAGACGATGACCCGGTTGCAGCCCGACCTTGCCGCCCAGGCCCTTGAAAGAAATGCGAAACTTGCGGGAGTCGAGGCCTCCGCGAAGCCAGATCCGGTGGCCATGGCCGAAAGCATCAATGCTCTCTCCGCGCAAGCCCTCTTGTCGAATCCCGGCCTCGCCGAGGGCCCCCGCCTCGTTGGGCATGACTACGATGCGGCCTTCCCGATTCTTGTGCGCAACCTCTTGCGCGAGCATTGGTATTTCTCCTGGTTCGTTCTCGCCGCACTCTTCGGCGCGGTGGTTAGTTCCTTGGCCTCGATGCTCAACTCGGCCTCCACCATCGCCACGATGGATCTTTATGCGAAGGCCAGCGGAGTGACCGATGGGGCCTCATTGGTAAAAGCCGGACGGGTTTTTGTGGTGCTGTTTGTCTTGGTGGCGATGGTGGTGGCACCCCATTTCGACAACCCCAAGCTCGGCGGAATTTTTAAAATCATCCAAGAGTTCCAAGGTTTCATTTCACCGGGCATTCTGGCGATTTTTCTCATTGGGTTCTTTGTTCCCCGGGCGCCGCGCTATGTCGGTTTGATGGGAATCTTGCTCAATGTCGTGGCCTACGGGGCCTTGAAATGGGGGCTCGGCGACATGATCGTTTCGGCGGGTCTTTGGTTTGCTCCGAGCATTTCCTTCCTCGACCGCATGGGGATTTGCTTCCTGCTCGTGCTGCTGGCTTCGGCAGTCGCCACTTTGCTCCATCCGCTGCGCGAGCCGGTGAAGCTGCCGGTCAATGAAGCCATGTGCCTCAAGCCCTCGCGGTTTGCGGCTTTCGCAGGGGTCGGCGTGATTATAGCGACTTTAATGCTCTATGTGTTGTTTTGGTAGTGTGGCGAATGGACTTTGAGTCAATTCGCTGGAAATCGGCAGGCGAGGATTTGGCGGATGGTGTTTGCGAGTTTCCCGGGAGTCAGGATTTCGCGCCATTCGCCTTTGCGGAGATTCGGGGGTGGCATGATCCAATGTTGTAGGCCGTTCGGCGAGTAGGGGGCGTAAACGCCGGGATGGTGGCCGGCCGAGGCGATGGCGGCGGGTGAGCCCAGAGCGCAGGCCATGTGGGCGGCGGCGGTGTCCACGGTCAATACAAGTCGCGCGGCGGCGATGGATTTTAAAAACTCGGCGAGGGGAGTGGGTGGATCGACGACGAGGTTTTGGACTCCGGCGTTGCGGAGGATTTGGGCGAAGGCCGTGAGTTGTTCCTGCTGGTTCGGGCCGGCGGCGAGGTGTAGCGGAGAGTCCCCGCGGTCGGGCGCGAGGATTTGGAGGGCGGCGGCCCATTTTTCAGCGGGGTAGTCTTTGTTCGGACTGGAACTGAATGGGCAGAGGAGCCAGCGATCGGAGCGAGGAATTGGGTTCGTGAGAACAAGCGAGGGGAGGATTTCGGCATCAGAGATTTTTCGGCCAAGCAAATTTTCGGCTACGGCGCGGTTGGCCTCGATGTCGGTGGGAAGTTTTCCCGGTGCGGGGTAGGGGAGGAGGGTTGGCTGGAAGATGCGGGCCACGAATTTCTCGACGGCCGGGCGGCGGACGCGCGGACGGGCAAGAAGAAGGTTTTCGCAGGCGATCCGGCGATTTGCGCGGGGCGTGTAGAAGCAAATGGTGTGCAGGTAGGCCCGCATGCTTCGGAGGCAGATCGCGGCATCCACGCGAAGGCTGAGCATCCGCAGCCAAGAGGGCAGGCTGTGGAGGATGTTCACGGTCGTGACATTCAGAATGCGGCGCTTTTCCCGCAAGGTGAGAGGCAGGACAAGCGCCTTGGGGAATTGACTATGCGCAAGCGGGGCGACATCCGAGCGCACGGCGAGAACGAGGTTTTGCTCCCCGACCTCGCCGGCGATCAACCGGATGCAACCCGAGGCGAGGATAAAATCGCCGATCGCGTCGGGTTTGAGAATGAAGACGCGCAACGGCGTTTACACCGTGTAGGTCGTGGAAGCCGTGGTGCCGCCGTGGCCGGTCCAGTTCGTGTGGAAAAATTCGCCTCGGGGTTTGTCCACACGCTCGTAGGTGTGGGCGCCGAAGTAGTCGCGCTGGGCCTGAAGCAGGTTTGCGGGAAGGACGGCGCTCCGGTAGCTGTCGAAGAAGGCCAACGCGGTCGAGAACGCCGGCGCGGGGATGCCGCGTTTGGCGGCGGTGGCGACGATGTTGCGCCAGCCTTTTTGGCATTTTTTGATCTCGCCCCGGAAGTAATCGTCGAAAAGGAGGTTGGTGAGATTTGGTTTTTTGTCGAACGCCTCTTTGATCTTTCCGAGGAAACGGGAACGGATGATGCACCCCCCGCGCCACATGAGGGCGATGCCGCCCCAATTGAGCTTCCAGCCGTATTCGGCAGCGGCTGAGCGCATGAGCATGTAGCCCTGCGCATAGCTAATGATTTTCGAGGCGTAGAGGGCTAGGCGGACCTCCTCGATGAGGGCGGCGCGCTTTTTGGCATTCCGGGCGGAGGGGATCGCGGGCTTCGGCCCCTTCAATTTGCGGGCGGCGCGAACGCGGTCGTCTTTAAGGGCCGACACGCACCGGGCGTAAACCGCCTCCGCCATGAGAGTAATCGGGGTGCCGAGGTCGAGCGAGTTGATCACGGTCCACTTGCCGGTGCCTTTTTGACCGGCGGTATCAAGGATTTTGTTCACCAGCGGGGAGCCGTCGGCGTCTTTCTTGGCAAAAATGTCGCGTGTAATCTCAATGAGGTAGCTGTCGAGTTCGCCCTTGTTCCATTCGGCGAAGGTGTCGTGGAGTTCCTGCTCATTGAGGCCGAGACCATTCTTAAGAATATTGTAGGCCTCGCAGATTAGCTGCATGTCGCCGTATTCAATGCCGTTATGCACCATTTTTACATAATGGCCCGCTCCTTCGTCGCCGACCCAATCGCAGCACGGCGAGCCGTCCTCGACTTTTGCGGAGATGGATTGAAAAATTTCTTTCACATGGGGCCACGCGGCGGGTGATCCGCCAGGCATGATGCTCGGCCCACGGCGGGCTCCCTCCTCGCCGCCGGAAACGCCGGTGCCGATGAAAAGCAGGCCCTTGGCTTCGAGTTCGCGTTGGCGGCGGTTGGTGTCCTCGAAAAGGGAATTCCCGCCGTCGATTATGATGTCACCGGGTTCGAGAAACGGCACGATTTGCGCGATGAAGTCGTCCACCGGTTTGCCGGCCTTCACCAGCATCATAACGCGCCGCGGGCGCTTGAGTTTCGCAACAAGTTCCTGGATCGAGTGGGCGCCTTGGACTTTTGTCCCCTTCGCCTCGTTGGCGAGGAAGTCATCCACCTTCGAAGTCGTGCGGTTGTAAACTACCACCGTATAACCGTGGTCGTTCATGTTGAGGACGAGATTTTGGCCCATGACGGCCAATCCGATGAGACCGATGTCTCCTTGAGGCGTGTTGTTTTCCATGAAAAGATCCGCAGCGTGGCGAAGTTGGATGCCTTGATGCGGGATGAAAAGGCCTATCGCAAAGTCCGCCCCGTGTTAAGCGCAAATTCAGACATTGTCCGGCTGGAAAGATCCTCCGTAGCCAGGATGGTAGAGGGCGAGGCCGGCCATGGCGGCGATTTTTTCAAAATGGGAATCGATTGTGTAAAGCCGCACCCCATCGTGAATGGCAAGCGCGGCGATCAGCACATCGAGCCATGGGACGGTCAAGCCGCCGTTCCGCAAACGCCATGCGAGGCTGATTGCGCGTTCCCAGTCCTCCGGGCTGACGGAGCGGTAGGGAATGATGGAAAAATACGAGCCGATCATCCGGCGTTCCTCTTTGCGCGCCCCGCCCATCACCTCGAGACGAACGGGTGCGCTGAGTTGCGCTTCGTAGGCCTCGAGGAGGGCTTCCAGGGCGACCTTCACATCCAACCGCCCCTGTCGCCGCAGGGCCTCGATCCAAACCGATGAATCCACAATAACCATGCTATTCGCCGGGGAGGGGGGGGATGGGATTCGCGAAGGATTCAGCTACTGCATCCGTCGGATAATCGAATGCGCCCTCCCTCATCAATCTGCCAAATTCCTTGGCCCGCTTCCGCCGCACAAATTCCGTCACGGCTTTGGCAAGCGAGGCACTTTTGCTTTTCTCGCCCGTCAATTCCATAACCTCGCTTAAAATCTCCTCCGAAATGTCTACGCTGATTCTCATGAAAAAGAAAATAGCGCAAAATTGAATCAGTTCAACAAAATTTTTGATGCGATATTATGAAAAGAGGGAGTCCTTCCGCTGCAAGAGGCGGCGCTGGATTTCTTCAGCGAGGGCTTCCACGGTCTGGGAGGCATCCAAAATCACGATGCGGCCGGGATTTTTCTTCGCCAGATCGAGGTAGCCGGAGCGCACGGCGGCAAAAAACTCCTCGCTCTCGCGCTCGATGCGGTCGAGTTCGCGTTGTTCGTTGCGCATGCGCGCAAGGGAGGTCTCTCGCTCGAGATCGAGCAGGAAGGTTACATCGGGCAGGCAATCGCCAACCGCAAAGGCGTTGATCCGCGCGGTGTCCTCTGCGGGAATGCGGCGGGCGACGCCTTGATACACCGTGGTCGAATCCAGAAAGCGGTCGCAGATAACAACACGGCCGGCCTCGAGCGCGGGCTGGATTTTTTCGCGGACGAGCTGGGCGCGGCTCGCGGCGAAAAGCAGAAGTTCCGCTTCGGGCACGAGGTTCTCGCCCTCCGGCGCGTGTTGGAGGAGATGGCGGATTGATTCGCCCGCACGGGTGCCACCGGGTTCGCGGATCAGAAGCGGCTCCCGGCCGGCATGGCGGAGTTTTTCGGCGAGCAGGGAAATCTGGGTGGATTTTCCGCAGCCCTCCGAGCCTTCGAATGTGATGAAAAAACCGGGACGCGACATTTCGAGCAATGGGCTTTGATATTCGGCGGTTTTCGTTTTAGCAAAGCCGGAATGAACTACTGGATCGTGAAACAGGAACCGACCACCTACCCGTGGGATCAATTCGTGCGCGACGGCGGCACCGCCTGGACCGGAGTGAGGAATTTCCAGGCCCGTAACAATCTCCGGGCCATGGCGCCAGGTGATCGGGTGCTTTACTACCACAGCGTCGTTGGAAAGGCCATCGTCGGTGTGGCCGAAGTCGCGCGGGTGGCCTACCCCGACCCCACCGCCGAGGATGGCGATTGGTCGTGTGTGGATTTAAAGCCGCTCGAGGCGCTTCGCCGGCCTGTGACGCTTGAGGAAATCAAAGCGGATCCGGCGCTGGCCGATATCGCGCTTTTGCGACAGTCCCGCCTGAGCGTTATGCCGCTCCAAAAAACGGAATTCGACACCATTCTTCGTCTCTCGAAAAAATGAACATTTGCGCTCGCGCTGCGGGCCGGATGAGTGGACTTTGACGCCAATGACATCGGAACCCCACTTTGCGGTCGCCTCGACTTTTTCGCCGCGCTTCCACGCTGTGATCGTCGAAGCGGATCGCGTGGCGAGGTTGTTCGGCGCGAGGCTTTCGGTGCTCCATGCCGGAGAGCGCTCGGACGAAAAGGTGGGCATGTTTCGCGAAGCCTTCGCCGGTCTGGGCCGGGAAGAGATTGATATCTACTGGTGCGAGGGTTCGACTCCCGCCGAGGCGCTCGTGGACGCCGCGGCCAGCGAATATTTCGATTTGTTCATCGCCGGCACGATTCCGCAACGCGAGGATGTGCGGAATTTCACCGGTGCGATTGTGCGCGAGTTGTTCACCCGCACGCCTTGCGATCTGCTTTTGATCCCCAATCCCGCGGAGGAGGAAATCGAAGACCTCAACGCCTGCCTTCTCGTCGAGGCTTACTCACCGCGTTGGCGAGCGGCGAAGGACACTCTGCGCGCGCTGAAACCCTCCAAAATCTCAATTCTCGCCGCCGACAGCCCTTTCGCGCGCGCCCGGCATGTCGCGAGCGGCCAGCCCGATGTCGATGGCACACTGGATGAAATCTGCGAGGATCTCGCCGAAATCGCCCCCGAGATCGATGTGCGCCGTGTCCGCTCCAACACCGGTTTCATGCTGTGCGAGATCATTCAGGAAACCGCGCCCGATTTTTTGCTCGTCGAATCCGAGTGGAAAAATCGCCAGCGTGTCATGCCGCCGCACCTTGGTTGGCTCGAGCAGGTCATCCCCAGCCGATTGTTCCTCTTCGGGAAGCCCCCTCGTGGAGTCAAGGAAACGACGACGCTAATCCAGCCCTGATCCTGCCCGGGCTACCACTCCACGCCCACGACCGTTAGCCCGGTGGCCTGATACGGTGTGCCGCCAGAAATGTCCTTCGAGACATTCTTCTCACCGGTTCCATACGAGGCGGGGGCGGCGGGATTCAAAGCCTGCCACGGCTTGTCGGTGAAGATTTGTGTCACGATGCCGTCGATTGTGGGTTTGAGATCGGGAGCCTCGGCGGTGATTTCGCGCTGAATGCCGGCGGGTGCGACAAAATCCTGCGCCTGGCTGCTGGCGAGCGGGAGGATCAGCGCGAGAAGCATTAGGAAAGTTTTCATGATTTCAATTAACAGCCGCCCCCGGCCGTTGGCAAGCCGACCTCCGGTGTCCTTCTTGACGACAAGGAGGCTACTCTCTAGCTTTCGCGCCCGAATCATGTCTTTGCGTTGCTTTTTCTCCTGTCTGGTTTTGGTGCTTCTCCTGAGCCCACCAGTTTCCGCCCGGACTACGGAAACCGCCGAGGAATCCTCCCCGCGCCGCCCGCAGATGAATTTTAACGCCACGCCGGAGGAACGCGCAGCGTTCGACCAGGCCGCTGCTGAGGACGACGGCGGGCCGGTGAACCGTTCCATTTCCGCCTACCGTCGTTTCATTAAAAACAATCCCGCCTCGCCGCTCGCGGCCAAGGCGCAATTCCGGATCGCCGAGCTTTTGGAATCCACCGGCAATGCCTCGAAGGCTTTCGACGCCTACCAAACCCTTGTCACGCAATACCCCGATACGGAGGATTTCGAGAAGGCCGTGGGGCGGCAGGTCGTCATCGCCAATGAATACCTCGGTGGAAAAAAACTCAGCTTTCTTGGGCTGCCCATCGTCCCCGGCACCGACCGCGCGGAGGAGATGTTCGCCTCGATTGTCAACAACGCCCCCTTCAGCAAAAATGCCCCGATCGCGCAGTTCAATCTCGGCGTCACCTACGAACGCCAGGGCAAATTGAAAGAAGCCTCGGCTGCCTACCAAACCGTCCTCGACCGCTACCCGAACAGCTCGATCGCCGACGATGCGCTCTACCAGATCGGCTACATTTACATGCGGGTCGGAGAGACCGGCCGCTCGCAGGATCTCTCGGCGCTTGTCTCCGCGAAAAACACCTTCGAAGACTTCGTGCTTCAATACCCCGCCAGCGAAAAAACCCCGCAAGCCGAGGACAACATCAAGAAACTCTCCGGCGAGGAAACCGAGGACTTGATGGACATCGCCAAATTCTACGACCGGTTCAAAAATTTCCGCGCCGCCGCGATCTACTACAATGACATCATCCGCCGCGCTCCGGATTCCGAGAATGCGAAGCTCGCCCGCGACCGGGTGCAGGTTCTCCGCAGCGAGGTGGGGGACGAAGGCCTGCGCACGGGGCCCGAGCAGTTGCAAACCGGCGAAACCGCGATGCTCCGCCGCCGTCTGCAGGCCCAGGTGGAAACCTCGGCGCTGGCCGATTTCAACGGGCCGCCCACCCGGGACATCGTTCCCGACCAACTCCCGATGGTCACGAAACCCCGCCTTCGCACCGAGTCGCGCGATGTGGCTCCCATGCCCGCCGTTGAACCCGCGCTGCCCTCTCAATGAAAACCCGCCTCGCCTTTCTTCTCTCGATTTCGCTCGCCCTCGCGGGTTGCGGCTACAAGCTCGGCGAAATCCGCCCCACGGCCATGCGCTCCGTTCGCAGCCTGGCGGTGCCGACATTCAAGAACAACACCTTCGAGTCCCGCATCGAGGTGCTTTTCGCCGACACGCTCGTCAAAAAGCTCCAGCAGGATGGCACCTATCGCATCGTCAATACGGGCCAGGCCGACGCCGTGGTGTTCTGCACCATCGAGAAAATCGAGCGCGGCTCCCTGCGCTCCGTTCAAAACAATGTTCTCGCGACGAGTGAATTCCGGCTCACTGTCACGGCCCGCTACGAGGTGGTTGATCAAGGCACCGGGCGTATTCTCATGCAGGGCACGGTTCTAGGAAACACCTCCTTCTTCAGCGGAAACGACCTCCAAACTCTCGAACGCCAGGGCCTCTCGAACGCGGCCATCGATCTGGCTGACAACCTCGCCACCCGCCTGACGGAAGGCTGGTAAAGCCTCTGGCTCGCCGTGCTGAGCGTCGTTCCCACCCCCATCGGCAACCGGCAGGACATCACGCTCCGCGCCGTGGAGACGCTGAAATCCGCCGACCTCGTCGCTGCCGAGGATACCCGTCACAGCGGCCTGCTCCTCCAGCATCTCGGCATCAAAAAGCCCTTCCTCAGCCTCCACGGCCACAACGAATCCTCCCGCTGCGGGGAAGTCGCCGACCGCATCGCCGAAGGGGCCCATGTCGCTTTGATCACCGATGCCGGAATGCCCGGCATCTCCGACCCCGGCCATCGCCTCATCAAAGCCTGTATCGAGCGCGGCCTCCCTATTTCTGTTCTACCAGGCCCCTCCGCCGTTCCCACCGCCCTCGTCGGCTCGGGCTTTCCCTGCGACCGGTTTTTCTTCGGAGGTTTTCTTCCCGTTAAAAGCGGACGCCGCGCCCGCGAGCTCGCCGAGGCCTCGGCGCGCGATGAAACCGCCATTTTTTTCGAGTCGCCGCACCGTTTGGAAAAAACCCTCGCGGCGCTTGGGGAAATCTGCCCCGACCGTTCCGTGTGCGTCGCCCGGGAACTCACCAAAACATTCGAGGAGTTCCGCCGGGGAACCGCCGCCGAACTTCTCGCGCATTTTCAAAAACACCCGCCCAAGGGCGAGATCACGCTCCTGATCGCGCCCGAGCCGAGAAAACGCCACCCCGCCGTCGAGGAGGAATGATGCCAAAAGCCGATACATTTTGGACATCTTGCGGAGATGTGACTTGGCTGCGTGGAAGGGTCTCGGGGAGCGCGCCCGCCCTCGGGCGCACCGCCACGCGCCCTCGCGGGGCGATTGGACATAATCGGCGGAAGGCCGTTGGAATTTTTCAAGTCGGGCGCGGGGCGCACCCGACGGCACCCGAGGCGGGCGCGCTCCCCGAGACCGGGCGCTACCGCGCCATTTTCCGGAAGCCCAAAAAAAACTGGCATTTGGCATGAGGAATCCCCTCCCGCCGCTGCTGCCCCATGAGCGCTGGCTCCGCGCCGGTCTCCTTGCCATTGTTGGTTTGGCTTTTGCGTTTCTGGCGTTTCACTCCGCACTCCCGAGCTTGCCTTGTGGTTTTCGAAGCCTCACGGGATTGCCTTGTGCAATGTGCGGCGGCACAAGATCCGCCTCCGCCCTGATGGCCGGGGATTGGCGTCAGGCCGTGTATCTCAATGCCCTCGCGATTCCCGTTCTGATGGGGATGCTGATCGCGGCAGGAGTCGCCCTCGCCGAATGCTTCCGTGGTCGCGCCCTCCGGGATTGGAGCCCGTGGAAAAACCGATTGGGAAAACTTCTGCCTGTCTCGCTTTTATTGCTCCTTGGTTGGTGGATTCCCCATGTCGTCATCGCGCTGAAAACTCCGAAGCCGGAATTGATCGATCTCCAAAACCCCGTCGCGGCCAGGGCTGCGGCGTGGTTAGGCAAGTAGGAACAAGGCCGCCAGTTCGATCTCCGCGGTCTGCGGGAACATGTCCACCGGTTGGACGCGGGTGAGCGTGTAGCGCCCGAGAAACTTGGCGGCATCCCGTGAAAAGGTCGCGGGGTCGCAGGAGACATAGACGATCCTCGCGGGGGGATTTTCCAAAATCGCGCGCGCCACATCGGGCGACAGACCCTCGGCCGGCGGGTCGAGGAGCAAGGTGGTTTCCTTTAGCGGAGCCCCGGCAAGAACACTGGCCAGGGAATTTTCCACCGCACCGGGGAGGTAGGTTTCCTTCTCGGTCGCGGTTCGACGCGCTTCGGCCACCGCACCCTGGCTCCATTCCAGGCCGGTGATTTTTTCGAAACGGGCCAGCAGGCGTTTCCCAAAAAAACCCGACCCGCAATAGGCATCCACGAGGAGATGTCCGGAGCCCGCCATTTCCATGACGGCCGCCGAGAGACATTCCGCCGCCGCCGTGTTCACCTGTGAAAATCCACGGGGCGCATCGGGCTCGCGGAGCGTCAGTCGGTTTTCCCCGCGGGGAGGATTTTGGCGGAGTTCCGCCAAACGCGCGTTGACTTCGTCGCTGGCAAGCGGGCAGTGGCTGACATCGACAAGATCTCGGGATTTGCGGTGAAAAAATCCAATGCGGTGGTGGTCGATGTGAATCGAAATGCGGTTTCGATAGCCCCACTCTGCGGGCGAGGGAAGGATTTGGTCAACGGGAGCCTCGGGAAGTTTGGCGAATCGGCGGAGAAGTTCGCGAACCTGGCCGGTTTTGATTTCGAGTTGCAGGTCGTAGTTGGCGTGCTGGAGAGCGCACCCGCCACACTCGCCGTAAACCGGGCATTTCGGCGCGACACGGCGCGGAGAGGCTTCGAGAATCCTGACCGCCTCGGCCTCGGCGTGGCTTTTCTTTTCCTTCACGATCCGCACCAGCACGCGCTCGCCGGGCAGGGTGCCATGCACAAAGCAAACCCTCCCGTCGGGGAGGCGACCCACCCCCGCGCCGCCGTAGCCGACGCTTTCGATCTTGATGGGAAGTTCCTGTTTGTTCGATGGGTTCATGGCGAGTAGCGGTTCACGACCTCCGCGTAGATTTGGAACAAACGCGCGAAGACGCTGTTCCAGGAATACCGTTCGCGCGCCTCGATGCTGGCGGCGCGCCCGGCGGCGGGGAGGTCTTGGGTGAACTTCCGCTCGATCGCTTCGGCGAGTGCGGCGGGCGAGTTCTCCGTGGCCCATTGCTTTTGGTCGGTGAAAATGATGCGGTCCATGTAGCTGCCTTTGATGCCGACCACCGGCGTTCCGCTCGATTGGCTCTCGAGCGCGACGAGGCCGAAGGTTTCCTGGATGCTTGGGTGGACGAACAGATCGGCGGCGCGGTAGATCGCGGCGAGTTCATGGGGATCGGGACAAAACGAGAGCCAATAAACGGCCCCGGTTTCCTCGCGGAGGTTTTGAACCAGGGCACGCTGGGTTCCGTCCCCGACGCAGAGAAGTGTGAATTTATGGGGTTCGCGCGAATGAAGCAGCGAAAACGCCTCGAAAAGCGTGCGCACATTTTTCTCCGGCCCGAGCCGACCCACATAAAGCAGAAGGCGCGTGTCGGAGGGGATTCCGAGCTTTGCCCGGGTGGCGGCACGGTCCTCGATTTCGGGAACGAAAACCTCGGTGTCGACCCCGAGGTCCACGGTGTGGAGCCGCTCGACACCCCAGCTGCACAGGAGCTTCGCCAGCACCGGACTGGGAACAAAGGTGCACTCGAACCGGTTGTAGAGCGTGGCGACATATTTCCGGCAAACTTCGTCTGTCACGGAGATGGCGAGCGGGCCGAAATACTTGGCGATCGTGCGGAAGTAGGCTTCGGGAAAATGCGAGTGGTAGAAGCCGACCACGGGGATGTCCAACCCCCGCCCCGAGGCCACGGCTTTCCACGCGACCTGATAGGGATCGCCCGATTCGATGATGTCCGGGCGTTCCTTTTCCAAAACCTCCTCGATGAGGTGGAGCTTGGTGAGCGCCCGGTAGCGGGAGGTGCGCGAGAGGAGGGGGGAGGCGATGGTGTAGGTGCGGAGGAGTTCGTCGCCGAACGATTCTGTTTTTTCACCCGGCACAATCAGGATGTGTTGGCAATCGGGGCGGTGCCTCCGCAGATACGCGCCCTTTTGCTCGATGTAGCGGCGCACCCCGCCGCCCACGGGCGAGTAGAACTGCGTGAGGTCGCAGATCTTGAGCGGTCGATTTGGAGATGAAATCACCCGGTGGTTTTACTCCGAGTCGGCCAGCCAACGCTCGGCATCAATGGCGGCGGCGCAACCTTGGCCCGCCGCAGTGATCGCTTGGCGATAGACATGGTCGGCGACATCGCCGGCCGCAAAAACTCCCTCAACTCCGGTGCAAGTGCCGTGTTTTTGGATGAGGTAGCCGTTTTCATCCACAGGCAGAGCGTGGCGGAACGGCGCGGTGTTCGGTTCATGGCCGATGGCGACGAAAACGCATTTCAGCGCCAACTCGGAGACCGAGCCGTCCTTGAGGTTTTTGATCGTGACTCCGCGCACTTCGCCCGCTTCGTCGGTGAGATAGCCGGTGACGGTGCTGTTCCAGACGGGCTTGATCTTGGGATTCGCGAGCGCCCGGTCGGCCATGATTTTCGAGGCGCGGAGCGAGTCGCGGCGATGGATCAAATAAACCTCCGAGGCGAAGCGGGTGAGGAAGGTCGCCTCCTCGCAGGCCGAATCGCCGCCGCCGACCACGCAAACGGGAACATTGCGGTAGAAGGCCCCGTCGCAGGTCGCGCAGGAGGTCAGGCCGTGGCCGATGAGCGCCTTCTCGCCCTCGATGTCGAGATAGCGCGGGGAGGCCCCGCTGGCGATGATGAGGGCCTTGGTTTCAAGCCAGTTTCCGTCCACCTTCAAACGGTGGGGCTTGCCGGGTTGGAATTCCTCGACCACGCCGTATTGGAAGCGCGCGCCGAATTTTTCCGCCTGCTTTTTCATGCGCAGGATCAGGTCGGGGCCATCCACACCGTCGGGAAAGCCGGGAAAATTCTCGACCGCCGTCGTGGTGGTGAGTTGGCCGCCGGGAAGCCGTCCCTCGAGAACAAGGGGGGCGAGGTTCGCGCGGGCGGTGTAAATGGCGGCAGTGAGTCCGGCACAACCGGTGCCGACAATGATGACATTTTCCATAGGGTCGCGAAGTAAACACGATCCCCGCGCCTCTGCGAAACGAATAATTCAGAGCCCCAGCGACAGGCTGGCGGGAAATCCAGCGGGGAGGCGGACGGGTTTGCCTGTGGCGGCTTGAACGAGTGCCAAAGCCTGCTTGCAGGTGGCGAGGACGGTGTTGTCGGAGGCGCGGAGCACCTCGAATTCGACCCAGAAGCGGATGCCGCTCCACTCGGTGACTCGGCCCTCCACGCGGAGGATTTCGCCGAGCTTGGCCGGGCGTTTGTAGTCGATCTCGGTGCGGGTGACGACCGGATGGATGCCGGTGCGCTCGATTTCCTCGAAGCTCATCCCCATCTGGATCGCGAGCAGGGTGCGCGCCGTTTCAATGAAGCGCAGGTAGACGATGTTGTGCACCACACCGCCGGCGTCGGTGTCGAAATACATCACGCGAACCTCGGTCGAGATGCGGCAAGTTTCAGGAATCGGATGGCTCATGGTCGAAGAAAACTACATGCCCGGGAAGCGGGCCACGGATTTTTGTCACATATTGAAATGGTTTGGCCCGAGCCAGCGGGTAAGGAAAGGCTCCCAATCGCTCGAGGAGGTGAGGTCGAGGAGACTTTGGTTGATTTTTTCGTAGTCCGGATGATGACTTCGCACAGGAATCGCTAGAATCGCGTTGCGGATTGTGAAGTTTGGGATTTCGAATCGCTCGGGCGGCATGGATTTGGCGAATTCGCGCTGGAGGTAAGTAAGGGATATTTTGTCCGCAACGGTGGCATCGATTTCTTTGCGCAGCATCGCGCGCAGTGCCACCTCGAGCGATTCGAAGGTTATGATATTGACCCCAAAGTGCTGAGCGAGATGCTCGGCCTCCGATCCCTTCAACACGCCACAGGTCAGGTGATGGAAGTCTGACAGCCGCGAGATGGAGTTGTTCAGTCGAGAGGCGGACATGCTGGAGGTGACGGTGGCAGTGAACGCCGAAACAAGAAGCACGCCGACAAACATCCAGCAGATGGCAATAAACCGACCGGCCACTGTGGCCGGGGTTTTGTCGCCGTAACCGACAGTCGTCATTGTCACGGCCGAAAACCACATCGCCGCCCCGATGCCATGAATTCCTCCCTTGAAATGCCCCGATTGATGGCGGCGCTCCAAAAGCCAGATCAGAACGCTGACGAGAAGCATGGCCACAAAAACTCCGATCAGGAATTGCCCGACCGTCCAATTGAAGAAATCATCAATGGCCTCAACCCATAGATACCTCCACGGGCGATCCCGCACAGCGATTCCGAGAGGGGAGATCAAGAAAGGCTGGGTGAAATCCATCACCTTTTCATCCTCGGCCGTGACGCCGATTTCGCCGATCCCTGCATCCAGCGAACCATTGGCGACGCCGCGCCGGAGATCCTCGTAACCAACCTCGACCAACTCGTAGTCCAGTCCGGCCCGCTTGGCGACATTTCGCCAAACCTCCACAGAAAGCCCGGTCCAAGAGCCGTCAGGATTTTTGAAGGCGAAGGGTGGCTTCTCATGCACCCCGACTTTCAGAGGGGCGGCCTCCACTGTATTTGAAAAAAACCCTGCCAACGCGATGAGGAAGAGGAATGCAAGGATGTCTCTGTAAGCCTTGGCGGGTCCGATTGCTGCCAGCAGGAAGTTTTCTTTGGCCATAATATTCTCGATGGCGTCTTTGTTATTCTAAAGCACGAATGGCTGTGGATTCTTCGACTTGAATCGCAACTCGGGAGAATCGTAGTGGCAAAGGTAAAAACGCGTTACCTGCTCGGTTTCCCTCATCACTGTCGTGAAGTCGATGCGATCGCTTGGGATCTCTTGGGTTGGCTTATCGAAAGCCGGCAGCTCCAGCATCATGTCCAAGGGAGTGTTCATTTGCAAAAGGAGGATATTTTTTGAAGAGCTTCTTCTCCACCATGCTTCAGGACCAGCGATCTAAAATCTTCGGATTCCAAATCCAGGTGGTGGGTTTCAATGATCTGACGAATGTCTTCCCAATCCGTTTCTGGTTTGCTCCGTGTTGTGCTTTTGGCGGCATGGAGTTTTAAGGCCACAAGGTGTTCAGGAGCGGGAACAAATACGGAAAAGGAATCGAGTCTTTTTTCGACTGCATTCGAGCGGATGCTTTTCCAAGTTCCCTCATCCACATACATCAGGTCGATGGCGGGCCCTCCTTTTTCAATGGGTTCAAATTGAGCAAACACCATATTTCCGTTGAAAAGGCGGTAGTTCATATCCCGAACAACATCGAGCCAACGGCTCCGAGTGCTGGTGCAGATCATGAGATCAATATCAATCGTGCTTCTCGCGAACCCGGAAAGGATGACCGCATTGCCGCCGATCAATACGAAATCCAGACCGCGATCACTGGCCATGGATGCAATGCGTTCAAGGGTGGAGATCATTTCTTACTCCCCAAACAGCTCCGCCTGGCCGGGGTCGGTTTTTTTCGGGGCCTCGAGGCCGATTTTCCGGTAGGCCTTGGGCATCGCCACGCGGCCCTGCGCGGTGCGCTTGATGTAGCCTTGCATGATGAGGTAGGGCTCGTGGACCTCCTCGATCGTTCCGGCTTCCTCGCCGATGGCCACGGCCAGGCTGTTCACCCCGACGGGGCCGCCATCGAAAAGCCCGATGATCGCCTCGAGGATGCGCTTATCCATTTCGTCGAAACCCTCCGCGTCGATGTCGAGCATGGCAAGGGCGTCGGAGGCGGTTTGCGCGGTGATGCGGTCGCCCGCCCGGACAAGAGCGTAGTCGCGAACCCAGCGCAGGAGATTGTTCGCGATGCGGGGCGTGCCGCGCGCCCGGCGGGCGATTTCGAGATCGGCTCCTGCCTCGAGCGTGCTGCCGAGAAGTCCCGCGCTCCGCGAGACGATCGAGGCCAGAACCTCGGGCGTGTAGTAGTCGAGACGGCAGTTCATGCCAAAACGCGAGCGCAGCGGGTCGCTGATCATGCCCGATCGAGTGGTGGCGCCGATGAGGGTGAACGGGGCCAGGTTGAGCCGGACGGTGCGCGCGCTTGGCCCCTGGTCGATGACGATGTCGAGTTTGAAATCCTCCATCGCCGGGTAGAGGTATTCCTCGATGGCGGGAGCGAGCCGGTGGATTTCATCGATGAACAAAACCCCGCCGCGCTCGATGTTGGTGAGGAGTCCCGCGAGGTCGCCGGCTTTTTCGATCATGGGGCCGCTTGTGGTGCGGACTTCTGCGCCCATGGCGTTGCCGATGATGTAGGCGAGTGTGGTTTTACCGAGACCCGGAGGCCCGCTGAGGAGAATGTGCTGGAGCGTGTCGCCGCGCGTCTTGGCGGCATCGACCATCACGCGCAGGCGCTCGACCGTTTTGTCCTGACCCGCGAATTCCTCGAAAAGCGGCGGCCGCAGCGAAATCTCGAACGCGGCATCGATCGGCTCGGATGGGGAGGCTTTGAGAGCGGGCTCTGGCATGTTTGGCACCATATCGCGCTGGGCCATAAATCTGCAACCCCGCTGGCTATTTCCCGAAAACCAAATTGCAGATGATCACCGAGGCGGTGACGCCGGCAATGTCGGCAATGAGGCCGGCGGGAACGGCGTGGCGGGTGCGGCGGATGGCGACCGAACCGAAATAGACGGCGATCACATAGAATGTCGTTTCCGTGCTGCCCATCACGGAGGCCCCCATTCGGGCAATGAGGCTGTCGGGGCCTTGGCTTTGGACGAGCTCGGCGAAGATACCGTTTGCCCCGCTGCCGCTCAACGGGCGCATGAGGACCAGCGGGAGGAGTTCGGCGGGAAAATGGATCGCGGCGAGAAATGGCCCGATGGCGCGGGAGAGGAGATCGATGCCTCCGGCGGCGCGGAACATCGCCACCGCCGCGATGATGGCCACCAGATAAGGAATGATGCGGATGGCGACCTGGAAGCCCTCCTTCGCGCCCTCGACGAATTCCTCGTAGACCTTCACGCGGCAAAGCGCGGCGTAGAGCGGGAAGAACGCGACGAGAAAGGGAATCGCCAGATACGAAACCGCTTCCACCACGGCAGCCAGCGGGTGGCGCGGGGCTTCGGCGGTTTGGAGGAATTGCCAACCGAACCAGAGAAAACACGCGGAGAAGGCGAGCAAGAGCAGCGATCCCCACCACGCGGGCTTCGCGAGATTTTGGGCAGGCAAATCCTCGGAGACGGCGGCGGTGGAGTCGGGGGATTTTTCAGCCGGGGGGAGCGCGTAGAAGGGGAGTCGCTCGAGGGTTTTCACGGCGATGAGGCCGGCGATGGTCGAGCAGCAAGTCGCGAAAAACGCCGTGCCGATGATTATGGTGGGATTTTTCGATCCGGCGGCGGCGAGAATCGCCACGGTCGTCGCGGGGATCAACTGGATCGAGGAGGTGTTGATCGCAAGAAAAGTGCACATGGCATTCGTCGCGGTGCCGGGGCGGGGATTGAGTTTTTCCAAATCCTGCATGGCGCGCAGGCCGAGCGGGGTGGCGGCGTTGTTCAGGCCAAGCATGTTCGCGGCCATGTTCATGACCATGGATCCCATTGCGGGGTGGTTGGGGGGAACCTCGGGAAAAAGCCAGCGCAGCACGGGTCGCAGGGCGCGCGCGAGGATGTTCACCAACCCGGAGGCCTCCGCGAGTTTCATGAGGCCGAGCCACAGAGCCATGACCCCGGCAAGAGGCAGGGCGATGGTCATCACGGCGGTTTTGCAGGCCTCGAAGGCGGCGTTGGTGACGGCTTGGAGTTGCCCGTTGAACCCGCCGAGGAGCACCGCGAGAACCACGAGGCCGAGCCAAATATAGTTCAGCATGTCGCGCACCCTGCCCGAAACCGGCGGCCCGCGAAAAGACGAAAACCAGACCGGCGGATTTTCCCTTGCGAAAATGTGATGCGATGGGGATTGCCGAATGAGAGCCCAATGGCTAGGGAGCGGGTGTTCTTTCGCACCCATGATTCCAATCACCATCGAGGGTCTGCACAAAAAATTCGGCGAAGTGACCGCGCTGGATGGCATCACACTTCGCATTGAGAAGGGCGAGTTGTTTTTCCTGCTGGGGCCGAGCGGTTGCGGCAAGACGACACTTCTCCGCCACATCGCGGGATTTTACATGCCCGACTCGGGACGGATTTTTTTTGCCGACGAGGAGGTGACGAATGTCCCGCCCCACAAGCGCAACACGGGAATGATGTTTCAGAGTTACGCGTTGTGGCCTCACATGACCGTCGCGAAAAATGTCGCCTTCGGTCTCGAGGAGCGCCGCATGCCCAGGGCGGAGGTCGGGAAACTTGTCGCGGAGGCCTTGGAATCCGTCCAGATGGGGAAATATGCCGACCGCAAGATCGCGCAACTTTCCGGCGGCCAGCAACAGCGTGTGGCGCTGGCCCGCGCTCTGGTGATCCGTCCGCGCTGCCTCCTGCTCGATGAACCCTTGTCGAATCTGGATGCCAAGCTCCGCCTTGAGATGCGCAATGAAATCCGCCGCGTCTGCAAGGACTCCGGGTTGACGGCGATCTATGTGACGCACGACCAGAAGGAGGCGCTCTCCATTTCCGACCGCATGGCGATCCTCGATGGGGGTAAAATCGCGCAGGTCGGAACGCCCGAGGAGGTCTACCGGCGACCGCATTCGCCGGTGGTGGCGGATTTCATCGGCGAGACGAATTTCCTTCATGGAAAAATCCGCTCGATTGAGGGTGGGTCGGGTTTTGTGGAAACCGAGTTCGGGGTTTTCGAGGGCGTTTTCGCGGATCCCGCTTGGAAACCCGGGGCAGGCGCGGCCGCCGTGATTTCCATCCGCCCGGAGAGTTGGATTCTTTCGGAAACCCGCAACCCGGTGAATTCGATAGAGGGCGAGATCCACGATTCCACCTATCTCGGCGAGTTGGCTCAATATCGCTTCCGGGCGGGAGCCTTGGAGTTGAAAATCGTCGAGTTGAATCCCCACCTCTCTGCCCGGCGCGGTGGGCAACGGCTTTTCGCTTCGGCGAACAGGGACGATGTCGTGGTTTTGAAACCCTGATCCGGGATGAGTGCGAAGGACGGCCCCATCAGTCTTCGAATCTTTGCTGTGGCGGCGGCGATGTTTTTGATCGTCGCCGTGCCGTTTCTCCTGAAGCCGGAGGAGGATTTGCTCGCGCGGACGGATGAAACCCTCGTTCTGATCTCCCCCCACAACGAAGCCGTTCGGCACGAATTCTCGGTCGCCTTCATGCGGCATTACAAGGAGAAGACCGGTCGCTCGATCCGCCTCGACTGGCGCACGCCGGGCGGCACCAGCGAGATCGCGCGCTTTCTCGCGGGGGAGTATTTGGCGGCCTTTGAGAATGTCTGGAGGAAAAGCGGTCGCCGGTGGACCCCGCAAGTGGCCTCCTCCTTTGACAGTGCGAAGGTGGTTTTGTCTGATGACCCCTCCAAAGACTCCCCGGAGCAGGCGGCGCGGCGGTTTTTCCTCGAATCGGATACCGGCATCGGGATCGATGTGTTTTTCGGCGGTGGCGCGTATGACTTCGAAATCCAAAGCGCGGCCGGTCGTCTTGTTCCCTCCGATGTCATTCGCAACCATCCCGCCTGGTTTTCCCCGGATTCGATCCCTCAAACGGTTTCCGGCGAAGTGTTCTACGATGTCGAGGGACGCTGGATCGGGGCGTGCCTCTCGTCGTTCGGCATTTGCTACAACGCCGACTCGCTCCGTCGGCTCGGCGTCGAGGAGCTGCCTGCGGGTTGGGAGGATTTGACGAATCCTGTTTTCTTCCGCCAGGTCGCGCTGGCCGATCCCACGAAAAGCGGATCGGCGGCGAAGGCTTTCGAAATGGTCATCCAGCAGCAAATGCAGGAACTGGTCCTCGCCACGGGAAGCGATTCCGACGAGGTTCTCGCGCGGGGGTGGACGCGCGGTTTGCAAATCATCCAGGCCGCCTCGGCGAACGCCCGGTATTTCACCGATGCCGCTTCCAAAATTCCGCTCGATGTCTCGCTCGGCGATGCCGCGATCGGGATGTGCATCGATTTTTACGGGCGTTTCCAGAGCGAGTCGGTGCAAGTCGGTGACAAGCCCTCCCGTCTTCAATACTTCACACCCGCCGGCGGATCATCCGTGGGTGTCGATCCCATCGCCATCCTGCGTGGCGCTCCGAACCGCGCGGCCGCGGAGGAGTTCCTCGCGTTTGTCCTCTCGATGGAGGGCCAGAAACTCTGGAATTTCAAGATCGGCACGCCCGGCGGCCCTCAAAAATACGCCCTCCGCCGTCTGCCGATCCGCAAGGAACTCTACGCGCCGGAATTCGCCGCCTACCGTTCCGATCCCGAGGTTCAGCCCTACGAGGAGGCGAAACTTTTCACCTACCATCGGAAGTGGACCGCGCCTTTGTTCCGAGTGATGGCCTTCATCGTCCGGGTGGCCTGCCTCGACCTGCACAAGGAGCAGACCGAGGCGTGGCAGGCGCTGGTGGCTGCGAGATTCCCGCGAGAAGCCTACCGGACATTCTCCAACCTCGACGCCGTGGATTACGAAACCGCCCGCACTCGATTGAAAGCGGCGCTGGACTCGAAAAACCGCATCGAGGAGGTCCGCCTGGCCAAGGAACTCGCGGATAAATTCCGGGCCCAATACCGCGAGGCCGCCCGGCTCGCCAAAGAGGGGAAATAATGTCGAACCAACTCGCCAAAACGATCTTTGCCCTGACCATCGTCTTTTTCGCCCTGTTTTTTATTTGGCCGATTGCGGAGACCGTTCGCGGTGCCTTTGTGGGATCCGACGGGCGGTTGACCATCGAGTATGTCGCCGAGGTTTTTCGCAATCCGCTCTACCTTGAGGGGCTTTGGAATTCCTTCCGGATCGGCATCATTAGCACGCTGCTCGCCGCCGCGATTGCCATGCCTCTGGCGTGGATCAGCGACCGGTTTGAGTTTCCCGGGAAGCCGCTTCTCGGGGCGCTGGTGCTCGTTCCCATGATTATGCCGCCGTTTGTGGGAGCGATCGGCGTGAAGCAAATTCTCGGTCAGCAGGGGGCGCTGAATGCCCTGCTCGTGCAGTTCGGAATTCTGGATCCCAATGCGCCGATCGACTGGCTGGGCGAGGGGAGGATTTGGGGTGTGGTGGCCCTGATCGCCCTGAATCTCTACCCGATCATTTATCTCAATGTCCTCGCGGCATTGGCCAATGTGGATCCTGCGATGGAGGAGGCCGCCGAAAATCTCGGATGCACGGGGTTTCGGAAATTCCGGAAGATCACCTTGCCACTCATCATGCCCGGCGTTTTCGCGGGCGGGACGATTGTTTTTATCTGGGCGTTCACCGATCTGGGCGTCCCGTTGATGTTCGATTTCACCCGCGTCGCCTCGGTTCAGATTTTCCATGGCATCAAAGATATCGGCGGCAATCCGTTTCCCTTCGCTCTGGTTGTGGTGATGTTGGCCGCGACAGTTTTGCTCTACGCCGCCAGCAAGCTCACCCTTGGTCGATCCTCCCATGCCATGATGGCGAAGGCGACAAGCCAGGGCGGGCCGCGCGATCCCGGTTTCGCGGGGCGCTGGCTTTGCTCCGCGATATTTTTGACCGTGATCCTCCTGGCCGTTCTGCCGCACCTCGGCGTGGTGCTCGTGGCGTTTTCCAGCGAGTGGTATCAGACCATCCTGCCGAGCGGTTGGACGCTCTCCCATTTCGAGACGGCCCTGGGACACAACCTCACGCTCCCCTCCATCCAGAACAGCCTCAAATATGCGAGTCTCGCGACCTTGCTTGATGTCGTTCTTGGAGTCGCCATCGCTTATGTCGTGGTTCGCACACGGCTCCCCGGCCGCCAAATCCTCGATGCTCTTGCAATGATGCCGCTCGCCGTGCCGGGACTCGTTCTGGCTTTCGGTTATCTGGCGATGACGCAAGAGGGGAAGTTTTTTGAATTCCTCAACCCGGCTGTCGATCCCCTGGTTATTCTCGTGATCGCCTACTCCGTGCGACGGTTGCCGTATGTCGTCCGCTCCGCTGCGGCGGGATTCCAGCAAACAAGTGTCACACTCGAGGAGGCCGCCCAAAACCTCGGCTGCCCCCCGCTTCGCACGCTCCGGAAAATCACCATCCCGCTCATCGCCGCCAACCTTCTCGCCGGCGGCTTGCTGGCGTTTTCCTTCGCGATGCTGGAGGTGAGCGACTCGCTGATCCTTGCCCAGAAACAACAGGACTTCCCGATCACGAAAGCCATTTACGAACTCTACCAGCTCCTTGGCGAGGGTCGCTTCGTGGCGAGCGCACTGGGTGTATGGGCGATGGCCTTTCTGGCCATCACGATCCTCGGCGCAAGCCTGATCCTCGGCAAAAAACTCGGCGCCATTTTCCGGGCCTGAGTGTTTCCGCACTCCAAGAATCGCATTGCCCACAGGCGGGTTTTTCAAAAGAGTAGCGTCTTGATTCCATGAGCACCGCCACTACCGACACCAAGCCCCTCAGCGCGAACGAACCACTCAAAGCCGCCTCGCATCATCTCCGCGGCCGCATCGCCGAGGAATTGGCAGACACCTCCACCGGTGCGATCTCCGAGGATTCCGGTCAGCTCACGAAATTCCACGGCCTCTACCTTCAGGACGACCGCGACCTCCGTGTCGCCCTCAAAAAAGCCGGCAAGGAAAAAGCCTTCTCCTTCATGCTCCGCGTCCGCCTCCCCGGTGGCACCGCCACACCGCACCAATGGCTTGTTCTCGACCAACTCGCGGGCGTCGTCTCCTCGCCGTCCCTCCGCCTCACGACCCGCCAGACCTTCCAATTTCACGGCGTCCTCAAGGGCAATGTGAAAAAACTTGTCCAGGGCATGCACCAGGTCCTCCTCGATTCCATTGCGGCCTGCGGCGATGTGAACCGCAATGTGATGGCCCCGCCGAATCCCGAGCGCAGCCCCGCCGCCATGGAGGTCTTCAACCACGCCAGAGGCTGGAGCGAATACGCCCTTCCTAAGACCCGTGCCTACTACGAAATCTACCTCGACGAGGATCTCGTTGCCGGTGGCGAGCCCGAGCGCGAGCCGATGTATGGCGACACCTACCTCCCGCGCAAATTCAAGACCGGTTTCGTTCTCCCGCCCTCGAACGATGTCGACATCTACTCGCAGGACCTCGGATACATCGCGATCGTCGAGGACGGGAAACTCGTCGGCTACAATGTCACCGTCGGCGGCGGGCTCGGCATGAGCCATGGAAATGCCGAGACCTTCCCGCGTCTGGCCGACACTCTCGGATTCATCACGCCCGATCTCGTTAACAAAGTCGGCGAAGCCGTCCTCACCACCCAGCGCGACTTCGGCGACCGCACGAACCGCAAACACGCCCGCTTGAAATACACCATTCAGGATCGCGGCATCGAGTGGTTCAAAGGTGAGGTCGAAAAACGCTCGGGCGTCGTCTTCGAACCCGCGCGTCCCGTTCATTTCACCACGATCCAGGATCCGTTCGGTTGGCACGAGTGCGCCGATGGCACCTGGTTCTACGGCCTCCACATCCTCAGCGGCCGTATCATCGACAAAGACGGCTGGCCGATGAAAACCGCCCTCCGCGAAATCGCCGAAATCCACACCGGCGACTTCCGCCTCACCCCCTCGCAAAACCTCACCATCAGCGGCGTCACGCCCGAGATGAAGCCCCGCATCGAGGCCATCCTCGCCAAGCACGGGCTCGACAAGGAAAACGACCGCTCCGGTCTGCGCCTCAATGCCCTCTCCTGCGTCGCCCTGCCCACCTGCGGCCTCGCCCTCGCCGAGAGCGAGCGTGTGTTGCCCGAGGTTTTGGAAAAATTCGAAGCCGTCCTCGACGAAAACGGACTCCGCCACGATGCCATCAGCATCCGGATCACCGGTTGCCCGAACGGCTGCGCGCGTCCCTACCTCGGCGAGATCGGCTTCGTCGGCAAGGCTCCCAACAAATACGCGCTCTACTTGGGTGCCTGCTACGAAGGCACGCGCCTCAACCGCCTCTACTCGCCCAGCACCACGATCGACGGCGCCGTGGAAATGCTGCGCCCGGTCATCAAACGCTACGCACTCGAACGCCAGAACGGCGAACGCTTCGGCGATTTCTGCGACCGCGCCATCCTTCCTGCCGACGCCAGCTTCCACAGTGTCGGCACCCAAGCCGCCGCCTGAAATCCACCGCCATGAAAATCCTTCTCCCTGCCATCCTGCTTGCCGCCACAGCAACGCAACTCCACGCCCGTGGAGGCGGTGGCGGAGGTGGGGGATTTGGCGGGGGAGGGTTTCATGAAGGAGGCTTTGGGGGAGGTGAGGGATTTCGCGAGGAGGCCCCGCGATTCGATGATTCCAACCGCGAGGATTTGAACATCCAGCGCGAAGGAAACAACGATTTCCGCGTGGAGGATAATAACGGCTCCGCGAATGTCCGTGTGCGTCCCGACGGCTATGACGAGTCGAATGTGAATGTCCGGACCTCGAGCGGAAAAGACTACGACACGAATGTGGTCGGCCCCGACGGCTACCGGGGCGGCTACATCTGGCAAAATGGCGGGTATGTCGCGGTGAACTGCGACCCGTTCGTTCCCTACTTCGCGCCATTCGGCCCCTGGGCCGGTTGGTCGGTGGTCACGCAACCCGTGTATTTGAACTATCCGGTTTACGCGACCTATCCCGTCGAGACCGCCGTGCAGGTCGCCCTCCAGCAAATCGGCCTCTACAACGGCTCAATCGATGGCCAGATTTCCTCCTGCCGGGGTGCCATCGAAAATTACCAGCAACAAAACGGCCTGGCCGTCACGGGAACCATCAATCCCGAACTCCTCAAAGCCCTCGGCATCCAGGCGACCGCGCAGCAATAACCGCCCTGTAAAATATCCCAGGCGACCGTTATCCCGGCAGGTTTTTGAGCAGTTCGGCGTTGGTCGGGTATTTGCGGATGAAAAACAGCAGGCGCTCGATGGCTTCGATGGGCTTGTGACCTGCGAGGCCCCGGCGAATGACTCCGATTTTGTGGAGATCCTCCTCGGGGATGAGCAGTTCCTCGCGGCGGGTGCCGGATTGGAAAATGTCGATCGCCGGGTAGATGCGCTGGTCGCTGATCTTGCGGTCGAGGACGATTTCCATGTTTCCGGTGCCTTTGAACTCCTGGAAAATCAACTCGTCCATGCGGCTGTTCGTTTCGATGAGCGCGGTCGCCATGATGGTGAGCGAACCGGCCTCCTCGGTGTTTCGTGCGGCGGCGAAAAGTTTGCGCGGAATCTCGAGGGCGCGGGCATCCACGCCGCCGGACATCGTGCGTCCACCACCGCCTTGGGCGTTGTTGAAGGCGCGGCCGATACGGGTGAGGGAATCCATGAGCACGAAGACATCCTTGCCCATCTCCACCAGGCGCTTGGCGCGCTCGATGGCGAGTTGGGCGATGCGGGTGTGGGTTTTGATGTCCGAATCGTTCGAGCTGGCCATGAGTTCGGCCGTGGGAACGGTGCGGCGGATTTCAGTGACCTCTTCCGGGCGCTCATCCACGAGAAGGATGAGAAGTTTCATCTCCGGGTGGTTTTTCACCACGGCGTCGGCGATGTGCTGGAGAAGGGTGGTTTTTCCGGTGCGAGGCGGGGCGACGATGAGGCCGCGCTGGCCTTTTCCGACCGGGGAGACGAGATCGATCACGCGGGTGGTGAAACGCTCGGGGACGGTCTCCAGCTTGATGCGCTGGTTCGGATTGATCGTGGTGAGTTCCTCGAAGACGGGGAGGTTTTGGAAATTCTCCGGCTCGGCACCCTCGATCTCGGTGAGGCGGAACATCTGCGGGCCGCGATTACCGCGGCGGGTTTCGCCCTTGATCCACATGCCATCGCGGAGGCCGTATTTGCGGACGAGTTCGGGCGTGACGAAGATGTCGTTGTTCGACTGGGTGTAGTTGCGGCGCGATTCGCGCAGGAAGCCGAAGCCTTTTCCCGAAACTTCCACGATGCCATCCGCGTAGGTCGGTGGTGGCGGCGGTGGAGGAGGCGTGGCGGGCGCTGCCGGTGCGGGGGGGGCGG
>CAYOGR010000012.1:0-13546 GCA_964403605.1 uncultured Chthoniobacter sp.
GTTTTTTGCCAGTGCCATTGCGCTGCTGGGTCAAGAGCTGAAATACCCGGTTTTTGGCATGTGGGAAACTTTAAGGAAGCGTTGAGTGCTTTGAATTCTGGTTAATTTGTCATTTTTTACGCAAGGGCCGCATCTGAACCTCACTTGCTCAGCAGGCGTTGCTCAAGGGCGGTTTAGCGCAGGCTTTGTGCTTCCGATATTAAATCATCAAATGTAAGGCTTACAGATTCTTCGGGTGGGATTTTGAGGGTTTGGAATTTGTTCTGATACACGACGCGGATTTCGCCTGAGCTTCGTTTGCCGGCGTGGATCGTTGCTGTGGCGGGTTCGCCCTCGACGCGAGTGATGTCGACCGTGTAATCGCCACGCGCGCGCAGGCCTTTGACCGAAATATTTTTCCAGCGCGAGGGAACGGCGGGGAGGAGTGTGATTTCGCCATTGTGGCTGTGGAGGAGCATTTCCGCGAGGGCGGCGGTTGCGCCGAAGTTGCCGTCGATCTGAAACGGCGGGTGCCAATCCCAGAGGTTGTCGAGGGTGGATTTCGCAAGGATCGCGTGGAAATTTTCGTAGGCTTTTTCGCCGTCCGAGAAGCGTGCGAACATGCCAATCGTCCAAGCCCGGCTCCAACCCGTGCCCGCACCGCCATGGGCCAAGCGGCCTTCGACGGATTTGATTACCGCATCGCGCATGACGGGATCGGTGTCGAGGTTGATGACATTGCCGGGATACGCCCCGATGACATGCGAGATGTGGCGGTGGCCGGGCCATACTTCCTCAAATGGCAGGCGCCACTCCATGAGGCGGCCGTCGCTGGCCACTTTCGGGCGGTAGATTTTCGGGAGAAGCTCTTGGACGCGCTTCACAAGGGGCTCGTCCATTTTTCCAAGCACCTCGGCGGCTTCGAGGTAGTCGTGGAAGGCTTGAAGGATCATGAACTGCTCGACCGTCGTCCCTGCGCTGAGTGCGGCTCGTTGTTTCACGCCATCTGAGTCGGTGTAGAAAAACATGTTCTCCGGCGAGGAAGCGGGGCGGGCCATGAGGGTGCCGTCCGGGCCGGGAATGAGGTAGGATTCACAAAATTCGGCGGAGGCGGTGAGGATATCCCAGTTCTCCCGAAGAAACTCGGGATCGCGGTTGAAGCGATAGTGCTCGAGGATGTGGAAGGTCATCCATTGCCCGCCCAGATAGGTTGCCGCCCACATCGGCGCAACGCCCATCGAGCGCGCATTGCCCCACACATCGGTCGAGTGGCCCATGCACCAGCCCTTCATCCCGAGTCGGCGGGCGAGATCTTTTCCGCTTGGTTGATACATGCGGATGAGGTCGAAAAATGGCTGGTGCAGCTCGGCGAGGTTGCAAGTTTCCGCGAGCCAGTAATTCATCTGGAGGTTGATGTTCAGGTGGTAGTCGGAAGCCCACGGCGGTCTTGCGTAGGGATTCCACTTGCCTTGCAAATTGGCCGGCAGGCAGCCGGGACGGGAGGAGGCGATGAGCAGGTAGCGGCCAAACTGGAAGTAGGTTTCCATGAGGTCCGGATCGTCATGGTGGCCTTCTTTGATGCGCTGGAGCCGGTCCTTGGTGGGGAGGGAAAGGATGCCATCGGTCGTCTTCCCGATGTCGAATTGGACTCGATCCATGTATTTTTGGAGGTCCGAAATGGCGTCGGCTTGGATCTCGGAAAGGGGCTTGTTTTTCAGATTGTCCAAGGTTGCCGATGCCTTGGCCTGCCAGCCTTCGGGGAGTGCTTGCGCGGAGTCATGGCGATTGAAATTGGTCGCGATGGCGATATGGAATGTGATCTCGCCGATTTGCTTGAACTCAAGAGCGCTGGGATTTGCCGATGGGCCTGACGGCAAAAGGGAGGCGCGAAGGCGGTTGGTGAATTTTGTCCCGAGGACTCCATCCGCTTTCCCCACAAGCACAAGGTCGCCGCCTTGGAGTGTCGCGCCATCCATGCCCGCCGTGAGATCGATGGGTTTCGTGGACTTGATTGAGATAACGACGACATCATCCGGGCTGGAGGCCAAGACTTCTTGAGTGATGGTGTTGCCATCGCTGAGTTTGTAGATGGAAGTCGCGATTCCGGTTCGGATATCCAGAGCGCGATGGGTCGAAACAACTTCGGCGGCGTTCAGATAGTGGAGTTTCAGCCAGCCGGCAGGTTGATAGCTGTGGGGGCTTTTCGGGGCGCTGCCTTTGTTGGAAATGTGCTCCTTGAAATACTCGTCAGCGCCCTTGTAGTCGCCTGCCGCCTCCAGCTCGCGGATTTTTTCAAGGTGCGGGAAGGCATTTTCCTCTTCATACATCGGGGTGTGGTTGGCCCAGATCGTCTCCTCATTGAGAAGGATGCGCTCTTTGGGAAAAGCTCCGAAAGGCATGGCCCCCAAGCGACCGTTGCCGACAGGGTAGGCGTCCTCCCAGAAGGTCGCGGCCGCATCGTCCCAGATCACGCCATTCTCCGCCGGGGGATAACTCACACGAGAGGGCGGTGGCGGTGACTGGTCGCGGTATTTTTCTAGCTGCGAGGCGATGATTTTCGCGATCTCTGCAGCTCCATCTGAATTGGGAAACATGCCATTTGGAAAAAGCTCGGGGCGGTTGAGGAAAGGCGTGTGCAGGTCAATGAGCGGGGCCTTCGCCTTGGCGGCAATGCCTTCAAGGATGGGCAGGATTTCCTCTTCGAGGATCTTGGCGTTGACGCCAGACTCCTCGCTTTTGAAGGTCGGCACGGGTTTGAGCACCCAGACGACGGGGTTGCTCGGCAGGGCCCGGAATTTGGAGATTTTCTCTTGATAGGCGATGCGGAATTTCCAGCTCTGGGACCACGGCTGCGGCTTTGTGTCGTAGGTGCCCAAGTGGATCAGGACGACATCCGGCTGA
Source organism: uncultured Chthoniobacter sp. (assembly GCA_964403605.1). Lineage (GTDB taxonomy): Bacteria > Verrucomicrobiota > Verrucomicrobiia > Chthoniobacterales > Terrimicrobiaceae > UBA967. The sequence goes on from CAYOGR010000012.1 coordinate 2,881, forward strand.
AATTTCAACGCCTCTTTGTATTGCGGAGTTTCGATGTAGGGCGCGGGAGGATCCGGGCTGATGCTCGCATTCTCGGAGGCAAAGTTTCTCACCTCAAAGCCCTCACCTAAAATTTTCTGAAGCCGGGCGGCGTAGCTACTTGTTTCGCGATCGGGAAGCCCGCTTCCAAATGCCACGCTGTCCCCGACACAAGCCACCTTGATCGGCTGGGCTTGAACCGATGCGATGCAAAGAAGGGAGACTGCCAAAAAAAGACGCTTCATTTGCGCTCCAAAACGATGACTTGAAATGGCTCGAGTTGAAAAGTGTGGGCTTTTCCTGCCGTGAGCGTCACGGCAGGTTGATCTGCTTCATCCGCCCATGGGCTTTTCATGGTGAAGGACTCGGTTTTTTGATGCGGCGGCACCTCGAAGGCCGTGATCGGTTCGAGTTCGATCGACTGGGGTTTGTCGGAGGGATTGCGCAGCATGAGGGTGGCTTTTTGAGGATTCCACGCCGCCACGCCATAGACTTGTCCTTTGCCTGGATCGCCGCCCACCCAATGGGCATCGACCAGGACATCTTCGTTCGCGCGCGCCCACTTGGCGCCTTCGGCCACGATGTCCCAAAGCTCATCGGTCATGAGAGGTTTGCCAGTGTCCGGATTCGTCGGACCGATGTAGAGTTCCTGCAGGTTCACCCCGAGGCCAAAGTAGGATCGCACTTCATTTTTCCACTCTTGGAGGGTGGCGGTATCGAATCCTTCATGGTGCACATACGGTGCAAGCACGGGCCCCATCACCATCACCGAGGAAACTGGGAAAAGCGGGCTTTGGAAGACGACCTTCATGTAAGTAGTCCAGTCGCGATAATTGATCGCTTGCTCGCGCACACTCCCGACGCCGTTCATTTCGATGTCGCCACCGCCACGCCAAATCGAATCCGAGTTCATGAGGAAAAACGGACTGGGCCACGCGCCGCAAGTGGTGTTGATGAAGACATCCGGCTTTTCCTTGCGCATGTCCTCGATCAATTTCACCAGCGCCTCGCGTTCGGATTCATTTTCTGGGTTCTCATTGAAGCCGTCGAATTTGAACATGGTGACGCCTTGATTGCGGATAAAATCAAAACACACCTCCCGGAACCGTGCGAGGTAGGGCGGATCGGACAAGCTGAAGGCCAAGTCTTTAACCGCATAGGGCAAATTGTTTTGCCTCGCCGTTGCAAATCGGACATGTCGGCCACCCCACCCGCCCTGAGGGGACATCCAGACCCCCAATTTGGCGCCATGCTTCTCGGCGACCTCTTTCATGACTCTCCACTCGTTTGGGTTACGCTTGGGGTCGAACTGCCAGACATCCGTGGCCGTGCCGGACACATTGTCCCACGGATCGTCGAACATAAATAACTCCACGGGCAGACCGCGCTTCACGCTCAATTCGTTGTGGAATCTCTGGATTCGCTCAAGAGCTTCGGCTTCATCCGCCTTTTTTGGACGGGCGGTGTGCAGGATGTCATACCACGCATTGTAGTGCAGGACCTGGTGATAGGAATGCGAGCGCTCGCGCTCCAGATAGTAGTTGAAGGCCCGGCGGCGCTGGTCTTGCGGGTAAATGCCGATGGCCGCGCGTTGATGCACCGTCTCGCCCTGCTTGACCGCTTGGTTGGCTCGATCCCAGTAATAGGTCAGTTTTTCCCCGGCGATGAGTGGCCGCGCGGTCGGATGGTGAAATCCAAAGAAAAACCGCTCGTTCGCCACTGGACTCCCCGCCGTGGTGCCGAGTTGTTTCAGGTTCTTGGCGGTCACATCCAGCAGGACCAAGCGGTTCAGGCTCAAATTCCCGCGCAACGGAGTGATCGTGACATCGAACAGAATGTAGTTGGAACCATCCCGGAGAATGGGCTTCCAGACCACGCGATACGAATCGTCGGGGGCGGTAAAAGCCAGGGCAAATGACTTGGCTGCATCATGATCACCCAGTCGGGGCGATGTTGTGTTTGCGGCGGTCGTCTCTTCCGGGATGTGCGCATCCAGTTTCAACGCCGAGGCGCTGACCGGCTTGCCGTCCACGACCAAGGAAAACGGTTCATCGACGAGCACGCTGGCCCCCGCTTCGCCAGGGATGTCGAATCGGGCGTTCGCCACACGCCCCTCGGTGACATCAAAGTGGAACGAAACGAGGTCATTTTGCAGCGTGTAGGTGTTTCCTTTGACGAGCGCCTTCGTGTTGCCGGGAAGGCGCTGATCCGGGTAATCGAATCTGACAGGCTCTTGGGGATTTTCTGCAAACGCCATAGGCAAAAAGCCCACGGCCAATGCGAAAATTGTGGTGCCCACTGAACGGACTTTGGATTTACGGGACATGTTTTTTTATTTTCAGCCACGCGATGAAATCGCGGACTTGTTGGCGCAGAGGTTCCGGGTCTGCGATTTCTTGTTTGCCTGCGAGGGGATCATAGAAAACACCAACGACGAAATCGCCTGGCTTGGCCTTCAGTTCCTCAGCCAACGCTTCTGCGGCTGACAGGAAATTCGTCAACCTGTCCGTATTGTCGATCCGGTCGGGCACATCGTCACTGGTGAGGATTTCAAACGCGATCTTGCCCGATTTGGTGGCTCCATCAAAGGCCGGTATGCCTTCCGCGCGGGGGAGGTTTCCTTCCAAGGCAAATTCAACACCCAGCCGCTTGGCTTCTTCGGCGATCAAAATCCGGGCGTCTTTCTCGGTCCATGTCGGCGGTTTTTTATTCCGCGAGGCGACCACCGAGTCGGTATGCTGGCCGCTGCCGTGCTTGAAGACGGGAGCTACTGTGATCGTGCCTGTGGCTGCTGTTTTGGCCTCTTCTTCCGAAGGTTGGGCCAGTCCGACGGGCGAGGATGTGGCGGCGGCTTTCAACTTGGAGAGCCGGTGGCGGCTGTAGGTCTTGTTCTCCTCCCGAAACTCTCGCTCGCGGCGTGCGGCGGCCTCGGTCAGCTTGGCGTCGCCGGGCGGCAGAGTGGCGATGACTGTTTGGGCGTCATCCAAACCTTCGGTGGAGATTTTCAAAACGATGCTGCCCGGTTGGCGTTTCGATTTCACGATCACCAAGGCGCGACCATAGAATGTCCGGACCTCGTTGCCCTTGAATGGCGCGTGGTTTGTGGCGCTGCCATTGTCCACACCGGCCAAAGCGCCTTCGCCACTTAAGGAGACACGGATCTTGCGATCCGCATCGCGAGTGATCACGCCGTTTTTGTCCACCAAGCGGACCTCCACAAAGCTGAGGTCTTCGCCATCCGCCGCGATCTCGGTGCGGTCCGCCAAAAGCTCGAGTTTGGCCGGGCTGCCTGCCGTTTTGACGATCTCTTCGCAGACTGGCTGGCCGTCTTTCCGGCCAATCGCTTTCAACGCGCCGGGTTCGTAGCCCACCATCCATTCGGCATGGAGGACCTCCGCGCGATTGACCGGCTTCACGCCTAACGAGCGGTTGTTGAGGAAAAGCTCCACCTCGTCGCAGTTGGTGTAAACCTTGACCGGAATCGGCACGCCGCTGAACTGATGCCAGTTCCAGTTTTTCGGAACGATCCGCACCATGGGCTTGTCCGTCCAGTCGGCTTGGTAAATCCCGTAGGTATCTTTTGGAAAACCCGCCGTATCCATGATGCCGAAAAGTCCGTTGCGCGCCGGCCAGTGGAAGGGAAAACACTCGCCCAGATAATCAAAACCGGTCCAAGCAAATTGCCCCGCCACCCATGGGGAATTCCGCAAGGTTCGGAGCGTCGATTCCGTGCGGTCAGTTTGCCAGAAGTTGCCGTAGCCCGTGCATTCGAGGCTGTTTTTGGTGTTTTGGGGAACGAGCTTCAGGCCGCGATCATTTACGACCTCGAACGAATAACTGTCGCGCGTGGCGAAATTGGTCGCGTTCTCCGTGCCGATCATCGGTTTTTTCCCCTTGAGTTCGGGGTAGGCACCCAACTGGTAATTTTGCCCATAGACATCCAGCGCGGCGGTGATGCCATTTTTTTCGCAAGCCTGTGGAGAATTGCAGGCCGCCGTGACCGCGCGGCTGGGGTCGTGTTTTTTGCAAATCTCGACCAAGCGCTTGGCAATCTCACCGCCTTGTCCGGGGAAGTCCTCCTTGTGCTGTTCATTGACCTCATTTCCGATGCTCCAGAGGATCACGCAGGGATGGTTGCGGTCGCGCCGCACGGTGTCGCTCAAGTCCCGCTCGTGCCATTCCTTGAAAAATCTGTGGTAGTCATTCGCCAGTTTTTTCTGCTCCCAGACATCGAAGACCTCGTTCATGACGAGGAAGCCCATGCGGTCGCACATCTCGTAAAATTCCGGCTCGCGTGGATTGTGGCTCGTGCGGATGGCGTTGCAGCCCATCTCGCGAAGAATTTCGAGTTGGCGCCGCAGCGCGGCCTTGGAAACCGCCGTGCCGAGAGCGCCAAAGTCGTGGTGGAGGCAAACGCCCTTGATGTCCACGCGCTCGCCATTCAGCAAAAACCCGCGATCGGCTGTGAACTCGCAACTCCGAATGCCCAGTGGCGTCGTGTATTTGTCCAGCGTCTTCCCGCCCGCCTGGACCGTGGACTCCACGCGATACAAATCGGGCGAGTCGGGAGACCAGCGCAGGGGATTTGCGACGACAAATTTCTGATCGAATTCCTGTATGGCGCCCGCCGTGATGCGGTGCGTCGATTCGGCCGTGGCGACTGGTTTGCCAAGCGGATCGAGAATCATGGTCGACAACTTCACCTCCGCGTCCGCACCGGTTTTGTTCTCCACCTCGGTGCGCAGGTGGACGCTGGCTTTTTCCTTGGAAACCTCAGGCGTCGTTACCGCCGTCCCCCAATGCGCAACATGGATCGGGTTCATTTTGACAAGCCAGACATTCCGGTAAATGCCCGCCCCGGGATACCAGCGGCTGCCGCCGGGCTCGACATTCGCACGGACGGCGATGTGGTTCGGCTCGCTGCCGTATTTCAAGTAAGGCGTGAGGTCATAGCGGAACCCCACATAGCCATTTGGCCGCTTACCCAGGAGGTGCCCATTGATCCAGACTTGGCTGTCCATGGAGACGCCGTCGAAATCAATGGCGATTTCCTGGCCCCTGTCCGATTCCGGCAGCGAGAATGATTTGCGATACCAACCGACGCCGCCGGGCAAATATCCGACAGACGAACCGCCCGGCATGTTCGGATCGTAAGGCTGTTCGATACTCCAATCATGCGGCAGATCCAGTTTTCGCCACTTGGAATCATCAAACCCGGGCCCCTCCGCCCCTGCCGCCTCACCCAGATGAAAAGCCCAAGCATCCGAAAACAGTGTCTTTATGCGGGTCTCGGCCGCCACCGGCAACTGCAGCAGAAGCACCCCAAAAGCCGCTGCAAGGAATGCTCCCCGAAGGTTGACCGACCGCCCGAAATCGCAATCCCGGCGATGGCACCACGCCGTCACGCAATGCGTGCAACTGTTCCGTTGTCTGAGGTGTGGCGTGGGCAAGGAAGAGGGGTTCATCCAGCCAGCCACCATCAAGCACCGGGGGATAATGTGAATGGACAGAATGACAAAATGCATCAGCAAATTGATATTCGCCCCGAAACATAATTTGGGCAGACGGAATAGTCCGCTCGCGTCGTGCCCGAGGGGCGATCAGCAGAACGACGATGAGCTTGATCAAGGCTGGGGTCGAGGGGTGACGCCCGGAGAATACTCGGGACTGATTTTTCCTCTTTGTATAAAGATAACCTTGTTAATCTAAAATTTATATTTAGATTTAATGCCATGCATCTTAAAAAATGAAACGATTGATCGAAGGCGAGTTGATTTCCTGGAAGGAGTCGGCGAGGCGCAAGCCGCTGGTGCTTCGTGGGGCGAGGCAGGTGGGAAAGACTTGGCTGGTCGAGCAATTTCTCGCCCCCCGGTTCGAGAGTTTCGTCAAAATCGATTTTGAGAAGCGGCGGGATTTGAGAGCTGTGTTTGAGGAGAATCTGGAGCCGCGCCGGATTCTCAACAACTTGGAAATCGCCACTCAAAGGATCACTCCGGGGGAGACGCTGCTTTTTTTGGATGAGATTCAGGCGTGCCCGCGGGCGCTTGCGTCGCTGCGTTATTTTTACGAGGAAATGCCGGACCTTCACATCGTGGCGGCCGGGTCGTTGCTGGAATTCGCGCTGGGCGAGATTTCGATGCCTGTGGGGAGGCTCAGTTTCCTGCGTGTCGGGCCGATGAATTTTCAGGAGTATCTCCTCGCCTTGGGCAAAGAGGCCATGGCTGCGGTGTTGCCCGGCAATCCGGAGGCGGTCGGTGCGGTCGCCCACGGGCAGATTCTTCGCGAGTTGCGAAATTATTTTTTTGTGGGTGGCATGCCCGAGGCGGTGAAAGTTTGGCGCGACAGCGGGTCGCTTCGCGAGACGGCACGCGTGCAAGAGGAACTCCTGCAATCCCTGCGGGATGATTTTTCCAAATACACGCCCCGGGTGTCGCCGGATTGCTTGGACAGCGTGCTTCAACGAGCGGCGCAAAGCGTGGGCGAGCAGTTGAAATACACAAAGCTGGACGGGAACCACACGGGGCCGACGAATCGCAAGGCCTTTGATCTCCTGTGCAAAGCCCGATTGCTGCAGCGGATTCCCGCCTGCGATCCCTCGGGGCTTCCTTTGGGAGCCTCTGCGAATCCGGTGAAATTCAAAGCGGCGTTTCTCGATATCGGCTTGATGCAGCGCGCGTGCCGCCTGCCGGTGGAGACGGCGATCGAACCCGGCGATTTGCTCTCTCTCTACCGGGGAAAACTGGCCGAGCAATTCGTGGCGCAGGAGATGTTGGCCGCAAGTGAGGGGGATTTGTTTTACTGGTCGCGAGAGGCGCCAAGCAGCACCGCCGAGGTCGATCTGCTGGCCGTCCGTGGCGGGAATATCCACCCGGTGGAGGTCAAAGCCGGGCAGGCGGGATCGCTGCGCAGCCTGCATCTTTTTTTAAAAACCTACCCGCAATGCGCGGAAGGGCTCGTTCTCTCCACGCGACCACCCGCGAGACTCCCGGAGCAACGCCTGCGATTCCTCCCGCTTTATTTTGCGGGCGGGTTGGAACGCCGGGATTTTGAAGAGTAGGGCGGCTTTTTGCCCGTTACTTTTTCCGCCCGGTCTGGCCGCTGCTTTTGTGTTTTTTTGCCAGTGCCATTTTGCCGCCAGGCAAGCGGCGAAACACCGAGCTTCCGCTTGAAGAGCGTGGAGAAATGGTAGGGGCAATTGAATCCCGTCATCGTGGCGATTTCTTTCACGGAATACGGTGTGCCGCTCAGAAGGGTCTTGGCTTTCTCGAGACGAAGCTGAAGCTGGTATTGATGGGGCGAGAAGCCCGTGTGTTGCTTGAAGGCGTGGCGAAGCAGGGAGTAGCTGACCATCAGTTCCTGGGCCATTTTGGGCCAATCGATCGCCTCGAAGAGCCGCTCGACCACAAGCAGGCGCGCCTTTTGCACGACCGCCTCGTCCACCGTTCCGCAAATGCTTTTACCCAGCGCCCCCGCTTGCAAATGCGCAAGCATCGTGAAGGCGAAGCCCGCAAGAATTTGGCGATAGCCGATGGCCTCCAGCCGGAGCGTCACGAAAATCTGTGAGAAAATTTTCTCAAGTTCCCCGTTAAGCCCCGGAGAAAACATCGGCGACTTTGGCGAAAAGATTTCTTCCTCGGCGAGCCGGTGGGCGGTCACCCCGTCGAAACCGATCCAGTATTCATCCCAGCCCGTCTCGGGATCTGGCGTGTATCGGTGCCAAACCCCCGGAAAAAGAAGGAACGCATTGCCGGCGCTGACCGGCAGTGTGCCGGTCGCCTGGGATTCAAATGTGCCCCGGCCCCGCGTGATGTAAACCAGCTGGAACTCCTGCAGGATCCTGCCTTTTTTCCAGTGGAAGTTGTAATCTTGAGGGTGCTTTTCGGGGGGATAGGGCCAAGCGGCGGGTATCCACGAGTAGCCCGCCGTGGGAACGACTAGACCCCAGAATTTGTCGGCGGTGCTGACTGGAAGGTAGCGGTAGAAGGTTTGGGCCTCCATGGGAACACGGATTTAATAATAACATACAAGCATTTCGTTTCACCGCCACTGAGAAATCCCCCACCGCCATTTAGCGTATCAGAAAAGCCATTTCATCGATTTCCGTAGTGACTTGCTTGGGCGATAGGTGATGGTGTCAAATCCTCCACCATGACACGACTCCTCCCCAACTTGGCCGCACGGATTGCCGTCCTCGTAGCCTTCTTCTTTTTTCCCAATCTCCACGCGCAGACGACCTACTATTGGGACAGCAATGACTCCACGGCCGGGTTTGGCACGGCTGGAGGCACTTGGGCCGCACCCACCACGAATAACTCCACCCAAGGCTGGAGCACCTCCTCGGCAGGCACCAATGTCCTGTCCGGCACGACCAATACCACCACCTCCGATGCCTTGCATTTCGGCACGGGCTCGGCGGGCCTTGCGGCGGGCACGATCACGGTCTCGGGCACGGTGAGCGCGAATTCGCTCACCTTCGGCTCGGCTTCGGGAGCGATCGTTCTCTCCGGCGGCACCATCACCCTCGGCGGCACGACGCCGACCATCACCGTCAGCAACACTTCCGACTCGATTTCCTCGGCAATCCTAGGCACCGCCGGTCTCACCAAGAATGGCACCGGCACGCTTACCCTCTCCGGGAACAATACCTATTCCGGCGCGACCACCATCAACGCAGGCACCCTCAAGGCCGGGAGCACGACGGCGTTGAGCAGCGCCAGCGCGATGAGTGTTGCCGCCGGGGCCACCTTGGATTTGGGAGGCTTTAACAACACCATCAGCAGCCTCTCGACAGCCACTGGCACGATCACCGACAGCTCCAGCGCGGGCAATGGAGGAATTCTCAAAATTGAAACCGCCATGCCGGGCACCGCCTCGGCACAATTTTTCACCGGCAGTCTGGGTCTTCAGATTTACGGAGGCGGCACCTTCAACACCGTCCTTACAAACACGGCAAATACCTACTCCGGTGGGACGATTTTGGGTTTGGGCACTGGCGCCACCGTGACCCGCATTCTGACGGCCTCCAATATTGGCACCGGCACCGGGGGAAATGTCACCAGTGGCATTTTTGGAACGGGAGCGATCACAATCGGCGCCTCCGCCACAGACAATTCCCAGCTCTATTTATTCTCCGGGGTTACCATCAACAACAACATCGTGGTCAACACCTCCCGGGGAAACAGCGGTGTGGAGTTGGGGGCTTTCCGGTTTGATGGAGTTGGAACGATGGCCGGTTCGGTCAATGCCAACTTGGCAGATGCCACATTCAACTCTTATGGCGCCGGAAATGTTAGTATTACCGGCGCAATTTCGGGGATTTCCGGTTTGACGATCATGTCCGCCAGCACCGGAAGGAATAATGTGACGCTCAACAACGCGGGCACCGCCAACAGCTATGCGGGAAACACAACGATCAACACAACCAATGCCACGCTGACCCTGGGGCGGGCCGATCAGATTTCCAACGGGGCAGGGAAGGGGAATCTCATCATCAACTCCGGCACTTTCAACATGGGCGGATTCAGTGAAACGATCAACGGACTCTCCGGCAACGGCACGCTGGATGGTGTGAGCGGCACACCCACCTTGACAGTTGGAGACAACAACGCCACAACCACCTTCACTGGTGTCCTCCGAAACACTTCCGGATCGCTCTCGCTGACAAAGATCGGCACAGGCACTTTGACCCTTTCAGGCAACAACAGCTACAGCGGAGCCACAACCGTGAGTGCCGGCACCTTGGAAATCGGGGCCGCCGGTCTCCTTGGGGGAGGGAGCTATGCGGGAAATATCACCAACAGCGGCACATTCCTCTACTCGGGAACGAACACGCAAGACCTCTCAGGTGTCATCAGCGGAACCGGAGCGCTGACAAAAAACGGCAGCTCCATACTGACCCTGAGCGGAGCAAATTCCTACACTGGCACGACCACGCTCAATGCCGGCACCTTGAGAATCGGCAACAACTCCGCGCTCGGCACAGGCAATCTTGTGATGAATTCCGCAAGCGCAGTCATCGATTCGACCGCCGGCACGAGTTACACCCTCTCGAACAACATCACACTGGCCACAAACGGCAAAATCGGTGCCACCACCCACATCGGCAACCTCACTTTCAGCGGAATCATTAGCGGATCTGGAAATTTGGTTTTAGATACTCAAGATGGTGTCACCACTCTGACCGGTTTGAACACCTTCACGGGGAATGTGATCGTAGATCGTGCCACTGTGAATAATGGCCTCTCGTTCAACTCGATTGCCAATGCCGGCGTGGCTTCGGCCCTAGGAGCGGGATCCTCGATCTCGATTGGCATCGGTGCAAGCGCACCCTATTTGACCTACACAGGGAACACCGCCGCCAGTTCGAACCGGACGATCTCGCTGGCTGGCAGTGCCGCCTACATCACAGCCAACAGCGCTGCGCTGACATTGAGTGGAAACATTACCTCGACGACCCAAACGTTGCGGCTTCGAGGCACGGGTGGGGGAGGGGCGAATTTCAATGAACTTTCCGGCGTGTATAGCGGGGGCGGCAGCCTCTCGGTTGAGACGGCGACGGGGTCGGATGTCTGGAGAATCTCCGGGAACAATACGTTCACCGGAACCACCTTTGCCGCAAACAACGCTGCTCTCATTGCCGGGCATTCCA
>CAYOGR010000012.1:13646-30252 GCA_964403605.1 uncultured Chthoniobacter sp.
TTCACCGGAACCACCTTTGCCGCAAACAACGCTGCTCTCATTGCCGGGCATTCCAATGCCTTTGGCAGCACCGCCAACGGCACTCAGGTCATCAACCAAGCCCAGCTCCTTCTTTCCGGTAACATCTCTGTCGGGGCGGAAGCTTTGACGCTGAACAGCGCAGCCGGTGGCAATTGGAACGGCCAGACCGGTGCCGCCCTTCGAAGTTACACCGGCAACAACTCTTGGGCAGGTGCCATCACGCTTGGCCAAGCCACCACCATCGCCGCAAACGCGGGTGCGGGGCTCACCCTCTCCGGGGGCATCAGTGGCAACCACAACCTGACATTCAATTCGATAGGCGACACAACTTCGTCGGGCATCATCGCTATCGGAACCGGCACCCTCACCAAAAACGGGACCGGCACCCTCATCCTTTCAGGCAACAATACCTACACCGGAGCCACCACGGTGAATGCCGGCACGCTGGTTGTCTCCGGCACAAACACCGGCAGCGCGATCACCATCAACTCCGGTGCTTCATTATTAAGTGCCACCTCGCTCGGTTCCACCACCGTCAACAGCGGCGGCAAAATCGCCCCCGGGGCATCCGCAAACTCCGTGGGCAGCCTCACAGTCGCCGCACTCACGCTCAACGGTGGTGGCACTTACACCTGGGACATGGCGAATGCCACTGGCGCGGCGGGCACGGGTTGGGATCAAATGGCCTCCAGCGGCCTCCTGACGGTCGGGGCCACCTCCGGCTCGAAATTCACCATCGCCATCACCTCCAGCGGTGTTCCCTCGAATTGGAACTTCACCAGCTCCGGCCAGACTTGGGACATTATCACCTATGGAAGCTTGAGCGGATTCGCCGCAGACAAGTTTGCATTTGATACCACAGGCTTTGGCGGTGCCCTTACTCCCGATTCCTCATGGGCGCTCTCGGATACCGGCAGCGCCCTCCGGCTTACCTACACCTACACGCCTTCCACTCCAACTTGGACGGGCGCCTCGGGAAATTGGTCTGCCGGATTCAGCCCGGCCCTCACTTCTGGCGCGAATGCGACCTTTGTCGGTGCGGGGGGCACAGCCACAAACAATATCGCTTCCGGAAACCTCACCTCCGTTGGTTCAATCACCTTCAGCGGAACCGGTGCCTACACGCTGCAAGCCAACTCGGGTTCGGCGGGCTTCGATGCAGCCAGCGCCCTTCAACTCAACGGCAATATCGTCAACAATTCCGCAGCCACGCAAACAATCAACCTCGCCCTCACCAGTAACGCCACCCGGGTCTATGACGCCGCCGTTGGGAACCTCACCCTCGGCAGTTCGATCGCGGGCACCGGTGGATTGACCAAAAACGGCACCGGAACCCTCACTCTCTCCGGGAACAGTTCCTACTCGGGGGCAACCACAGTGAACGCCGGCACGCTCAAGGCAGGCAGCAGCACGGGACTCAGCAGCGGCAGCGCAATGAGTATTGGTGCAGGCGCGGTTGTTGACTTGGGTGGGTTCAACAGCACCATCAGCAGCCTCTCTTCGGCCACCGGCACAATTACAAACTCCGGCAGCACGGCCAATTTGACAATTACCTCTGTTGGCTCGGGAGCCGCGCAGCTATTCACCGGAAACCTGGGCCTCGTTCTGAACACAAGCACCGTTTTCACCAACGCCAACAGCACCTACTCCGGCGGCACCTACCTGAACAGCGGAAGGCTCATTTTGGGCAGCGGTGCCATTGGTGTGGGGACGCCCGGGGCCCTCACGAATGGTCAGTATGGCACCGGGGCGATCACCATCGGCAATTCCACCGCCTCGCTGGCTCAACTTTATCTGGCAGGAGACAGCACGGGTGTCATTAACAACGCCATCATCGTGAACAGCGCCCAGGGAAACCATCCCTCGGAACTGGGAGCTTTCCGCATTGCCGGTGCCGGCCCTTCCATCGCTGGGGCTATCAATGCGAATCTGGCCGATGTCACATTCAATTCCTTAAACTCCGGACAAACCGTTACGATTACCGGAGCGATATCCGGCAACTCGGGATTGACCATTATGACGCAATCCTCTGGCGTCCTCAATGTGACCCTCAACAATGCCGGCACCGCCAATAGCTACGCTGGGAACACAACCATCAACACCGCCAATGCCACGCTTACCCTTGGTCGCGCGGATCAAATCTCCAACGGAGCTGGCAAAGGCAACCTCGTCATCAACTCCGGCACCTTCCGAATGGGTGGTTTCAACGAAACGATCAACGGACTCTCGGGCAATGGAACGATCGACGGCATGAGTGGCGCGCCGACTTTGAGCATTGGAGACGCGAATGCCACAAGCACCTTCACAGGCATCCTTAGGAACACCTCCGGTTCGCTGGCGCTGACGAAGATCGGCACGGGCACACTCGCACTCACCAACGCCTCGAACTCCTACACCGGCTCGACCACCATCAATGCCGGCACGATCTCGATCAGCGCGGTGGGAGCCCTCGGCTCGACCAGCGGGGTAAACCTCGGCAACGCCACCGAACTCCGCTACACCGGGTCCGCTGGAAATCTCACGCGCGCGATCAGCGTCACCAGCGGCACCGCGACGGTAGCGAACACCGGCAGCGGCCTCCTCACGCTTTCGGGAGGCCTCTCAAAAAACGGCACGACCCTGGTGCTCGCCGGTGGGGCACAGGGCATCCATGTCACCGGTGCGATCACCGGCTCGGCAGCGAACTCCGATCTTGTGGTTAATGGAAATGTGACGCTCTCGACCGCGAACACCTACAACGGCCCCACGAGCATCAACGGAAACCTCATCGCCGCGGCAACCAACGCCATGCAGAACACCACCAATGTGGTGATCAACTCGGGTGGATCCTTGCTTGTCACAGCCAACAACGCGATCAACGACTCGGCAGATATGACCCTGGGCGGAGGCACGCTGGGATTCAGCGGGAATATCAATGAAACCGTGGGAACCCTCACTCTTACGGCCAACTCCACAATCGACATGGGCGGGGGCAATATCGCCCTCGAGTTCTCGAATCTGGCCACCCAACTCACGAACACATCGCGACTGAACATCTACAACTACACGCTGTATTCCGACCATATCTACTTCGCGAGCAATGCGAACATTTCGGACAGCCTCCAATACATCAGCTTCTACAGCGGGTTTGGCACCGGGTTTATTGGCAACAGTTTCATTGAAGGGCTGAACCCCTACGAGGTGAGGCCGGTTCCCGAGCCTGAAACCTGGGCCACGGCCATTGTTCTCCTTGCCGGTGTCGGCATGGCCTGGGCTAGAAACCACAGGCGGCGCAAGTCCTGAATCGACCGTCCGATCCCGTCAATAAAATGGCCGATCGGCCAAAAAAGTTGCGGGAGTGAGGTTCGTTAGCAGACGGTTTGCATTTCGATGCCCAGGAGAGTGGCGAGTTTTTTCAGGTTATGGGCGTTGTGGCCGACTCCGATGGCACAGTGATGGGCCGGGCCGTGGGCGTTCCATTGCTCCATAAAAGCACGGGCTCCAATGGGGAATTTGTAGCGGCTGTTGGTGTTTCCGATTTGAAGGATCGGGCCGGGAACCGACTCGCCTTCGGCGACGAGAAACTGGGGGCGGCCGTTGGATCCCTCGATCACGGAGAGCAGGGTGACCGGCCCGTGGCGAACGCTCATTTCCACGGAAAGCCCGCGTCCCACCTTCCCATGATAAACATCGAGGGGGCGGACCTTGGTTTTGCTGGAAGCGATCTGGATGTGCCCCGGCCCGTCGTGGCCGAGCAGCACGACATCCTCGCGGAAATCGGCGGCATAGTATTCGGTGAAGGATCCGCCGAAGCCGAAGGTGTCCATGATTTTCATGGCTTGCGCGTTTTTCACCTCGTATTCGCCGGCGACGGGAATGCCTCTGCCGGTGAGGAGGGAATTTCCGAGGATCACGGAGGTCATGACATCCTCGTTCTCGTCCGAGCCGGTGCCCATGTAGTAATAGGCCATGGAGCCGAGGCGGTGCTTTTCGACGAGATGGTCGAGGGCCACGGCGGTGCGGGCGGCGCGCAGGAGTTCGTCCTCGGAGACATCGGGCTGGATGTCGAAGGCGTCGCGGAATTCGGCGAGCTTGGCATCGACCTCCGGTTGGGAAATCCCGCGGCGGATGGCGGCGAGTTCCTCGACTTCGAGGATCTCCATGTGCCCGCCGAAGCAGGCGAGTTGGGCGGTGAGGTCGGTGTAAATGTCCAGCATCCCGTTGTAGTAGTGCCCGAGGAGGCCGAGGCGGTTGTTCGCCATCGTGTGCGCGACACGGGCGGCCTCGATCCAGCCATCGAGTTCTGTCCAGACGGGGTCATGATCCTCCAGGGTTCCGGTCACCTGATGGAAATCGATTCTGGCGCGTTTGAAGGCGTTGGCGATTTCGGGAACCGGGCAGGCGGAGCACCAAGCCAGCCAGTCGCCCGTCATTTTGGTGCGGTTGCCGAGGGCATTGAATGCCCCGTAATCGATCGCATCCCCGGGTTGGAGGTTCATGATCACGACAGGCACCTTGGCCCGTTGGACAACCGGGAGCACTGTGGAGGAAAGAGCGTAGGTCGTGACATGCAGGAAGACGATGTCCACCTCCGAGCGGCGGAAGAAACTTCCGGCCTCCACGGCGCGCTCGGGGGAGTCCACGAGACCGGCATTGCAGATTTCGACGCCGTTCTTGGAAAGCCTCTCGGCGACCCTGCGGAGATAGCCTTCGAGTCGATCCTTGAGTCCCTCGAATTGGGGCCAGTAGGTGTCGAGGCCAATGCCGAAGAGTCCGACGCGCAGGGGCGGGTGCTGGAGCGCTTTGGGTGTGCTCATTTGAGGAAATGCGAGTGTTGGGTAGGTGGATGAGGGCTTCAACCGGCTTGCCCTCGTCAGGTCACTCCACAGACTTGCCCCGCGGCCGGATTATTGAAATGCACAGAATGATTCAAATGATGGTCAAAATGACATTTGGTCGTTTTTTGAATGACGACGAGACGGGGGAGTCGGCGGCAAGAGGGGTCAGGGAAGTGCCGTGAATTCGATCGTCGTGAATTTGCCCATGGAGGTAACGGCGGCCTGGAGTTCGCCGTTTGTCACTTTCTCCACCTTCGATCGCATGGTGACTTTGTTGATGTCCCCACCATGGGCGCGGCTGATGTCCTGGGTTGTGATCGTGGCGCGATACCTTGTTCCGTCGGCGAAACCCTCGCCGCGAAAATCGCGCTTGGAATGTGAATTGTTGTAGCGCCTTCCATTTTGAATGGTCGAGGGGATGGCCACCTTCACCCAAGCCTGGCCATTGGCTCCATCGGAGTAGATCAGCACGGTGAATTTCCGTTTCGTGCGGTTCCAAGAGGAAATTTTGTAGTGTTCCTTTCCCGTGTAGCCGGGGCCTTCGACCTTGATGTCATTGCCGGGCTCACCGGCCAGGGCGTGGCGGATCACTTCGTCGGTGGCTCCTGCAATCTGCGCATACCATCTCCAGATGTAGTAATGCAGATGGTTCGGATCTTTGGGATTCGCATAGTCGGCGGCGGTGAATGGCTCGGGAGCTTTCTTTAAAAGAAACCGCCCGTCCTTTTTCTTGATTTCGAGCTTTGTCGCGAGGATGTCGGCATCCCCGTCGGAGGAATCGATCACCAGGTGGCGGTTCAGGGATTTCACAATTCCACCGGGATCGCGGCGCTTGGTAAGCCCCATCGACCAGGCGCTGGAGTTGTCGGACCAAGGGAGGTTGATGGTGTTCAGTCCGCGCTCGAGGCACTTCCCGAGGATTGTGACCGTTTTGTCATAGGCATCAAGTTCGTTGGTCTTGCCGTCCCCGTTCACATCGGCCGCAAAGCCGGAATCATCCCAAACAATCCAGGATTCCGAGGACATCACGCCTTTGGCTTCGTGCCCGTGTTTGTCGAGCAGGGATCGGACAAGATCGTAGTGGTCCCATACCCCGCGGATGAGGCTGCCGTCCATCATGCCGTATCCGTTCAAATGGTCGGAGACATTGAGGTTGAGGGCGTCCACAAGGGACATCAGCTCGCTGTTGGAGGCCAGGCGCTCATAGTAGTCCACGAGTGCGACGGCGCCCTTTCCTTTCAGTCCATCGAGGGATTCGCAGGCTTGGCAGGGGGAGGTTCCTCCCGGGGAGACGAGCACAGGGCGGCGGGGCTTTTCGTTGTAAACCGAGCGGATGGCCTTGGCGCCCGGGATCAGCATTTCGGAGATGAGGGAATCGACATCGCCATCCTGCAGCATGCTTTTGAGATTCGCCTCATGATGGAGTTGGTAGGATTCCACGCGGCCCTTGAAGTGGCGCGCCATCCGGGTGGCGAAGGCGGGGAATTCGCCGGGCTTCGGTTTCCAAGCCCCCTGCTGGCCGCTCACCGAGGCCCATGCGGGGCAATGCCAAAAGACAAGTTCGACCTTGATTCCCCGCGCGACGCAGGCATCCACCGCCTTGTCGATGGCCTGCAGGTATTCCGACATGTGGCGTTTATAGTCCGTGTTATCGAAATCGGGTTCGGCTTGCGCCCAACTCACCCAGAACTGGACATAGCTGCTGTCTTTGGCAATGACCGGGCGATTGGAATCATAGGCGTCGGCGACCCCCAAGCCGTGTGGTTGCCAGCGCACGCCCACCTGCATGTGGTCGTTAGTCCACTCGTGGCGCGGCGGGGGGAAGGCGGGAAGGGGGATCTGCGCGGGATCGGTGGAGCCGATTCGAAATGGAGGCTTCGTGGCGCAGGAGGCCAATAAAAGCGGGATCAGCAGAAAGGCCGCGATTTTGCCCAGACGAGACGACATGGTGGTCGTTTTGTTTTCAGGGGTGCTTGCCATAGGCTTTGATTTCGCTGTCGGAGTCCTCCTGGAAGCGGGCCAGGGTCCACCAGAGGGTGGCTGTGGCGAGAGTCAGGCAGGCGATGCCTATGGCCGTTTCCCCCAGGATCAGTTCCCCGATTCCACACAAGAGGGAGAGCACCATCACCATGCCAATGAGCCAAGAGACCATCGTGCGCCCGAAACTCTCCACCGGATCGTAGGGCTCCCCCAATTCGCGGATCACAGGCTTCCAACCGAAAGCAAATGGCCGCGCGCGCAGGAGGAATTTTTTCAAACCCTCCATCGGCTCGGGCGGGGTGAGGAGCGTGACCACAAGCGTCACGGCCGTGACAACCAGGACGGAGAAAAGCATCCGTGCCCCGGTGAGGCGCTCGGCCGTGGAAAATTCCACGCCGTCCTCCAGGCCAAGGAGCAGGGCCATCGGAGTATCGAAGATTTTAAAAACCAGCATGGCAATCACCACGACCCAGCCCGCGATCAGGCCGGCGATCGAGCCGTAGCGATTCAATCTCCACCAGAACCACTGGGCGAATGCGACGATGATGCCTCCCGCGCCGAGCACATAGAAAATCGAAAGGAGCTGCAGGATCGAATCGGCCATCAGGGCCACGGACGCGCCCGCGCCCGCGATTAGCACGGTGGCGAACCGGCTTGCGACGACATAGGTGTGCTCGGAGGCGTCCGGCTTGAGAAACCGCCGGAAGACATCGTTCATCAGGTAGGAAGAGCCCCAGTTGAAAAGGGTGGTGATCGTCGAAATGAATGCCGCCAGGAGTGCCGCGACGAGCAGGCCGCGCAATCCCGCGGGCAGAATCATCATCATCATCTTCGGATAGGCACTTCCGTTTTCGGCAGCCGGGAGGTGGGGGATCAGGATCATGGAGCAAAGGGCCACGATGATCCAGGGCCACGGCATGAGGGCGTAGTAAAGAATGGTGTGCAGAAGTTGGGCGCCGCTGGCGTGGCTCGAATTTTTGCAGGCGAGGAGGCGCTGGGCATTGTAGCCGCCGCCGATCGCGATGCTGAAGCCGAGAAGAATAAAGGTGAGGGCATCCCAGAACGGCAACTGCCCCGGTTGCGAGCCGATGCTCGGGAGCAGGTTCAGGCCGCTGCCCGACCAATCGGGAATGGCTTGAAGTTTTTCCACCATCGCCGCCGGACCACCCACGGCCCAGACAGACATCCCCGCCAGAATCACCGTGCCGATGGTGGCCAGGATGAGTTGGAAAAAATCGGAGTAAACCACGCCCGACAGGCCGCCGAAGGTGGAAACCACAATCGCCAGCAAAACCACGCCGATTGTCACATAGACACGCATTTCCGACGGCAGCCCGAGGGCTTCGCGGGAGATTGTTTCCATGGCCATGATCACCCAACCGCACATGAGGGGGCACATGACCAGCGCTCCGAAGGATCCACTCCATCCGCGCAGGAACTTCGCGAATCCGCCTCCGAAGCGGAGTTCCACCATTTCCACATCCGTGATCAACGCCATCCGGCGCCAGCGCCGCCCGAAATAGACGGCAGTGAGAACCGCGCCTGTGAAGGGCGCGCAGAATTGCCACACAAAGTGGATTCCGTGCTCGCGCACCAGGGCGGTGACCCAGAGCGGCGTGTCGGCGGCGAAGCTGGTGGCCGTGAGCGAAGCCCCGGCGGCGAACCAGGGCAGCGAGCGGCCGGAGACGAAGTAGGACTCCATGTCCCTGCCACCCGACTTGGTGAAATAGATGGCAATGCCGATCGTCGCCAGAAGCATGGCTGCAATGCTGAGGTAGTCGATTCCGGCGAGTGTGTTTTGCATGGCGAGGGGGGGTGCGTTGTTAAGCGGATGCCGCAAAAGCCGATTCGTGGAAGACACCTTCGAGTTTGTGGAAAACACCCTCGGCGGACCCGATGGTTTCGGTCGGGAGTTCGAGGCTCTTGCCTCGATCATTGCCGAAAAGCACACGGCGCTTGTCGCCGGTGAAGCGGGCGCGCCACCAGCCCTCCGTGCGATCCCATTCCAAGTCGAGGAGGCCGCCGCCGCGCAGCCGCATGCCTTTCAGGCTGCCGTGCCGCCAGCTCCATGGCAGCGCGGGAAGCAGGCGGAGCATGCCGGGCGTCGAGAGCGCAAGCATTTCGTAAACAGCCGAGGTGATGCCATTGTTGGCCTCGGTTTGCACCAATGGGCGGGGGCCCTTGCGGTAGTCCATGGTGATGCCCATGTCGCGAAGGTCGTTGTGGGCGGTGAAGAGGTTCACGCCGACAACGGAGCGGCAGAGGAGTTGTAGTGATTGCAGGGCGCGGCCGGGTTTGCCCAGGCGCGAGTAGATGTGCGCCATGTGGGCGAGAGACCACCCGGTTTGGTCCGCCAGGCCGACGACGAGGCGCTTTTCGACCGCGACACGGCAGGCCTCGAACATTTCGGTGTTGTCCGGCGTGATTTCGAAGCCCGGAAAAAGCGGATAGAGGTGCGAGAGGTGGCGGTGGTGGTAGTTGTCCTTCTGGCGGGGGTCCACCCATTCGGCGATGGCGCCATCCTCGTTGATCCGGTAGGGCGGGAGCTTTTGAAGCATGCCCTGCCAGCGTTTGGCATCCTCGCTGTCCCCGCCCTCGATGAGGCGGACGGATGCGATGAGATTCCCCAAAAGCTCGCGCACCAGGGCGAAATCCATCGTGGCATCCACGCAGATGCGGGCGGGGTGGCCCTTCGAGGTGACATGGCCAAGAGGGTGGTTCTCGGGGGAATTTCCCGGGTAGCTGTGAAGCAGGCCGTCCTCACCCTCCAAGAGGAAGTCCTCGTAGAACCAGGCGACCTCCCGCATGAAAGGGATGGCGCGTTTGGCAAGAAATTCGCGGTCGCCGGTGTGGAGCCAGTAATCGAAATAAATCTGGGCAAGCCAGGCGCCGCTTCCGGTCCAAAATTGCACATGGGCTTGGAGGTTTTTTTTCAGGCCACACTCGGGGGACATGTAGAGGGGCGGCAGGATGCCCCGGCAGCCGAACATGTTTCTGGCGTTCGTGCGGAAGTCGTCCATCCGCTCCTCGAGGAGATCGAAAACCCCCTCGACGCATTCGGGCAAACCACCGGGCAAGGCAGGCCAGGTGGCCATCTGAAGGTTTTCATTGAAGAAAAACACGCACCACCATGGCGGCAGGTGGTTGCCATTCCAGATGCCCTGGAGGTTGGGTGGAAGGGTGCCCTTGGCCGCCGAAGCCATGAGCAGGTAGCGGCCGAAATTCGCCAGGCGTGCGAGAAGGGCGTCGGGAACATCGCCGCGGTAGGCCTTCAGCAAAAGCTCGTCATTCGAGAGATCCGAGTCGTCCACCTCGAGATTGAGCACGCAACGGCCGTAGCGTTCGCTGTGGATCGCCTCGTGGCGGGATTGGAGGTCGGAGCGGGTGACGAGGGCGGCAAGCCTCTCGGTCTCCGCCCTCAATTGCTCGGGGGTGGGAGCGATGAGCATGTTGGCGACAATCCGGCAGCCCGGCTTGGGCGTGATGCGGGCGGAATGGCCGCCGACACGCAAGGATCCTAGATCCCCCCAATGGGCGATGACGGTGCAGGAGGCCTCATCCGGCCCATCGAAGCGGGAGGCGAGCCACCCGTTCCCGAAGGTCGTCGTCTGGCGAATGTTCAAAGGCTGCAGGCGGTCGGCATGGTCGATCGCCTCGGCGAGATCCTGGGGAGTGAACCAAAGCAACAACTCGGACGGCGCACCGCCCTCCTCGCAGGGTTGGAAAACAAAGCACGAGTCGGCCATGGAGACGAAAGCCGAACGACGGAAATGGTGGCCATCGAGTTTCCAGTCCACCCCGGCGACACCCTTGGAGAAGTCCAGCCAGCGGCTGTAGGAGCGAAAGGCGCCGGGAATCTCGCGGCGGATGTTCAAAACTGGCCCGGGCAAATAATGGGCGCTGTCCGCGAAATAGCCGATTTCGCTCCACGCACGGCGATAAACATCATTGGCGGTGGTGAAATCCCCGGCGTCGAGCAGTCGACGCACTTCTGCGAGCATGTGGGAGCTTTCCGGCAAATCCGGCGAGATCGCGCCGCCGTAGTAGCGCTCGTGGTTGAATAAGATGCGTTCGTGCGCGAGGCCTCCGAATTGCATGGCGCCAAGCACCCCGTTCCCGAGCGGAGTGGCGTCGCGCCAGTCGAAAGCCGCGCTCTCCATCCAGCAGGAATGGATTCCATGCTTTTCTTTATTTTGAATCATTTTTTAATTTTCGGAGGGCTGCTTACAGAGTGTCTCCCTCGGAAAAAGTCGCGGGAATGCGAACCGAGCGGCAGGTTTTTGAAGGGGATGAAACCCGTTGCATCAGGAGTTCGACCGCCTCGCTGCCGATCAAATCCCCGTGCTGGTCGAACGAGGCAACGCGGCGGGAGCCCGGAGGCAGGTTTTCTGATTTTCCAAATCCGAGGATCTTCACGCGGTCCGGACAGGTTTTTCCCGAATCCTGGAGGACATTCAGGGCCGTGAGGGCCAGCGAGTCGGAAATCGCAAAAATCCCGTCGATCTCGCTTGCGCCGGGTTCGCGCAACATCGCGGCAAGCGACTCGGGCGAGACCTGGAAATCGCCGCAATCCATCGAAAGCGCCTTGTGGCCGGAATCGGCAACAGCTTTCAGAAAGCCGTCTCTTCTTTCACGGCTGGAGCAAACCCTGCTGCCGGCATGGAGGATCGCAAGGTTTCGGCAGCCTCGCGAGAGCAGGATCCTGGCAGCCGACTCGCCGCCGGCGAAGTCCTCCGTGCCCACAAAGTCACAAGAAAAATCCGGCAGACGGCGATCGATCACGACCATGGGCACCTGGCGTTCGATCGCTTCGCTGAAGTAAACCGCATTCGCATCGTCGTTGACCGGGCGGAGAATGATCCCGTCCACCCTCAACTCGATGCAGCGGTGCAGGCGTCTTATTTCCTCGCGCATGGCATCCCGCCCATAGTGGCCCTCCACCAGGTTCAGGATGAGGGAGCAGCCCCGGGAGTCGAGTTCGCGCTCAATCGACCGGAGAGAGGCCTCGTAGAATCCGATGGGCGTGGGAAGAACTGCGGAGACGAGATTGGTGCGCCCGGTTCGCAGGCCCTGCACCAGGCGGTTGGGACGATAGCGGAGCGTCTCGGCGACCTCCCGGATTTTTCTTGCTGTTTCAGTGGCCACGGCGTCCTGCCCGCGGAGCGCGCGGGATACAGTCATCATCGAAACACCGGATAGCTCCGCGATTTTCTTGAGGCTTGGCTGGCGTGTGGGCGTGTGGGTTTTCATGGGGTATGAGGCGGCTCGGTTAGGATTCTGCAATAATAGGCACCCTGCGGCCTGCCCGATGGGCGCTGGCCGTAGAGGAGTGGCTCGAGGAAATAAAGTCCCGGGGTGAGATCCACCCGAAGTGTGACGGTATAGGAGCCGGCGGGAATTTCCACCCGGTGTTTTTTGTCGGCAATCTCCAATTCCGCAAAGCCCTTGGCGAACGGCGAGGGCTCCAAGGCGGCCCGGGGCCGCTGGCTTATTTCGATGAAATACCGCCCGGGTGTTTCCACACGAACCAGCCAACCTCCGCAGGCGCCGTCCACCCCCGGGAATTCGCGGCCCGCAGTCCACTCGCGGATGGTTTCCTGCTCCCAGAGGCCGACAGCCAGTGGTTCGGAGGTGGCGCGGCTCGGCTGCCAATCCATGCAGGTCAATTCCACGACTCCGGCTCCCGGGTGGCCGATGGGAAAGGGTTGGGGCAGGAGGGCATCCTGGCGGACAGATTCCCACCACTTCAGGTGTGCTTCGCGTAGGTGATCCCGGATTTCCGGATGTGTTTTGGAGATGTCATTCCTTTGACCCGGGTCGGCTTCGAGATCGTAGAGTTCCTCGCCGTTGACGAGACTGTGGCGCTGGTTGCGAACGGAGGCGTTGAGGAACGGCAGCTTTTCCCCGGAGGTGTTCGATGGCCAGCGCGCCACATGGGTCGGCAAAATGCGATCCTGCCAATCAGGCGGCTGCTCCCCGGCAAACAGAAGCGGCAGAAGCGAGCGTCCCTCGGGGGCGGGAAATCCCGCGAGATCGAGTCCGCAGGCCTGGGCCAGGGTGGGAAGCACATCGCAAAGCGACGCGAGGGTTGCAACCGTGCGGTTTTCGGAAAAGTGGCCGGGCCAGGAAAAGACAGCGGGAATCCTCACCCCGCCTTGGTAGGCGCTCCCCTTGGTGTTCCGCAGGCCCCCGTTGAAATCCCCCGCACGCGGCGCTCCCCCCAGGGCGGTGCCGTTGTCACCCAGAAAAATCACAATCGTCTCGCGGTCGAGGCCATCCTTGGCGAGTTCGGCGAGCAACCGCCCCAGGGCCGAGTCGAGATTCGCGATCATACCGTAGAATTTGGCGAGGTTTTCCGGCAGCCCGGCATCGAGGTAGGGCTTCACCCACTCGTCGCCGATTTGGAGCGGCTCATGTGGTGCGTTGAGAGGCAGGTAGCAGAACCACGGCTGCCCCCCGTCACGGATCCACTTCATCGCCTCGTCCACAAAAACATCGGTCATGTAGCCTTGAAAGGGCTTCCATTCGCCACCCTCCTGCAAATGGGGGTTGAACATGGTGTTGCCCCAGAAATCGGGCGTTTGGCCTGTGGCTCCCCCGCCCACGAGAAGGGCATGCTGGAATCCTCGATCCAGGGGATGGAACGGCCTTGGCTCGCCGAGATGCCATTTTCCGAAAATGCCGGTGCGGTAGCCCGCCGATGCGAAGGCTTCCGCCATGGTGGGAACCCCCAAACGCAGTAGATTCCTGCCCTCAATCGTATGGGTGACCCCGGAGCGGAACTCATGCCGTCCGGTCATCAACGAGGCCCGGGACGGCGAGCAGGTCGGACTCGCCAGAAAATCGGTGAAACGCACTCCAGAGCGAGCCAGAGCATCCAGATTCGGGGTTTTCAACACGGGATTCCCCTGGAAGCCCGCATCGCCATAGCCCTGGTCGTCGGTCATCACAAGCAGCACATTCGGGCGCGATGCCAGAAGGGGTGCCGGAAGCGCGAACAGCAGTGCCAACCAGAGGGCGTGTATTGAAAATAACTTCATTTCAATTCTTGGCCGCCGATTTCGATGGAGGATTTGAATCCTCGGCATTCCGCGGGATTCGGATCCCGTCAGCGGAAACCAGAGCAGACCCGCCATCGGGCAGGAATTCCTTCCGCGCGAATCCAAGCAACTCCCGGAGCACTCCCGGGCTCTCATAGGAATAATGAACCTCCCGAGCGGTGTATCGCGCGTGCTCGGGGTGGCTGGTCGGCAGTGGATTCGGAGCAGGTGCCGTGCGGGTCAGCAAGTAGGGATCGTCCGTTGGAAAAACCGAACCATCCCGTGTGTCCTCCATGGCGAAGACGGGAGTCAACCCCGGGGCGGGACTCGCAAACAATTCGAAGGCGGCTTTTCCCTCCCCTTTCAACGACGGCTTGCCATCGACCATCCACACGCCAAGGCGGGCCTTCGTGGACTCCGGCATCCACATCGTGGCCAGTGGCGCGAGTTCGGCAGCGCGCTGCCGAACTTCCTCGAAGGTTCCGGAAACCAGAAACCAGCGGCAGGCCAGGGTCTCGCCAGGCTGGATCATGATGCTCGAGGCGGCTTCGACGACATTGTAATCACGCGTCGCAGCCTCTCCCGCCGTGCCGTGGAGGATTCGATTGGGATGGCGCTTCCAGGCCGGCTGGCCCTCCGGCTCGGTTCCAAAAACCAAGGCCAGCGAGTTGTCGCCATCCGCCGTCTCGTTCGAGGTCCAGGCAATCCAGCCGCCGGTCTCGGTGAAGTAGGATTTCGGGATTCCCTCCCACCCCCAGCGGCCGCTGGCCTTGACCCATCCACCATCGGGCTTGGAGAGAATTGTCTGGGGCAGCGAAGAATTCCTCACCCCGCCCCAGGGAGCGTTCAAGTAGGTCAGGTTTTCGGTGCCGAAATTCGTCATGGCCTGGGTCACCTCCACCGCGCCATGGCCCAAAAGGCGGTAGGCGGTGTAGACCAGAACGCCGGACTTCCAAACATTCGGGCTGCGTGCCTGCTGGGCCCAATTGGCCAGATAAAGCGTCCTTGTCTCAGGATCCCAGCGACTCGCCACCATCGGGGAAGGGAAGGCGGTCTTCGGCGCCCCCAATTCCGGAGTTCCGGTCAAGCCCTCAAGGTAAACTCCAGCTTGATGGATGAAGTATTGAAGTGGCATTCCCACATCCCAGTTTTTTTTCGGATCCAAATTCTGGAAGTCATGAATGGGGGCCACCAAGTTCTCGTTCGTTACGACCAGATGCCACACCTCGTCCATCCACGGCGCATTGGGACGCTGGGGCGGAATCCCTTCCCCGAACGGACCTCGGAGGGAGAAAATTTGCCCGCCCTTTCCGATTCCAAGCCGCAAGCCGGGCATTTCGATGGCTGCAAAAAACACACTGGATTCATCAACTCCCTCCACCCACTTGGATCCGCTCGGCTCGTAATCTGTGCTGTATCGAACCTTTTCTTGCGTCAATTCGGCCTTTGAACGGCCCAGAAAGCCGAATAGCTGTGGGGGGGAGTCTTCGGCGGCGCTCCCGTGTATCGATCCCGCAACAAGAATCGAAAAAACCCACTGAAAAAAGAGGCATCGTTTTTTCATGTCTAGATTTTGCTATGTTATTATAAACAATATTCAGTCGTCGATCCCGAATCGCCCGCAGCTAGGCGGCAGGCGCCCTTCGCGTTGGATCAAGCGAGGTGTCGGGGAAGATCCTGCAGGCGCTCGCAGCCGAGTTGCTCCATCACCTGCTGGAGTTGTTTTTGGAGGATTGCCACGACCTGGTCGCCCCCGGCGTTTCCAAGCGCGCAGACACCGAACATGGGGGCGCGCCCGAGGAAAACAAACTCGGCTCCACTGGCCAGCGCGACGGCGATGTCGGATCCAGAGCGGATGCCGCTATCCATGAGGATTTTTGTCCGGCCTTTGAATTCCTTCGCGAGTGCGATGGTGGACTTGATGGTCGACTGCCCTTGGTCGAGTTGGCGTCCGCCATGATTCGAAACGATGAGTCCGTCAACACCGAGCGCGATCGCGCGTTCGGCGTCCTCGGGGTTGACGATGCCCTTGACGACAAGGTTGCCAGCCCACTGGTCGCGGATGGCGCGCAGGCGGGATTCGTTGAGGCGACCCGAAAAGGTTTTGTTCATGAAAAGGCCGAGGTGTTTCATGGAAAGGCCGGGCGGGATGTAGGGCTTGAGCGTGGCGAATTCGGGGATCCCTCCCGCGAAGAGTTGCGAGAACGACCAGGTCGGGTGCATGCACATCTGGACGATGTTCGAGAGGGTCATCTTCGGTGGGATCGAAAGGCCGCTGCGGATTTCCTTCGGGCGGTAGCCGAAGGTGGGCGTGTCGGCGAGCAGGACAAGGGTTTTGCAACCTGCATCTGCGGCGCGGCGGAGGATTTTGTCGCGCAGCGAATCGTCGGCGGGGTGGTAGAGTTGGAACCAAAAATCCCCGTCGGTGATCTGGGCGATTTTTTCGATACTGGCGGTAGTGACCGTGCTCAGGACGAAGGGAATGTTGTGGGCGCGGGCGCTGCGGGCGAGGATTTCGCAGGACTTCGGCCACATGAGGCCTTGCAGCCCCACCGGGGCGATGCCGAACGGCGAGGCGTATTCCTGCCCGAAGAGCGTGGTTTTTTGGGAGGCCCCGGCGTAATCGCGCAGGTAGGCGGGCTGGAGCTCCACGGCGCGGAGGTCGGAGGTGTTTTTGGCGAGGTTCACTTCAGCCATGCAGCCGCCAGCGAGATAGTCGTAGGCGAAGCCGGGCATGCGCTGTTTGGC
>CAYOGR010000013.1:0-29828 GCA_964403605.1 uncultured Chthoniobacter sp.
GCGTTGAAAAATCGTTCGCCGACTGGTGTGATTCCGGGCTGAAACTTGCGTTGATGGCTGGCGGCCAAAGCCGGCGCCTTCCCGCCTATGCCGCCACGGGCAAAATCCTCATGCCGTTCCCGGCCTTGCGCTGGGCGGAGGGACAGCGTCTCGACCAAACCCTCCTCGATGTCCAATTTCCCGGATTCCGCCACATCGCCGAGGCCGCGCCGTCTTCGAGTCGTGTGATGTTGGCCAGCGGCGATGTGTTGCTGCGCTTCCCGCCGAATCTCCCGCCGATGCCCGAGGCCGACATCATCGGGCTGGGAATGTGGGTCGATGCCGATACCGCTTCGCACTTCGGCGTGTTTTTCTCCCCGCGCGAACACCCCGACCGCCTCGCGTTCTTCCTGCAAAAACCCAAGCCCGCCGAAATCCTCGCACGGGCTGTCGATCATTTGTTTCTTGTCGATACCGGCCTCTGGCTCCTGAGCGCGCGGGCGGTCTCGGTGTTGTTCAAAAAATGCGGCTGGGACGAATCCCGCGGGGATTTCCCCGGCGGCGTGCCGAACTTCTACGAACTCTACGCCGGCATGGGGCCGTGCCTCGGCAGCGATCCGGCGGAGCGCGACGCCGACATTTCTCCTCTTTCCTGCGCCGTCGTTCCATTGCCCGACGCAGAGTTCTACCACTTCGGCACGAGCCGCCAGATGATCGAATCCGTCTCGGCCCTCCAAAACCGAACCCTCGACCAGCGAGGCCAATCGCCGCTCGCCCTGAAGCCGCATCCCGACATGTATGTGCTGAATTCGGACTTCGCATTCGCCGCGCGCTCGCCTGAAAACAAGCCCGTCTGGGTCGAAAACAGCGTCCTGCCGGGCGACATGCCGCTCGCCTCGGGTAATGTCCTCACCAACCTGCCTGCTGGCATCGGTCGTTTCCGCATCGCGCCGGGCCTGTGCGTGGACACCCCGCCGGTGGGTGACCAAGACTTTGCTATTCGCGTTTACGGGATCGACGATTCCTTCAAAGGCGCGGTTGGCAACGCCTCCACCGTTTTCCTCGGCGAACCCCTGGTGCAATGGTTCGAGCAGCGCGGCATCAACCCCGCGCAAGCCGGCATCAATCCCGAAACCGACATCCAGAACGCCAAAATCTTCCCCGTTCTGAATCCCGACCAACCGCTCGGCCGCCTCATCGAATGGATGGGCCTGCCCGAATCGGCGGGTGACGCCGAAATGCTCGCGCTTTGGCATAAAAGCGAACGCCTCTCCGCACAGGAAATCACCGAGCGTTTCTCGCCCCGGCGCTTGCTTCAAGCCCGCCAAGGGCTGATTGCCTCCGCCGCGCCCTTGATTTTCGCCCATCGCGCCCGCAATGCCTTTCATCGTCTCGACCTCGACAAGGCCGCCACATTTTTCGCCGGGTCCGTTGCGGCGGTTCCCGAGGTTTTGGATAGCCCCGGGCCCGCCTCGCTCGAGGTTTTGGCGGAAACGATGTTCGCCGCGCGTGTCGCGTTCCGTCGTGGCGATACCACAAAATCCGAAACCCTCGAAAAAAACGCCTTCGAATCGCTTTCCCGCACCATCGCGGGGGCGATGGCCGCCCGCCCTTGCGCTCCGGTTCGAAACGCCGTGGAGGACCAGATCGTCTGGGGCCGCAGTCCCATCCGCGTCGATCTTGCAGGTGGTTGGTCGGACACACCGCCCTATTGCCTGAAACACGGCGGCTCGGTGGTGAATGTCGCGCTGGAACTCAACGGCCAGCCGCCGGTGCAGGTTTTTGCCAGGGTCACTTCCGATAAACATCTCGTCATCCGCTCGATTGATCTCGGGGCGGAAACACGCGTTGCCGATTTCAAGGATCTCGAGGACTGCGCGAAGGTCGGGGGCACATTCTCCCTTGCCAAGGCCGCCATCGCCCTCGCGGGATTCCACCCCCGCTTCAGCGCCCACACCGGTGCGAAATCCCTGGACCAAATCCTCGGCGCCTTCGGCGGCGGTCTCGAGATTTCCCTGCTCGCCGCCACACCCAAGGGCTCGGGCCTTGGCACAAGCAGCATTCTTGCCGCCACACTCCTCGGCACGCTTTCCGAAGTCTGTGGCCTCGCTTGGGATCACTCGGAAATCACCTCCCGCACGCTCGTTCTCGAACAACTCCTCACCACCGGTGGCGGTTGGCAGGATCAGGCGGGCGGCATCCACCACGGCCTGAAAATGCTCGAAACCCCGCCGGGCCTTGTTCAGCGCGCCGCCGTGCGTTGGCTGCCGGACCACATGCTCGCCGAGGCGATCGGCAATGGCACCGCGCTTCTTTACTACACCGGCCTCACCCGCATCGCGAAAACCATCCTGCAGGACATCGTTCGCGGGATGTTTCTCAACCGCGCCGAAACACTCGCGATCCTCGATGACATCTCCGCCCACGCCCGCGAATCCTTCGACCTGCTTCACCGCCAATCCTGGAGCGACCTCTGCCGCGTCGTCCGCCGGAGCTGGCAGCTCAACTGCGCGCTCGATTCCGGCACAAATCCTCCCGAGGTTCGCGAAATCCTCGCCCGTGTGGCGGATTGGACCGCCGCCGCGAAACTCCCCGGCGCGGGCGGAGGGGGGTATATTTTCCTCCTCGCCAAGGATGTCGAGGCCGCCGCCCGCATCCGCCAGGAACTCACCGACCGCCCCCCAAATCCTCGCGCGCGCTTTGTGAAAATGAAAATTTCCCCAACCGGATTTCAGGTCACCCGGAGCTGATCGCGGCCCCGATTTTTTAAAAGTTAAAGTCCCGCCGAATCCCGTCGATTTCTTTCCGTAGGAGGACACAACCATGATCGACCAAGACTACAAAATGGGACTGATGGCGGCGGAGGGTTATTTGGAACTCGGAATGATCGATGACGCCATGCGCGAGTTCATGAGACTGCCCCGCGAAATAAAACTCGGTATCGGGGGGCTCACCCTCCTGATGGAAATCCACAGGGCCGAGGAGGAATGGGAGCAAATGGAATCGGTCGCCGAGCGCCTCTGGCAAGCCGAGCCCGGGAATGTCGCCCACTGGATCGATTGGGCCATCGCCCTTCGCCTCTGCAATTCGATCAACAGTGCTCGGATCCTCCTCCTCGAGGCCCTCGAGCGTTTTCCCGAGGAAGCCCTGCTTCATTACCATCTGGCCTGCTGCGAGTGCCAACTCGGCAATCTCCCCAGCGCCCGTGAGCATCTAATGGAATCCAAAAAACGCTGCCGCATCTGCCGGGTTCTCGCCCTTACCGACGAGGGGGAGCTTCAACCGATCTGGACGGATTATTCCGCCCCGCAGTTCCAGTCCTGATCCTCACGGCTCGCGCTTGGATTTTTCCACCCAGACGACCTGCTCGCTGGAATCCAGCTCTTGAAAACCCTCCGGAGCGGCGCTTTCACCGTCCGCCTCCGGTTCCCATCCCTCTTGGCGGTTGGAGCGAAGCCGCACCCAGGTAACCACTGGAATCCAATGTTCGTTGCCGAGTTGCAGGCATTTTCTCCCGTGGACCGGGTGGTGGACGATCCGGCAATCCTTGGTAACGCAAAAATCCGTGCTGGCGGAGGCGCGCAGTATTTTCATTCCGCAAAATTCCATCCCACGGCCCCTGTCCGCCATGGGGTGATTTCCGCTCTCCATGGCTTGCGCCCGCTTGGGTGAAGACCTAAGGTGACCCCTTCATGCGCCGATGGTTGTTTTGGATATTTCTCTTTTTGTTCGTTACCGCACTTGTTGCGGTTCCGGATCGAAAGCGCGCCAATACTTTCCTTGCCGACGGCTTTGAATTGCCGGTCGGGAAACCCCCCGGCGAAGGTTACTACATGGCGCGCGGTTTTCTATCCTACCATCCCGGAGAGGATTGGAACGATGTCCGTGGCGGAAATTCCGATCTCGGCGCACCGGTTTACAGCATCGGAAATGGCATTGTCACCTTCGCCCACGACGCCCGCATGGGGTGGGGGAATGTCGTGATCGTGCGCCATGCTTTTCTCGAAGGCGGAAAACTCCAGATGGTCGATTCCATGTATGCCCATCTGAACGAAATCACGGTTCGCAAAGGGCAGCAGGTCAAACGCGGACAAAAGGTTGGAACAATCGGAACGAATCGTGGAATGTATACCGCCCACCTCCACTACGAGGTTCGCAAGAACCTTTTCATCGGCATCAACCGCTCGAAGTTTGCCAGGGATTTGACGAACTACCACCGACCCGGCCAATTCATCGCCCAGCGCCGCCGACTTCCCGGGGCCGGTCGCATGGCGGCGGTTCCGATCGATACCTACGCGACTGACCAACCGGGCTATCAAATTCCACAATCCGGCATGAAGCAGGAAAGAAACGCCAAGCCGGCCCCGCGCTCCGACCGGTTTCGCGTCAACCGGTTCGATGATGTCGGCTACTGACGAGCCCATGAATTCCACGGTTTCCTCTTTGTTTTTGATCGCCGGCGGAGGTGATTATCCCGGGCTCGTGATCGAAGGCGCGCGCCGCGCGGGGGTTTCGCGGATCGTGATGGCCGCCTTCGAGGGCGAGACCAAGCCGGAAAATGTCGAGCTTGTGGATTCCGTGGAGTGGATGCGTGTGGGCCAGATGGGGCGACTCCTCGATGCCGCCAAAAAATCCGGTGCTACCCGCGCATTGATGGCCGGCCAGATCGCGCCGGGCAACCTTTTCGACCTCCGCCCTGATCTCAAAGCCCTCCTGATCCTCGCCAAACTGAAACGCCGAAACGCCGAAACCCTCTTCGGGGCCGTCGCGGAGGAACTGGCCAAAGCCGGCTTGGAACTTCTTCCTGCCACGACTTTTCTGGACGACCACATCGCCCTGCCGGGGCTGATCGCCGGGGCACGCCCGAAGCCGCGTGTCCTTGAGGATCTGGAGTTCGGTTTCCGCATCGCGAAAGAATCCAGCCGACTCGACATCGGCCAGACCGTGGTGGTGAAAAACGGCACCGTCCTCGCGGTCGAGGCTTTCGAGGGGACCAACGAGGCCATCCGCCGCGGTGGTCAGCTGGGGCGTGGGTCTTCCACCATGGTCAAAGTCTCGAAGCCCGGTCAGGACATGCGATTCGATGTGCCGGTCATTGGCACCAAGACACTCGAGGTCGCCGTTTCGGCAGGCATCCGCCACATCGGTGTCGAAGCGGGAAAAACCCTCCTTCTCGACCGCCCGAAGGTCTGCGAACTCGCCCAAAAACTCTCCCTCTCGATCCACGGATTATGAAAACCCTTCGCACCGGAGTCGTCGGCGTCGGCCACATGGGCATCAACCACGCCCGCCTATACAGCGAGATTCCCGGCAGCGAGTTCGCCGCCGTTTACGATTCCAACGCCGAAAATGCCGCCGCCGCCGCGAAGCGGTTCGGTTGCCGGGCCGCATCCAGCCTCGAGGAATTCGCCGAAATGGTGGATGCCGCCACGATCTGCACACCGACGGTCACCCACCACCGCATCGGGCTGGATCTATTGGAGAAAGGCAAGCATCTGCTTGTCGAGAAACCCATCGCCGCGACCCCCGCCGAAGCTCGTGAACTCTCCGACTTGGCCGCCGCCAAGGGTTGTGTCCTGCAGGTCGGCCATGTCGAGCGCTTCAATCCCGTCCTCCACGCCCTCGAGGCCCAACTGAACAATCCCCGTTTTCTGGAGGTCACACGCCTCTCGCCGTTTCCCAACCGCAGCACCGACATCGGCGTGGTTTTGGACCTCATGATCCACGACATCGAAATCATCCTGCACCTCGTCCGTTCGCCGGTGGAGAGCATCGATGCGGTTGGAATCCCGGTTCTGAGCCGCGGCGAGGACATCGCGAATGTGCGCTTCCGCTTCGCCAACGGCTGCGTGGCGAATGTCACCGCCAGCCGCATCAGCCAGGATCGCGTTCGCAAAATCCGCGTCTTCCAGGAAAACGCCTATCTCTCGCTCGACTACAAAAACCAGGCCGGCTACCTGCTCCGCCTCGCCCGCGAGGACGAAAAGGAAAGCAGCGGTCTGGGCAAACTCATCGGCCTCGCCACGGACTCGAAAATCGTCACCGATTTCAGCGGTCACCGGATTGTTCGTGAACCGGTGGAGGTGGAAAAAGGCGAGCCGTTGCGCATCGAACTGGAGTCGTTCCTCCAATGCGCCCGCGAGGGCTTGAAACCCCGCGTCACCGGCCTGGCCGCCGCCGACGCGCTCGATCTCGCCCTCGAAATCACCCGCCGCATCGAAGAGGCCGACCCGCGCCGCAACACCTGAAATCCCAGCCCCCCGAACCATGGTTCCTGTCTCCGTCCTCATCGTCACCGCCGGATTCGGCGAGGGTCACAACGCCGCCGCCCGCAACATCGAGGAGGCGATCCGCGAGTTCCATCCCGAGATTTTGGTATCGGTGCACGATTTCTTCCGCGAGGCGCATCCCTGGATTTATCCCCTCGCGCAGGGGCTCTACAAAAACGCCATCCGCCGCGCGCCGTGGGCCTGGAATTTGTTTTACCAATTCCTCGACCGGTTTCCGCAGGCGTCTTCGCTGGGACTCGGATTTTACCGCCGGGCTTCCCAAAGGATGCTCCATACAATCCTGCGGATGGAGGCGGGCATCGTTGTCAGCACCTTCCCGGGCTACGGCCCGATCTTCCAGCGTGCCGCTCGCAAACTCGATTCGCACATCCCTTTCGCAACCGTCATCACCGATTCGATCTCGATCAATTCCATCTGGCTCGGCCCGCACTCCGATGCCTATTTCGCGCCGAACGAACCCACGGCCCAGGTCCTCGAGCACAAGGGTGTGCCCCGCTCCAAAATCCGCGTTACCGGTTTTCCCGTTCCGCTCCTTTTCGCCAGCCCTTCCGTGAAAGCCCGCCAAGTCCCGCCGGAAGACGGGATTTGGAAAGTTCTCTACATGGTCAATTCCGAGGGCGGCGCGGCGGTGGACATTGCCAGGGCTTTGCTCTCGCTCGAAAATATTGCGCTCACCCTCACTTGCGGACGCGACGAAATCCTCGCCCGTCGCATGCAAAACCTCGCCAAAGAATCGGGAAAGGCGATCGAGGTTTTGGGTTGGACGCAGGAAATGCCGCATCTCATCCGGCGGAGCCATTTGCTGATCGGCAAGGCGGGTGGAGCCACCGTGCAGGAGTCCCTGGCCGCCCACACGCCGATGATCGTCACCAAAGTCGTCCCCGGCCAGGAGGAGGGAAATGCCCGACTGCTTGTCGAGCGTGGAGCGGGTCTGGTGGCGACTTCGCCTGCGGCTGTGGCGGAATCCGTGCATCGCCTTTTTGACTCAGGAGGCGCCCTCTATCGCGATTTTCTCCAAGCCGCCACTTCGTTGAGCCATCCAGCGGCCGCGAAGGATATCGCCAATCTCGTCTCATCGCTCTGCCGCCGGGGATGAACCCCCGGATCAATCCGCAATGGAAATCCTACCGTCCCGCCAGCGCGGGTTCGTCGGCTTCGAAACGCTTCTGAACCGACTCGCGGGTCGGCGGAGGAAATTCGAGGAGTTCGATCCGGCCGTCGAAATGCTCGACCATCGCGGTGCGGCTTTCGACCCAGTCGCCGCAGTTGTAGTAGGTGATGCCTTCGATATCCCGGACGGCCGCCGTGTGGATGTGGCCGCAGAGGACGGCATCAACGCCGTGGTCGCGGGCGAAGCGGACGACAGATTCCTCGAACTTGCCGATGAAGCTCACAACATTCTTCACCTCGGCTTTCACATACGCGCTCAGGGACCAATGATCGAGACCGAAGAGGCGGCGGAAAAAATTCACCAGCCCGTTGCAGCGCATGAGAAGGACATATCCGATGTCGCCGACATGGGCCAACCAGCCGAGGTTTTGGACAACGGTGTCGAGTTCATGGCCATGGATGACGAGGATTTTGCGTCCATCGGCCGTGGTGTGGATTGCATTTTTGCGGAGTTCCACGCTGGCGTAGTGGCCGTGGAAGGCCGAGAGGAATTCATCGTGGTTGCCGGTGATGTAAATGATCTCGGTGCCCTTGCGGCCTTTGCGGAGCAGCTTTTGGATCACATCGTTGTGCTCCTGCGGCCAGTAGATCCCGCGGCGCAGGGCCCAAATATCTATCAGGTCGCCGACCAGATAGAGCGTTTCGAATTCGGTATCCCGAAGAAAATCCACCAGGGCTTCCGCCTTGCTGCCCTTGGTTCCCAAGTGAACATCCGATATCCAACCGGTCCGATAATGATTCATCGGAACAGCATTCGATCCAACCAGGATACGGGTGGCAATTTCGACCGTGTTACAAGGTTGTCACAGGACAAAGCCCCTTGGATCAGGCCGGGGAGGGGGTGTGGCGGACATCCTTGACCTCGACCGCGTAGATGGTGTCCTCGGCGATGCTTTTGGCCTGGTCGCCGATGCGTTCGAGACAACGCGCGATGAAAATGAGCTCCAGATAGCCGCGGATCGAATCCGGATTTTTTTGCATGAGGTCGGCCGTGGTTTCCGCAAACAAGCGGTTTTGCTCGTCGAGTCCCTTGTCCCGGAGCTTGAGGGTGCGGGCGAGTTCGAGATCGCCGTCGGCATAGGCTTTCACGGCATCCTTGAACATGGTGGAGGCGATATCAAAAAGCGGCTGGATTTTCGCCAGCTCGGGCAGGGCGGGGCAGGAAATCAGCTTGCGCGCCCGGCGGGCGATGCCCACGGCCTGGTCGGCTCCGCGCTCGAGGTTCACACTCGTTTTCATCGCGGCGATCACATTCCGGAGATCGGAGGCGAAAGGATGGTAGCGCAACATGATGTCCATTCCGGCGTTGTCCACATGGATCTCGAGAGTGTCGATCTCCTCGTCGTCGGCGATCACCGTGTTGCACCAATCCTCGTCTCGCTCGAAGAGTCCCTTTCGGGCGTTGTCCAGACTGCGCGTGGCAAGGCTGGCCATGGTGAGGACATCCTTGCGGAGGGTTTCCAGGGCGGTTTCAAAGTTCGTGAGGATGTGGCGCGGGGTCTCCATGACAGGGAGTTTTAAGTTTTAAGAATCGAGGCGGAGCCGAGAAAGACTGCCCAAGGCAGCCCGATGGGTGGAGTGTGGCGTAATCAATTCAGTTTTGCGACGGGGTGGTCTCTGTGTCCTCGGTGGTCCATATCAACCGAAGCGGCCGGTGATGTAATCCTCGGTTTGTTTTTGCGAAGGGTTGCTGAAGATTTTTGCGGTTTCATCGAACTCCACGAGTTTGCCGAGGTAGAAGAAAGCGGTCCGGTCGGAGCAGCGCGTGGCCTGCTGCATGTTATGGGTGACAATCACGATGGTGAACTCCTGTTTCAATTCACGAATCAACTCCTCGACCTTCACCGTGGCAATGGGGTCGAGCGCGGAGCAGGGTTCGTCCATCAGGAGGATTTCGGGGCGGTTGGCGATGGCGCGGGCGATGCAAAGACGCTGCATCTGGCCACCGGAGAGGCTGAGAGCGCTTTCGTGGAGGCGGTCCTTGACCTCTTCCCAAAGCGCCGCTCCTTGCAGGCTGCGCTCCACGGTTTCATCAAGAACGGTTTTTTTGTTCTGTCCCGCGACGCGCAGGGGATAGACAACATTTTCATAGATCGATTTCGGGAAGGGGTTGGATTTCTGGAAAACCATGCCGACGCGTTTGCGGAGCGAGATCACCTCGATGTGGGGATCGTAGATGCTGCGTCCGTTCACAACGATGTCGCCCGAGTGGCTGATGCCATCGATGAGGTCGTTCATGCGGTTGAGATTCCGCAGAAGGGTGGATTTGCCGCAGCCCGAGGGGCCGATAAAAGCCGTGACCTGGCGCTCGGGGATTTCGAGCGAAATGTCGAAGAGGGCCTGTTTTTTTCCGTAGTAAAAACTGAAGTTCCGGATCGATATGAAGTCCGGGCGTCCGTCGGTGTTGGTGTTCACAATGGTGTCGATGGGTTGTCCGGCGGGCTTAGAAGGCGCCGGTGGCGTATCGTTTTCGGAGTTTCTCACGGATCAGGATGGCGGCGAGGTTGAGCACGACGACCAGCAGGATCAAAAACAGGGTGGTCGCGAACACCATGGGTTTCGCGGCTTCGGAGTCCGGGGATTGGAAGCCCAAATCGTAGATGTGGAAGCCAAGGTGCATGAATTTGCGCTCGAGATGGACGAAGGGATATTCGGAGTCGATCGGCAGGCTGGGGGCCAGTTTCACCACGCCGACAAGCATGAGCGGGGCGACTTCTCCAGCGCCCCGGGCCATCGCAAGAATGAGTCCGGTGAGGATGCCAGGCAGGGAGGCGGGCAGGATGATCCGTTGGATCGTCTGCCACTTCGAGGCGCCGCAGGAGAGCGACCCTTCGCGCATGCCGCGCGGCACGGCGGCGAGGGCCTCTTCGGTGGCGACAATGACCACCGGGACGGTCATCAAGGCGAGCGTCGCGGCGGCCCAGAGGATGCCGCCCGTGCCGAAGGTGGGCGTGGGCAGGTAGTCCCCGAAAAATGTCCGGTCGATCGACCCTCCGACGAAATAAACAAAGAATCCCAGGCCGAAGACCCCGAAGACAATCGACGGGACGCCGGCAAGGTTGTTGACGGCGATGCGCACCGAGCGGACGGCAAGGCCCTGTTTGGCGTATTCACGCAGGTAAATGGCAGCGACAACGCCAAAGGGAACCACGGCTATGCTCATCAGGAGGGTCATTACGAAGGTTCCAAAAATGGCGGGGAAAATACCACCCTCGGTGTTCGCCTCGCGGGGATTGAGGGTCAGAAAATTCCAGACATTGTGAATGAAGAGCGCTGCCTTTTGGGAAAGGTCGAGAGTGTTGGGAATGGTGAATTCCACGAGGTCGCCAATGGGGAGCCGGCGTTCGATGCCGTTCGGGGTGGCATAGACCAGGGCGCTGGCCGATTGAAGGGTTCGGAGTTCGCGGGCCTTGGCGGCAAGCACCTGGTAATCGGCGTCGAGCGCGGCGATCTGCCGCAGGGATTCCGGGGAGCCCTTGCCCTTGGCGCGGAGTTCGGTGATGCGGTGGTTGATGGCGCCGATCTCGTCTTTTTCGATTTTTTCAATGTCTCCTCGACGCACAGCGGATTCGACCTCCAGTCTGGTGAGCGTTTCAATAAAGGCGGGGGAATCGGCCGGCACGGTCGAACCATCGGCGAGTTGGAGGGCCCGGGGATAACCGAAGGCGATCCCGTATTCCAACCGCTCCAGCCGGTAAATATCGCGAGGGATGGAGGTTGTGGCGATATCGGCGTTGTTGACGAAAGCGAACCCGGATCCGTTGACATCCTTGTTACCCACGAAAATCTGGACTTCCGTCTGGTCTTCGATCCGGTTGCCATCGGGACCAAGGATGGGGATGCGTTTTTCGCGGGTCTGGATCAGCTGGCCGGTGATTGTGTCGCCCGAGTTGGGAACCGGGTTGGTTACGCCCGGCTTGAGTTGGAGTTCCACGATTTTGGAGGGCCAAAAGACAGGCAGGCCATTGATGACGATGATGCCAAGCAATCCGATCACCATGAGAAGGCCGAGGGACAGGCCCATCGCGGTGAGCCAGACAAACGGC
This sequence comes from uncultured Chthoniobacter sp., assembly GCA_964403605.1. GTDB lineage: Bacteria > Verrucomicrobiota > Verrucomicrobiia > Chthoniobacterales > Terrimicrobiaceae > UBA967. The sequence goes on from CAYOGR010000013.1 coordinate 11,486, forward strand.
TCGCCGGACGCGGCATGCGACCGGGTGAGTTCGAGATCCTTGCTGGAGTTGTCGTTCATGGCCTAGATCGTCTTGAATTTTTCCCGAAGGTGTTGGCGCAGGACTTCGGCGACGGTATTGATCGCGAAGGTCAGCAGGAAAAGCACCATGGCGCCGAGGAAGAGAGTGCGGTAGAGGGTTCCGTGATGCGGGGCCTCCGGGAGTTCCACGGCAATGTTCGCGGAGAGTGTCCTCATGCCCGAGAAAATATTCCACTCCATGATCGGGGTGTTTCCGGTCGCCATCACGACGATCATGGTCTCTCCCACCGCGCGCCCGAGGCCGATCATGAGGGCGGAAAAAATTCCCGCCGAGGCGGTGGGAACCACCACACGCAGGGCGGTCTGCCAGCGACTCGCCCCGCAGGCCATGGAAGCCGTGATGAGCGGCTTGGGAACATTGGAGAGAGCATCCTCGGAGATGGTGAAAATGATCGGGATCACCGCGAAGCCCATCATGAATCCAACCACGAGCGAATTGCGCTGGTCGTAGCCGGTTCCCGTCACGGCCGGCCACCAAGCGCGGAAGTCGGCCGTTTTTTGTCCCGTGGCGGGGTCTGTAACCACAAACGCAATGGCCTCGAAGGCCGGACCAAGCCACCAAAGGATGCTCGCGCTGGCGAGAAGGAGGGGGAGAAAAACGATCCATTCCCAGCCGGGATGAATGAATTTGCGGATCTGGATTGGCATGCGGCTCCAGAAGAATCCCGAAAAGGCGGCAACGAGCGGCAAGCCCGCGGCCACAAGAAGCAGCGAGGGAACCTGTCGCTCGATCAAGGGGGCGATGTAGATGGCGGCAAGGAATCCCAGGACGACCGAGGGCAGGGAGGCCATGATCTCCATGGTCGGCTTCACGGTGGCGCGGAAGCGCGGATCAAGGAACTGGGAGGCGTAAAGTGCCGCAAGCAGGGCGATCGGGACAGCGAACACCATCGCGTAGAGGGTTCCTTTCAGCGTTCCAAAGATCAGCGGCACGAGGGAGTATTTCGGCTCGAAGTCGTCGCTGCCTCCGGTGCTTTGCCACTCCCATTTCGGCCCCGGCGCGCCTTCATACCAGACCTTGCCGAAGAGTGCCTTCCAGCCCGAGTCCGGGTGGGGATCGTCGATCCGGAAAAAGTGAAGCTTGTTTGAAGAGTCCAGAACGGCCAAGCGCTGGTATTTGCCGCTGATCACCGCATTGGCCACGGGGTAGGGGACGCTCGATTGCCAGCGGATCGATTCGGTCGTCGAGTAGCGGAGCGACAATTCGCGCCCGCCTCCGAGAAGAAACGCCTTGTTGCGAAGCGTGGAGACGAGAAAAACCGGACTCGCGCCGAGGTTTGGAAATTCATGGATAAAGCCGTAGAGGCGGTCTTTTCCTCCCTCCGGATAAAACAGGCTGTAAACCCGATTCTCGCCGGTATCGCTGGCAAAGGAGATCGAGACATCGCCGAAGATGAAGGTCGCCGCATTGATGTGCGGGTTCTCCAGATCCTCGAACGGCGTGAAGGTTTGCAGAAGCTCGAACTTCCCGCCCTTGAGAACGAGGTAGCAGACCCTGCCGCTCTCGGTCAGCACAATGACCGAATCACCCGTCACGGGAACCAGGATTTTCTCGGGTCGTCCGGGGATCAAGCCTGTCAGATCGTGGGTTCCGGCGGGCTCCTCCTTGCTTTTGCCCATCAGCGAGCGTTTCCGCTTGAAAAGCGACGCCGTCACGCGGTTGGTGTCGGCGGTGGATTGGAGGGCCACGACAAGTTTGCTGGTGCCGGAATCTCCATAGGCAATGTCCGTGATGGGCATGCCGGAAACTCCAATGGAGGCTGCGGCCTCGGTCGTCGGGGCCGCCTCGACCACCTGCCGACCCTGGAATTCACGCGAGCTGTGGTTCGGCGAGACGAAGACAAATTGCCCGTCCGAGGTGCCAAGGATGATTTTTTGTTCCCGTTTGTTCAGGGAGGCGGCCGTTACTTCGCCGGTAATGCCGAGATCGAGGGATTGATCCCGGATTTCGCCGGTCTCGTAATCCACGACGAGCAGGGAACCGTCGGGCTCCACGAGGTAGGGTTTCGCGCCCCATTCATCGATGCCGAGAAGAGCGAATTTGGATTCGGGAAGCTGGATGCTCTTCAACGGTTCCACGCTCGCGGGAGCGAAGAGCGGCCAGATTTGCAGGAATATAAAAACAAAGATTCCGAGAACGGAGGTGATGATCATCGCTCCGCCCAGTTTGATGAACACCGTCATGAAACGATCGACCAGCAGAGTGAGCCTGGAGGTTTGGAATCGGCTCTGGCCTGTGGCGTGGTCCGGCAGCGGGTTCTGTGTGTGTGGCATTCGGCGGCTAGCGAGAAAAAGTGTCAGGTCGGGTGCGAAAAGCGGGCACTCGATCGCACGAACCACAAAAAGAAGTCAATCGCCTTCCTGTGGGAAGCTTCAACGCGAATCTTGCGAAATTGTAACAAACGCCGGATCTCAGGAAGGTTCGTCCTCCTTGAGTAACCCGAGAAGAAGCCGCATGCGGGAAATCACCTGGAGCTCTTCGAGGAGCAAGCGGCGGATTTCGGGATCCTCGATCACGGTCGATGCAATCATGTCGGTGAAGGCCCCGTGGCTGGAAAGAGTGTCGAGGTGTTTCAGGTAGCCCTCGGGAATTTCGAGTTTGTCCACAGCCCGCGACCGGAACGCGGCGGAGATTTTTTTTCGCAAGAAATCCAACTCCGGCGAGGTCGCGTCGGAGTCGCTCAAAATCGAGATTTTACCGCGAGGGTAGGGTTCCAGCCGGATGTCCTCGAACCTGACGCGGGAGACGCCCTGGAGGACGAGATTCGAGGTGCCGTCGTCGCTCCTCACGCAGGCGCGAATCAGACCCATGGAGCCGAGCGGCTCGCAGTCGCTTTCCTCCCCGGTGGTGTGCGCGATGGCGAACATCCGGTTGCCGGTCAGGGTGTGGCTCAACATCTCCTGGTAGCGTGGCTCGAAGATTTTGAGCGGCATCAAGGCGCCCGGGAAAAGACTCACCCATGGCAGGATCATCAGGCCGGTTTGGTCGGGGAATTCGGGATCGGGGTCGGCCATCACTTGAAAATTAACGAACGGCGGCCGGTTTCGGGCGCAAAATCTAAAAAATGGTCGGCTCGCCTTCCTTGAGGATGCGGATGCAGTCGATCAGCTGCCGGGCGGCCCCGTGGCGGATGAGGCGTTCGGGGGGCTCGTGGAGCGGCTCGTAGCTGAGGCGGAAAGTTCCAAAATGCATCGGCACGAGCGTGCGGGCCCTCAGTTGAAGAAACGCGTCGATCGCCTGCTCGGGGTTCATATGGACATCGCGCTTTGTGGGAGCCTCGTAGGCCCCGATGGGTAGCAGGGCGATTTCGACCGGGAGGCGCTCCCCGATTTCCGTGAATCCCTCGAACCACGCGCTGTCCCCGCAATGGAAAACCGACCGCCCCGCGTATTCGATATGGAAGCCGCCGAAACCGCGGTGGCTGTCGTGCAGCACTCGCGCCCCCCAGTGAAGCGCCGGGGTGAGCGTGACCTTCAAATCACCGATCTCGAACCTCTCCCACTGCCGGAGTTCCCGCACCTGGTTGAATCCCAGCCCGTGAACGAGCCCGCCGACATGCTCGGGCACGACAATCGCCTGGTCGCTCGCCACGGCGCGGAGGGTTTTCCGGTCGAGGTGGTCGAAATGGGCATGCGTCACCAGCACAAGGTCGATCGCCGGAAGGTCGTGGATCTCGAGGCCGGGTTGGCGCAGGCGTTTGATAACCTTGAGCCACTTCGCCCAGTTGGGGTCGATGAGGATGCTGTGCTCGGGGGTTTGAACGAGAAACGAGGCGTGGCCAATCCAGGTGATGCAAAGCTCGCCGACGCGCAATTCGGGATAGACGGGCTTGATTTTTTCTCCCTGGCGTTTGGTGAACATGGAGGGGATGACCACCTCGGCGAGGAAGTTGCGCTTGTGCCATCCGCTGCCCAGCTTCATGTCCACATGCAGCTCCGGCTTCTTCCGGGCGGCCATTTTTTTCTCGATGAACTTGCGGACCATGTGGCAAGGGATTGTCCATGATCGCCGGGGAAAAGCAAAGCCTGCGCAGGGAGGCGCTCGCGATGGTGAAGGGTTTTTCGAAAATCCGGAGCCGCTCGGCGGGTTTGGAAATTCAAGGCCAGCTCGCCCTGTGGCTGGAATGGCACCGATCCCGCTCGGTGTGCCTCTTCTGCGCGCTGCCGAGCGAACCGCATCTCCTCGAGCCTTGGCCCGAGGGCAAAAAAGTATCCCTGCCGCGCGTGTCGGGGGAGGATTTGAAACTCCACTACGCCGGTTCGACCGAAGAATTGGTGCGGGGCAAATTCGGCAACCTGGAGCCGAAAGCGAACGCGCCGAAAGCTCCGTTCCATGCGGACTTTATTTTGGTGCCCGGTCTGGCTTTTGATCCATCCGGCGGGCGTCTTGGCCGAGGCTCGGGATTCTACGACCGACTCCTCACAAAATTCCAAGGCGTGCGCGTGGGTATTTGCTTTTCCGAGCTTGTGGTCGAGGAGGTGCCTTGTGAGGCCCATGATATCCGGATGGATTTCGTGGTGACTCCCGAGGGGATTATTTCCTGCGAGCCTTGAAGTAGGCCTGGAGATTCGGGCGGGTGAGGATTTCCGCCGGATCGTCGCGGAGATTCGCGGCGTCGATCAAATGCTCCAAAAGCACCAACGAGGCGGCGGCGTCGCTGGCCGCGTCGTGCCACCGGAAATCCGGCCAGGCGGCGAGTTTCAATCCGAGGCCCAGCGATTCGATTGTGTCGCCGAGCGCGTGGGATTCCAGCGTCGGGTGGATCGCCCTGGTGAGGGGCAGGGTATCGACCCAGGGGCCGAATCCGTGGAAAGGAAAAACATTAAGAAAGCGTTTTTCCGTTCCACCGCCGTGGGCCACAACCCAGCGACCGCTCAACGCCTCCCGGAGTTGCGGCCAGAGATCGATCAGTGTGGGTGCGCCGTTCAGCATCGCATCGGAGATCCCATGAACCTCCCGCGCCGCCCAGGTCACGGAACGCGATGGCTTCAGATACGAGTCGAGAATCCGCTCGGGCGAGCCGTCGTTCCAATGCACGACCGCGATTTGAACCGGCTCGTCGGTCAGGCCGGGGGCGGTTCCGGCGCTTTCGAAATCGATCGCGGCAAACCTGACCTCGCGGATCTTCAATCTTCGAGCAGGGCGGCCGTGGTTTCCCAGTCCATGCAGGCGTCGGTGATGGAAACGCCGTATTTCAAAACCGAGGGATCCCCGGGCAGCGGCTGGCTGCCGAAATGCAGGTGGCTCTCGAGCATCGCGCCGATCAGGTGGCGGTTGCCCTCGCCGCGCTGGCGGAGAAGGCTCTTCCAGACTTCGGGTTGGCGTTTCGGATCCTTGCCGGAGTTGGAGTGGCTGCAATCGACCATGAGCGAGGGCTGGAGGCCCGCCTTGTGGAGCGCCTGTTCGGCCTTGGCCACATCCTCCGGGCCGTAATTCGGGCCGTTGCGGCCGCCGCGCAGCACGACATGGCTGTCGGGGTTGCCCGCCGTTTTGATGATGCTCGTGGCCCCGTCCTGGTCGATGCCCAGAAAACTGTGGGGGGTGCAGGCCGAGGCCATGGCGTCGATCGCGGTCTGGAAACTTCCGTCCGTGGCGTTCTTGAATCCCACGGGCATCGAGAGCCCGCTCGCCATCTCGCGGTGGGTCTGGGATTCCGTGGTGCGAGCGCCGATCGCGGCCCAGGTGATCAGGTCGGCCGTGTATTGCGGAATGATGGGATCAAGGAATTCCGTCGCCGTCGGCAGGCCCATTTCGAGGATGTCGAGAAGCAGCTTTCGGGCGAGCAGGATGCCCTTCGCCATGTCGCAGGATTCGTCGAGATCCGGATCGTTGATGAAACCCTTCCAGCCGATGGTCGTGCGGGGTTTCTCGAAATAGACGCGCATGACAACAAGGTAGCGGTCGGCGACTTCACGGGAGAGCTGGGCGAGCCGGGAGGCGTATTCGCGGGCGGATTCGGGATCGTGGATCGAACAGGGGCCGACGATCACGAGCAGACGGTCGTCTTCTCCACGCAGAATCGCCTTGGCTTCTCGCCGCGTCTTTTCGACCAGGGCCAACTGACTGTTCCCGGCGGGAAGTTGCTCTTTGATCTGTGCGGGGGTGATCAGGCGGGTGACTCCCACAACGCGCAAATTCTCCACGGAATGCGGCTGGGATGTTTCTCGAAGCGGCTGTGCGGTCATTTGGAAAAGACCGGAGAACATCCTAGAAAGGCCTCCCTCATGCAAACCAATGTTGTGCGCCACAACAGCCTCGACCCGAAAAATCGGCTTGTTCCGCGAAGATGCCTGTTTAGTTTTTGCCAAATGATCCCTTTCCTGATCGCCGGTGGCTCGATTGTTAACACCTTGGTTGCTCCCGAACCGGTGGATACCCTCAATCACACGCTTCTCGGAGTGAAAGTGAAAGCCAAGGAGGTCGTGAGCCGCAACGCATGGGGCACGCCGATGATGCCGGACGCCAAAGGAAGCTACAGTCTCATCGCGCCGCCCGATCCGGTTTTGATCGAGCGCAGTCTCATCCAGCCCCCCAAGACCGACGCGCCCACTTTCGTTCCAGACAAACCTTACAAGCTGCCTTCGATGCAGGACGAGCTGGAGGCAAATCCCGCGCCGACCGAGCCCATCGAACCCTTGCCCGTTGTGGAGGAACAACCTGCCGCCATGGAGTTGCCTGTCTCGGAGGAACCGGCGCCTTCCGAGGAACCCTCCGTGGATCAGTAATCCCTCCGCGGGCCTCCGGGTCCGCAACCGGGATCCGAATTTGTGAGCACCCATAAGTGTCCTCCGGGGTCGTTCAACATCCATTGGTTCAATCTGGTTAATGCCATCTCGTTCCAGATTGTCTTGGGCGCACCGCTGATTCTTTACGCCAAAAGTATTGGAGCCAGTTCAAGCACCCTTGGTGTGCTTGCCTCGTTCACGCCATTGATGACGGTGCTGCAATGGCCTGCCGCGAAATACCTGCATGTCTACGGCTACAAGCGGTTCGTCCTGACCGGATGGACCATGCGCTTGGTCTTTGTGTTCCTCATTGCGATCGTCCCGGTTCTGGGATTCCTGGACCCCGCCAGCAAACTCGTTCTGCTCGTCGCCGCGCTGTTTTTTTTCAATATTCTTCGAGGAATCGCCTCCGCCGCGTGGATGCCATGGATTGCGGCGCTGATCCCCGACGGCGCGCGCTCGGCATTCCTCTCGCGCGACCAAGCCGCGATGTTTATCGGCTCGCTCCTCGCACTTTTCGTTTCTTCGCTGGTGCTTGGAGGTGGCGCTTCGCCGGACGAGTATTCGCTCGTGTTTCTCGTGAGCGGCCTGGCGGGGATGGCCTCGTTGTATTTCATCAAACGAATCCCCGAAGTGTCCGGCGCGGAGGAGATGCAGCACACCTCCCAGGCCGTTCCCTGGCGGACGATTCTTTCCTACCCGCCGTTCACCGCCTTGTTGATTTTCAACCTTCTCTTCGTCCTCGTGGTCGGGAGCCTCGGGGTTTTCACGGTCGAATACCTGCATGAATTCCCCGGCTTCGATGCCTCGTTGATCCTGACCCTCAGCGGCATTTCGTTCGCCGGATCGCTGGTGGCGCTGGCATTCGTGAGCCGCTTGGTGGACCGGCAAGGCGCCAAGTCGGTCCTTGCCGGATCGTTGGTTCTAATCAGTCTGGTGATCGCGGGTTGGTTTCTTTTGGCGGCCGGTCTCGTGCCCTGCACGAAGCGCGTGATCGCCGCGCTGAATTTCGTTTCGGGCATGGCCGGGGCGGCCTTCAGTGTTGCCAACGGCCGCCTGGCGCTCGCCACGATGCCGCTCATGGGGCGGAACCATTTCTTCGCGCTCTTCTCGGTGATCACCAGTCTGGGCCTCGGCGCCGCCCCCGTGGCCTGGGGGATCTCGCTCGATTTCATCGGCACCTTCGAGATGGTTACCGGAGCGTTCCTCTGGAAGCGCCACAGCATTTATTTCGCGGTTCTCTTTCTGCTGAATGTTTTCACGATCCTGCAAACGCGGAGGCTTCACGAAAATCCCCGCCACGGAACCGTCGAGGCGATTCCACTCCCCTGAGTCTGGAGGCTACAAGCCACTCGGGTAGGTTTCCTCGACTTCCCCGGCCACCCATTCCACGGTCCGCTCGAGGGGCTCGACTGCCCGCGTTTCGTCGATGTGGAAAATTCCGTCGAATTGATCGGGCAGGGACGCGGCGAAGTAGTGGCTCTGCCGCTCGGTTTCGGGATGGTAAACGACACCAATCGCTCTCTCCAGACGCATCGGGCGCAGGGCCTCGGCCATGGCCGGATGTTCCCGGAAATCCAACCAGAAGTTTCCCATGCCGGAATGATGGAACAGCATTTCGTAGCTTCGCGACAGCGCCGGACGCACCGATTTGTGCTCGGCGGGGCCGTCCCACTCCGATGCGGCGGTGACCGTTCCCGTAAAGGTGGTGAAGCCGACCAGCACGGCCTCGTCCCCGAAATGCTCGCGGCAGAGTTGGCCGATATTGAATTCGCCATGCCGCCCCATCTGGGTCGCAAGGGCGTTTCCAACATGCGAGTTGTGGGCCCAGACGACCACACGGGAGCATTCGTGGATTCGGTTGAGATGGGTCATCAGGGCGAGGAGGGTGTCCATCATGTGGCGGTCGCGGAGGTTCCAGGACTTCACATCGCCCCGGAGCATGGTGCGGTAGTAGTTCTCCGCGTTGGCCACGACGGTGGCGTTTTGCTCGGCTTGGAAAAAGTCCTCCTCCGCCTCCTCGCCGTCGAGTTGCAGGTAGGAGCCTTTTTTGCGGCGAAGCTCGGCGAGCGCCGAAACGACCTCCTCCTCGCAGCTTTTCGAGATCCCTGTGCCGGTGAAAAGCCCGTAGCGCCTCGCGTCCCCGCCAAAATGCTCGAAGCAGGAATACCGCTTCGCGAAGTGATGTGAGGCTGCGGGATCGTGTTTTTCGAGATATTCCAGGACCTCCCGGATCGACTCGTGGAGGCTGTAGAGGTCCAGCCCGTGGAAGCCCGCCTTGAGCCTGTTGTTTTGGGAGGAATCGTTGTGCTCGCGCAGCCAGCCGACGAAATCGAGGACATCGGAATTCCTCCACATCCATTGCGGGAAACGCTTGAAGCCTCCGAGCGAATCGATCGCCGATTCGTCGCCATCCATGCCTCGCACGAAGCGGTTCACCCGCCACGAATCGGGCCAGTCGGCCTCGACCGCCACGGCATGGAATCCGAGTTCCGAGATCAGGCGCTGTGTGATCTCGGCGCGGATGGAATAAAACTCGTGCGTGCCGTGTGTGGATTCGCCGATCAGGACGATCCGCGCGTTGCGGCACCGCTCGAGGAGGGCGTCGTAGTCGGCGGAAGCTCCCGTGAGCGGCTGGGCAGCTTGCCGGATGGCTTGGATTTCCCCGTTCATGCGACCCCCGCCGGTTCGAATTTCGAGCCCATCCGCAAAAGTTCATGGATGGTATCGTCATCCATTTGGCTGAAATCCTCGTAAAACTGACCGACGCCATAAAAATCCCCCGGCAGCACGACAGCGACGAATTCATCCGCCAGCGGCTCGATCTCCCATTTCGCCGAGGGCGGGGCGGCCGGGGTGGCAACCACGATTTTTCCTGCGTGTTGGGCCCTCAAGACTTGGATCGCCACGCGCATGGTCGATCCCGTGGCGATCCCGTCATCCACGAGAATCACAATCCGTCCCTCGACATTCAGCGGAAAGCGATTGCCCCGGTAGAGCGCCTCGCGCCGCATCAATTCCAGGGATTCGCGCCTCTCCACCTCCTCGAGCGCCTCGGGAAGGATGCGGAGGCTTTCAATCACCATCCGGTTCAAAAAGCGAACCCCGCCACTGGCGATGGCGCCCATGGCCAGTTCCTCGTGGTGCGGCACCCCGAGCTTGCGCACAATGAGCACATCAAGCGGGAGGCCGAGTTCCCGGGCCACCTCGTAGCCGACGGGAACGCCGCCCCGGGGCAGGGCGAGGACCACGGCATTCGGGTGGTTCGTGTAATGTGTGAGTTTTCCGGCGAGAATGCGGCCGGCGTCTTTTCGGTCTTTGAATCGGGCGTTCATTCTTGGTGGGTGGAGTGTTCGAGTGGGAATTCGTTGGTTTTCGCGAGGTGGAGTTCGAACCAGCGCGCGGCGAGGTTGGCGACCTTGTCGAGCGCGCCCGGCTCTTCGAAGAGATGGGTCGCACCGGGAATGATGGCTATTTTGCGGATGCAGTGGAGGTGCTCATAGGCGTCGCGGTTGAGTTGAAGAACCGCGTCGTCGCGCTCGCCGATAATCAAGAGGGTGGGGGCAGTGACCTCTTCGAGATGCTCGAAAGCCAGATCCGGCCGCCCCCCTCGGGAGACCACCGCGCCGATCTCGTCGCCGAGGATCGCCGCCGCCCAGAGCGCCGCCGCCCCACCCGTGCTGGCTCCAAAGAATCCAAGCCGGCAGCTGTTCGAACGCGGATGGCTCCGCACCCAATGCGTGGCGGCCACAAGCCGGTCGGTGAGAAAATCAATGTCGAACCGGTAGCGTCCATCCGAGAGATCCTCGGCCTCCTCGTCGTGCGTGAGCAGATCGAGCAGGACGGTGCCCAGCCCGGCCTCAACCAACTTGGAGGCGACAAACTGGTTCCGTTTGCTGTGGCGGCTGCTGCCGCTGCCGTGGGCGAAAAGCACGATTCCCTCGGCCTCGGCGGGCATCACCCAAGTGGCTTCGAGTTCCTTGGAATCGACAGGGATCTGGACGATCCCGGAAAAGCCGTTCTCGGCCTCGTGGCGGCGCGTGTGTTTTTTTGAAAGAAATTTGACCATGGTGGAGTTTGTTTTTTCGGGGATCGAGCACGGTGGTTCGATTCCACGCTGGCAGAAAACTCCACCCCGCCCTCGGCCTCAATGGGGTGAACCCCTCTTGTGAAAGAACCGGTCAGCGGTTCAGCGAGAAATTCACGGGCACCTCGACGCTACCCGGTGCGGGCAGGCCTGCCACGGTGCGGGGCTGGAAACGCCACGATTTCACAGCCCGCAAGGCCGCTTGGTCGAGGACTCCGTAACCCGAGCTTTGGGCGATCGCGGTGGAAACCGGTCGACCCTCCGCGGAAACCTCCACCCTCACCAGCACTCGACCCTCCCAGCCATTGCGGCGGGCGATTTCGGGGTAGCTTGGAGGGGTGTTTCGAATGACCACCGGCTTGGGGACATTGGCCACGGCGGCCGGCTTCGGCTGTTCCAATCGAGGTTCGGGTTTGGGCGTGGGCTTTGGAGTGGGTTTGGGCGTTGGGCGCGGTATGGGGGTCGGCTCCGGAGTTGGCTGGGCCACTTCGGGACTTTCCTCGGCGGTGACGACTTCCTCCGGCTCCGGCGGGGGAGGCGTGGGCTCGGGGGTGGAAACCGGAGTCGGCTCGGGCGTGGGCTCCGGCAAGGGTGGGGGAGGGAGTTCCTCGACGAGGAGGATTTCGGTGGTGTTCGCCTGCGGCAGATCGATGCGGGGTGGCTCGATCCGGGCGATGCGGGTGTGGATGAACCACGCGTGGACGAGCAGGGAAAGGCCCAGCAGCGCGAGAAAGATTTTGGTGGAACCGGCCCTCAAGGGTTCGAGGCGGGGTCGTGGACGAGGTGGAACTGGCTCGCTCCGGCGTTCCGCGCCCGGCTGATGAGTTTCAGGAATGCGCCGTAGTCCACCGTCGTGTCACCGCGAAAATGCACAGCGGCGGTGGCGTTTTGATCCAGCGCGGCGCGAAGAGCGGTTTCAAAATCCGCGTCCGCGACGATATTTTCCGAGATCGAGATTTGGCCGTTTTGATCCAGGGAGACAATAACCTTGGCGGCCTCGGAGGGCGCTCCGGAGCTGGCTTTCGGGAGGGTCAGCGGCACCGCCGGGGGCACGAAGCTCGAAGTGAGCATGAAAAAAATCAGCAGCAAAAAAACAACATCGATCAACGGAGCCATGTCGATCGAGAGCGTGGGGCGTTTGGGTCGGGAAAACATGGCTCAGGAGACGGAGGGGTAGTCGTCCTTCAAGCGCTGGAGCGACTCGATCTGGAATCCCGCCACCGGGCATTCGCGACCGCAGCCCGGCTGCAGCGCGTCGTCGAGCGCCGTAACGGCGAGTTCCATGCGGCGGGCAATCTTGTCGGCATGGCTCTCAAAGGCGTGGTAGGCCGCCATGCAGGGAATCGCCACCACGAGGCCGAACACTGTGGTGAGAAGCGCCTCCCAGATGCCGCCGGCGAGGTCGGAAGGTTTCGGCGCGCCATCGAGTGATTCGATCCGCGCGAAGGCCAACACCATGCCGGTAACGGTGCCAAGCAGACCGACCAGAGGCGCGAGGTGCGAAATCGCTGCCAGAATGCGCAGGCGTTTCTCCACCCGCTCCAAGACCAGAGCGCCCTCGCGCTTCACATTATCGACCCGCACCCGGGCAGGCCGGGCTAGGTTTTCGAGATACACCTCGACAACCCGTGCCACGGGGTGCCGACTCGATCGCGCCATCGCGAGGGCCTTGTCGGCGCGTCCGGCTTCGATTTCCGTCAGGATCCCCTTCAGCCAGCGGTCGGGATTGAATCCATAAGACAAGTAAACCACCAAGCGATCCAAAATCACCGCCACGCCGAATACCGAAAATCCCAGCAAAACCCACATCAGCGTGCCGCCTTTCACCATGTAATCCATTAAGGTTTCCATGGTTTGAAATTTATCCCACGCAATTCGACCTTGTCACCAAGAAATCAAGACACATTCTCAAAATATTTCTTGCATGTGAGACTGCGTCTCGCTAAAAACGCGCCTTCATGAAAAGCAATCTCATTATCAAACGCTCAGCCAGAGCGGCGGCGACGCTTGCGGTGGCTGTAGGGATGATTCCGGAAGGGCGGGCTCAGGATGCAGTGCAAAAACTCGAAGAGGTGCAAGTCCGTGCCGATTACAATCGCGAGGTGGAGGGGGCGTTTTTGCCGGATGTGCAAGGCACGAAAATCCACGCTGGCAAGAAAACCTCGAATATCGATTTGGAAGATCTTCCCGAAATCAGCATGGATAATTTCCGCCAAGCGATCGCGAAGACGCCGGGATTGGTCTTGGCCGAGGAAAGCACACCGCTGGTGAGCATCGGCACGCGGGGTTTCGATCCACACCGAATGATGTTCATGCAGGTGCTTGAGGATGGAATTCCGATTCACGCCGACATGTATGGTTACGCCGAGGCCTACTACACCCCGCCGCTCGACGAAGTGGAGAGCATCGAGTTCGTGCGAGGCGGCGCGGCCCTGATGTATGGCCCCCAACCGGCGGGCGCGATCAATTTCATCATGAAGAAGCCGCCGCTCGACACGCCGTTTGAATTTGAAACGACAAACTTCCTGGGGAGTTTCGGCATGTATTCGAATTTCACCTCGTTCGGAGGCACGGTCGGGCGCTTCGGGTATCTGGGCTACTACGACCATCAGCAAACGGAGGGCTTTCGCGAGGCAAACAGCGATTTCTTCCTGAATGCCTGGGGCGGGACCTTCGCGCTCGACGCCACGGGGCCATTCCGCACCTATCTGAATCTTACGGCTTATGATGAAACCCACGGCGAACCCGGCGGGGTGACCTTGGCCAAAGGCCCGAACGCGGTGAACTACGACACCGACCGATTCGGCACTTCGCGTTTCCACGACCGCATGCGGATCAGCCGGTATTCCGCGTCGCTCATCAACGAGTGGGACATTTCCGACACCACGCTTGCGACTTTCCGCACCTGGTGGACCTACTACCAACGCTTCAGCCGTCGCCAGAACGGCGGGGGATTTGGCACCCTGCCAACCGGCCCGAGTGCCCAGACCAACCAGATCGAGAACCAGCAATTCTACAACTTCGGATTCGAGCCGCGCCTCAGCCACAACTGGGAATGGCTGGACAACACCCACACCTTCGCGGGCGGGATGATGTTCTATTACAACTGGTCGCCCATGCTCCAAATGCAGGGCAACTCGCCGACCGCGAACCACGGATCGATTCTGAACCAGAATAACCGCGAGAGCGTTTCCTACAGCATTTTTGCCGAAAATTTGTTCCAGTTCGGAAATCTCTCGATCACTCCCGGCTTCCGTTTGGAAAACATCTGGCAAAGCGTGAATGAACTCGTGAACCGCAGTTCGTTCCAGACCGGAGCTCCGCTCAAGGACGAGACGATCTACAACTTCGCCCCTCTCTTTGGCCTCGGCGTTGAGTATGACTTCACCCCCGAGGTCTCGGTGTATGCGAATGTCTCGCAGGCCTACCGCCCGCCGTTCTTCACCCAGGCGGTGCCTGTGAATCCGAACACCCGCGTTGCCGGCCCGTTGCAAGAGGCCACAACGGTGAACTACGAGATCGGCTTCAATGGCGAACCCGTCTCTTGGTTCACTTGGGACACCAGCTTCTTCCTGGTCGATACCTCCGACGCGATCGGATCCCGCGCTGTGAACGAGGGGCAGATCACGACCGTTATTGAAAACGCCGGCCGGTCGGTTGTCTATGGCTGGGATCTTTTTGCCGAAGTCGATTTCGTCGGCCTTGCCGATTCGATGTGGAATGCCGACAGCCCGGCACTTTCCGCCGGAAAGAACCCGATCGAATCGCCCCGGGGCACTTGGGTGGATCGCTACGGATCCTTCTCCGCCTACACCGCGCTCACGCTGCAAACCGGCGATTTCCTCAGCGGGCCGAATGTTGGAAAAACGCCGCAATACATCTCCGACTACATTCTTCGGTTTGGCTTGGTCTACAATTGGCGCGACCGAGTGAAACTCGCTCTCATGAGCAACTTCAACGGCTCCACCTACGCTTCCGACAACAATGCCGAAAATCGATTCATCCCCGCCTACAATGTCTGGGACTTGACGGGCGAGGTGAAAGTCTGGCGCGACAATGTCAGCGTCATCGCCGGAGTGAACAATGTTTTCAATGCCAACTACTACACCCGCATCCGTGCCGATGGCATCGACCCTTCCGCCCCCACAAATTGGTATGCCGGCGTTAAAATTGAATTCTAAACCTTGGACAAATCAGGAGTGAGATGCATTCTCATCCCATAGTGAGAGTTTTTCTTCGCCTTCTCTGTCTGGTCGCGGTCCTCATTTCGGGGGCCGCGACCTCCTTTTCGGCCAATGCCCTGCCCGGGACGGTCGTGGTCGCCCTCAAGCCAGACAAGAACCCGGACAAGATGCTTGAGGAGCGTGGTGCCCTTGCCGAGTCCCTTTCAAAAATTCTCGGCCGACCGGTTCGAGTGATCGTGCCCTTGTCGGCGACGGTCATCATCGAGGGCCTTGCCAACGGATCGATCGATCTCGGTTGGCTGAGCGCCACGGACATGGTTCGCGCCCGCAAAGCCGACGCCGCCGAGCTGCTCCTAGTCGGCGAGATCGATGGCAAGCGCGAGTATTCGAGCCTCTGGCTCTGCCTCAAGGACAAGCCCTATGAATCCCTAGAGGCCCTTCGTGGCAAGCCGGTCGCCTTCGCCAGCCTCACCAGCACCTCGGGGCATCTCATTCCGCGTCTGGATCTAAAAAAACGCGGCCTTATCGAGAAAGACCCCGTGGAGTTCTTCGGCGAGGGCAATGTCTGGTTCGGCACGGGTTACATGAGCGGCGTCGAGCGCGTCCTCTCCGGCGAGGCCGAGGCGGCGGCCGTCAGCGATTATGTTTTCGAGAAGGACAAACACATGACGCCCGACCAAAAAGCCCGCCTTCGCGTCCTTTCGCGCCAAGGTCCGGTGCCCACGCATGTGCTGGCCGTATCCAACCGCCTCGACCCCGCCGCGCGGGAGACACTGCGCGATGCCATGCTGAAATTCACCGCCGCCGATCCTGAACTCTGCGAAACGGTTTTCACCTCGCCGTTGGTCACCACCGACGCCGAAGCCCACCTTCAGCCCGTCGTAGAAGCCCTGGCCATCCTGCCCGAACAATGACCTCCCCGGAACCCCAACTCCGCATCAACAGCCTCGGCGTGGAACGCGAAGGGCGACCCGTGCTCCTCGGGCTCGACATGAGCCTGCCCCGCGGAAAGTTCCTCGTAATCGAGGGCCGATCCGGTGTTGGAAAAACCAGCCTGCTCTCCTGCCTGGCCGGCACGCTGGAGCCTGCGGAGGGTGGGATTTCCTACCGCTGCCTTCAAGGTTGCGAGCACTCCCCCGGGCAATACCGCCGCCGCATCGGGTGCGTCTTCCAGCACTTCGCCCTCGCGCCGAATGCCACCGTGAAAACCAATGTCCTCTGCGGACTCCTCGCCCGGCGCTCGGCGCTGCGAACGCTTTTCGGCTTTCCCCGTGCCGACCACCGCCTCGCCATGGAACTCCTCGAAAAACTCGGAATCGCGCACCTCGCCGATCAACCGGTTTCCCGCATCTCCGGTGGGGAACGCCAACGAACCGCCGTGGCCCGCGCCTTGATTTCGAAGCCCGAGTGCCTGCTCGCGGACGAACCTGTTTCCAACCTGAATCCCGAACTCGCCCGCCAAGTGCTCGGGTTGCTCAAGGCCCATTGCGCCGAGACCTCCTGCACCATCATTTGCGCGCTCCACGATCCCGCCTTGTGCGAGGAGTTCTCGGATCTCCGCCTGCGCCTCGGCGGCGGCCGGGATTGGGAACTCACGCCCGCAGTCGCCAAGTGAAACCTCCGCGCCTCGACGCGCCCCGGGTGGCGGCCCTCCTTCTTCTTTTGGCGGTTCTTTTTTCGCTGCCGGTCATCCAACCCTCCGGGCGCGAACTCGACTACGGCGCAAATCTCTCCCGCTTCTTTTCGCGCTTCTGGCCACCCGATTTTTCCATCCTGCCCGCGATTTTCCCCTCGCTGGTCGAGACCTTCCAGATCGCTGTTCTGGGCACCGTCCTCGCCTGCCTGACTGGAATTCCCATCGCCGTCGCCGCCTCGAAAAACATCGCCCCGCGCCCCCTCGTTGCCGTCGTTCGACTTCTTCTCAACGCCATCCGCTCCATTCCCGGCCTCATCTGGGCGCTCATCGCCGTGGCCATCCTCGGAGCCAATTCCGGAGCGGGTGTGGCGGCCCTTGCCATCTACTCGCTGGGCTATCTCGGGAAATTTTTCAGCGATGCCTTCGAAAGCGCCGACCCTGCCGTAAGCCAGGCCCTCCGCGCCGGAGGGGCCTCGCGCCTCCAGGCGTTCCAATACGGCATCTGGCCCCACGCCGCGCCGCTCGCCTGGAGCCACACGCTGTGGATGCTTGAATACAATATCCGCTCCGCCTCGATCGTCGGGTATGTCGGCGCGGGCGGCATCGGCGTCTGGCTCCACACCTACCAGGAATTCTACCAGTGGGATAAATTCGCCGCCGTCCTCGCCTGCATTCTGGTGGCGGTCATCCTCCTCGACCTCGGCGGCTCCCGCCTGCGCCAAACCCTCGCCCCAACCGCCCCCTGAGAGCAAAAGCATACAGCCTTTGGTATCAAGGGGACTTCGCGGGAAGGGGGGCTGCGACGGGATTAATCCTGAAAGGTGAGGAAACCGAGGATTTGATCCAATAGGCCTGGCAGGGCCTCGTGGCCGAAATCCTGATAAAGCAATCGCGATTTCTTGGTGCGGATGTTGTTGAAGACCGCGAATTGCGTCGAGGGTGGGCAGATCGAATCCTGCAGCGTCAGCGCCATCACGACCTCCGCGCGGATCTGCGGGGCAAGGTGGTGGACATCGATGTAGCCGAGCGTCTCGAACAGATTCGATCGATTCGACGAGAGGGGATCGAAGTGCCGGAAATGGGCTTTCAATTCCGCGTAGGCGTCTTTCGCGAGATCCATTTCCCAAACGCGTTGGAAATCGGAGAGGAACGGGAAAACAGAAACGCAGCGGGCGATTCGGGGCTCCAGCGCGGCGCAGGCGATTGCAAGCGCGCCACCCTGCGAGCCGCCATAGGTCGCGAGGCGCGTGGAGTCAATCTCCTCGAACGATGCAATGACGCGGGCAAGCTGAACGGTGTCCAGGAAGATCGAACGGTAGAGCAGACTGTCGGGACCATCAGACAAGCCACGCACGATGTGGCCGTTGAGCGTATTGCCTTTTGTTCCCCCGGGATCCTCGCTGCGGCCGCCCTGCCCGCGGCAATCCAATGCGGCGACCGCCACGCCCTCGCCGGAAAAGCGCAATTTCTCGCTCCAGTCGCCGCTATTGGCGGAATACCCGTGGAATTCCAAAATCGCGGGGTGCTTGGAGGAGGGGCTTTTGGGACGGACATACTTCGCGTAGATGCGGGCGCCCCCCACGCCTGTGAAGGTAAGGTCAAACGCCTCGCTATTCCTCGGCCGGATGGC
>CAYOGR010000014.1:0-29723 GCA_964403605.1 uncultured Chthoniobacter sp.
GAGGTGTGGATTTTAAAATGTTCCGATTCATCGCTTGTTCCTTAAGGTTTTTGATTGGCGCCCTGAGGGGGTGTTTGCCTTTCCTTTTGGTTCAAGAGAGAGTTGGGGACTCGTCCCTGCCCGCGGCGCCGTCCCGCGGGTGACCCTGACCGCTTGCGCGGTGGCATCGACCCATGGGGCGGGGCGATACGCTTGTTTTGTGACCGTATTTTGGAGACGAACCCGGGAGCCTCAACTGCTACTGCGTAACAATGCTGTAACTTCCGGGTGTTTTAACGGAGCGCTTTAAGCAATCGACATGCCAAGGGGGCCAAGCGGACTTTAGGAAAATGTATTAACCATTTTCCTAAAATTGATTATCGAAATGCAACGATTTCAACAACCGATCGACGCCGACTTTTCCCGGCTTATTTTGGCTGGGATTGATCAGCCCCAAGGCGGGGGTGGGCATCTTGGGGCAGAAGGGGAAGAAATTTGGATAGGTGGACTGGAAATTCCGGATTCCAAGGAAAAGGAAATGTCATGCTACCATCTCCAATGTTGTGGCTTTCCGGATGACTTCGCTTCGACAGGTCTCGGGGAGCGCGCCCGCCTCGAGCGCACCGCCACGCGCCCTCGCGGGGCGATTGGGAAAGAATGCGGCCGAAGGCCGGTGGAACCTCTCCATGTCGGGGGGGGGCGCGCTCCCCGGGACCGGGCGCTGCCGCGCCGTCTCAAGGAGCGTGGTGCGTCTCGCCCACATCGATCCAAGCCGGGGGGGGCGGAACGCCGCCCTTCTTAAGAGAAAAAAGTTGCGGGTGGAGGTTCCCCAACCTCCACCCGCGGATCAACCCCCCATTGGTTGAACGATGCATAGCCAACGAGGCTACGCATCGGGACGCAACGGGGTTAATGCAACAATTCCGTGACGAGGATCAACCGGCGGCGGTTTCGCTTTCGGTTTGCTCTTTGGAATGGACGACCACGAAGCCGAGTTTGTCGCCGTCTTTTTGGACGGTGACGCTGTCGCCGGGCTTGATGTGGCCGCGGAGCACTTCCTCGGCCATGGGATCCTCGATGTATTTCTCGACGGCGCGGCGCATGGGGCGGGCTCCGTAGGTCGGATCGTAGCCTTTGGCGATGAGGAAATCCTGTGCGGTCGAGTCGAGCGTGAGGTGGATATCCTTCGCCTTGACGCGCGCAACGACCTTGGAGATTTCGAGGTCCACGATTTTGACGAGATCGGGTTTTTCGAGGGTGTGGAAAACGATGATGTCGTCGAGGCGGTTGATGAACTCGGGTTTGAAGACGCGCTTCGCCTCGCCGAGGATTTTTTCCTTCATCACATCATAGGTGTCGGATCCGCCGGTCGGCGCACCGAAGCCCATGGTGGTTTGTTTTTTGATCAACTCGGCCCCGACATTCGAGGTCATGATGATAATGGTATTCCGGAAATCGATTTTGCGGCCGAGCGAGTCGGTGATTTTGCCCTCCTCGAGGATTTGGAGGAGGAGGTGCATGACATCGGGGTGGGCTTTTTCGATTTCGTCGAAAAGCACGACGGCATACGGCTTGCGGCGCACGGCCTCGCTGAGTTGGCCGCCTTCCTCGTAACCGATGTAGCCGGGAGGCGAGCCGATGAGGCGGGAGGCGCTGAATTTCTCCATGTATTCCGACATGTCGATCTGGATGAGCGAGTCGGAGCTGCCGAACATGAATTCGGCGAGGGTGCGGGCGAGGAAGGTTTTTCCAACACCGGTCGGGCCGAGGAAAATGAACGATCCGATCGGGCGCTTGGGATCCTTGAGGTCGGCGCGGGAGCGGCGCAGGGCCTTGCTGATGGCGACGACGGCTTCGTTCTGGCCAATGACCTTGTCTTCGAGTTCCTTCTCCATCGCGAGGAGCTTGGCGGTTTCCTGCTGCTCCATGCGGGAGAGCGGAACGCCGGTCCACTTGGAGAGGACATGCATGATCTCGTCGGCCGAGACGATGACTTCCTTCTCCTCTTTTTGGGAGCGCCATTCGGAAAGGATCGCGTCGAGTTTTTCCTTGGCCTGCTTCTCGGTGTCGCGCAGCGAGGCGGCTTTTTCGAAGTCCTGGGCCTTGATGGCGGCTTCTTTGTCGAGTCGGATTTTTTCGATCTCCACCTCGATGTCCTTCACATTCGGCGGGCGGGTCATCGCCGAGATGCGGGCGCGGGAGCCGGCCTCGTCCACGAGGTCGATCGCCTTGTCGGGCAGGAAGCGGCCGGTGAGGTAGCGGTCGGAGAGTTTGGCAGCGGCCTCGAGGGCTTCGTCTAGGAACTTTGCCTTGTGGTGGGCTTCGTATTTCGGACGGATGCCTTGGAGGATTTGGATGGTTTGCTCGACGCTCGGAGCTTCGACCTTCACCTGCTGGAAGCGGCGCTCGAGCGCGGCGTCTTTTTCAATGTATTTCCGGTATTCGTTCAGCGTAGTGGCGCCGACGCACTGGAGTTCGCCGCGGCTGAGGGCGGGTTTGATGATGTTCGAGGCGTCCATCGCCCCCTCGGCGGAGCCGGCGCCGACGAGTGTGTGGAGTTCGTCGATGAAGAGGATGACATTTTTCGTGCGGCGGATTTCGTCCATCACCGCCTTGATGCGCTCCTCGAACTGGCCGCGGTATTTCGTGCCGGCGACCATGAGGGCGAGGTCGAGCGTGATGACGCGCTTTTCGCGGAGGATTTCCGGGACATTGCCCGCGATGATTTCCTGGGCGAGGCCCTCGGCGATCGCGGTCTTGCCGACGCCCGCCTCGCCGATGAGGACGGGGTTGTTTTTGGTGCGGCGGCAGAGGATTTGGATGATGCGCTCGATCTCGTCGGCGCGGCCGATGACGGGGTCGAGTTCGCCTTTGCGGGCCTGCTCGGTGAGGTCGCGGCCGAAGGATTTGAGCGCCGGGGTTTTCGTGGAGGATTTGCCTCCGGCGGCGGCTTCGGCGGGAACGGAATCGTCGTCCTCGGACGGGGCGAAATTCGGGTCGAGTTCCTTGAGGATTTCGTTGCGGGTGCGCTCGATGTCGATTTCGAGATTTTTGAGAACGCGGGCGGCGACGCCTTCGCCTTCGCGGAGGAGGCCGAGGAGAATGTGCTCGGTGCCGACATACGAGTGCTGGAGGCTCTTGGCCTCCTTGCCGGCGAGGGCGAGAACCTTCTTCACACGCGGGGTGTAGGGAATGTTCCCGGCCATCTTGGTCTCGGGACCGGAGCCGACTTGCTTCTCCACCTCCATGCGAACGGTCTCGAGGTCGAGGCCCATTTTTTGAAGGACATTCACGGCGACGCCTTGGCCGAGCTTGATGAGACCGAGGAGGAGATGCTCGGTGCCGACATAGTTGTGATTGAAGCGGTCGGCCTCCTTGCGGGCGAGGGCGAGAACCTGTTGGGCGCGTGGAGTGAAGTTGTTCATCATTGTTTGGAATTGGCAGGTGGAACGGAAATTTTCAGGCGGGACATGTCCGGTCCCGGCATCTGGTTTAGTTTGGCGCGGATGATGGTGGCGCGCAAGGTGTCCCTTTCCTCCGAGGACATTTTCTGAACCTGGGCGCCCTTTTGCAAGTGGGCGGGCTGGGTTTCGATAAAAAGCTCGTCCACCGGGAAGCGGTGGGCCTCCGGGAAAACATCGAGGTCGATCCCGAGTTTGATGACCGAGAGAAGATTGAGTGCCTCTTTCGAACTCATTGAAAACGCATGGCAGAGAATGCCGTAGGCGCGGCCGATCTGGTCGTGCAGGGTGACCGGCTTGCGCTGGGCGAGGAGGGCGCGGGCGTTCTGCTCGTGCTCGATGATCTGCTCGATCACGCGGTTCAGGCGGCCGATGATCTCCTCCTCGGTTTCGCCGAGGGTGGTCTGGTTCGAAACTTGAAAAAGGTTGCCCATCGCCTCGGTTCCCTCCCCGTGGAGACCACGGACGGCGAGGCCGATTTTATTCACCGAGTTGATGATTTTATTGATCTGGTCGCTCATCACGAGGGCGGGCAAGTGGAGCATGGCGGAGGCGCGCATGCCGGTGCCGACATTCGAGGGGCAGGCGGTGAGATAGCCGAGGTGGGCGTCGAATGCGAAATCCAGCGAGGATTCGAGTTCGGAGTCCACACGGTTGATCATGTCGAAAACATTGCCGAGCTGGAGGCCGCAGCAGATCGCCTGCATGCGAAGGTGGTCCTCCTCGTTGATCATGACGCTGAGGGATTGCCGGGCGTTTGTGACGACCGCGCTGCCGACAGCCTTGGCGGCGTGCTCGCGGCTGATGAGGTGGCGCTCGACGAGGACTTGTTTTTCGAGAGGAGAGAGGGATTCCAACGGCTCGGAGTAGGACTCCTCCATTTCGGGAAGGGCCTCGACGGCGGACTTCACGAGGCCCATGACCTCGAGGCGCTCGGCTTTTTTCGCCCAACCGGGGAATGGCTTGTTGCGGATATTGCGGGCGAGGCGGACGCGGCTGCTGACGACGATCTGGCGGTTCGGGCCGTCGCCCGAGAGCCATTCACCGGAGCTGGCGATGATACGGGAGAATTTCATTTAGACGAGTTCCGCCTCGATCTGGCGGATTTGGTCGCGAAGGTCGGCGGCTTTTTCGAATTCCTCGGCGGCGATGGCCTTGCCGAGCTTGTCTTGGAGCGTTTTGAGTTTCTCGTCGCGCTGGCGGGTCATGTGGAATTTCGCGGGCGTTTTTCCGGTATGGGCTGTGCCCTTGTGCATGTTTTTCAACATCGGCGAGATGCCGTCGTCGAAGACCGAGTAGCAATTGCTGCAACCGAGACGGCCGGTTTTTTTGAAGTCCGCCTGGGTGAAGCCACAGACGGGGCATTTCACAGCAGCGGGATTTTTTTCAATCTGCTGCGAGTCGCCGATTCCGAGAAGCAAATCCGCCAGCGCAAAGCCAGTCGGGTCGTTCACCCCTTTTTCTTTCGAGCAGGATTCGCAGAGGTTCACCTTCTGCATTTTCCCGTCCACGATTTGGGTCAGAAAAACGGTCGCTTCCTTGGTTTGGCAAACATCGCACAGCATCGTTTTGGTCAGCTATAGATCGGTGTGCCGGTGGAGGCTGTCAACTCGCGGAAACGCCCGATGAGGCGCTGCGTGATCGGGCCCGGCTTGCCGTCGCCGATAAGGCGCGTGTCGAGCTTCACGGCGGGGATCACTTCGGCCGCCGTGCCGGTGAGGAAGCACTCGTCGGCGGTGAAGATATCATAACGGGTCATCATCGGCTCGCGGATCGGAATGCCGAACTCGGCGGCGAGGTCGAAAACCACCGCACGCGTGACTCCCGCCAGCGCTCCGGCGGCGATCGGCGGGGTGGAGATGACCCCGTTTTTGATGATAAAAATATTGTCGCCCGTGCACTCGGATACGAAGCCCTGCTCGTTGAGCATGAGCCCCTCGCCCGCACCGGCATTCTGGGCCTCGATCTTGGCCATCACATTGTTGAGGTAGTTCAGCGACTTCACCATCGGGCTGAGCGCGCCGTGCGGGATGCGCCGGGTCGCGCAGGTCACGACCTCGAGGCCGTTTTCGTATTTCTCGGGAGAGTAGAGCGTGATCTTCGAGGCGATGATGATCACGGATGCCTTCGGGCAAAGCATGGGGTTGAGGCCGAGATCCCCCACCCCGCGCGTGACAACGAGGCGGATGTAGCCGTCCTGGAGATGGTTTTGGCGGATCGTCTCGAGCGTGGCCTCGATGACGGCGGATTTTTCCAGCCCGATATTCAGGGCGATGGCGCGGGCCGAGTCGAAGAGGCGGTCGATGTGCTCCTCAAGGCGGAAGACGCGTCCATTGTAGAACCGGATACCCTCGAAAACGCCGTCACCATAGAGCAATCCGTGATCGAACACGGAAATCTTTGCGTTCTCTTTGTCGTGAAATTCGCCGTCGATATAGATTTTCATGTGGGAAATGTGCGCCGGCAAACCAACGCCGGGCGAATGGAGCAGACTAACGGAGCGCTTGGGCATCACAAGCCCGTAGCGCGGGATTTTGATCGAAAATCCGAAGGGCCTCGCCGGCGAGGAACAGGGAGCCGGTGACGAGAACCGGCTCCGGAAAATCGAGAGCCGCGCGGAGGGCGGACTCGAGCGTGGGGTGGATTTGCGACGGGCGGTGGATGCGCGAAGCCAGGAGGGATGGGGATTCGGAGCGGGGGTTGTCCACCGGCACGAAAAGAAACCGCTCCGCGAGGGGCTCCAGGGATGACAGGATTTCGAGGTAGGCCTTGTCCGCAAGCGCGCCGAAAACGACCGTGGCTCGGCGATCGGCGAAAACCTCGCTCCAGGTTTTCGCGAGTGCGGCGGCGGAATGGGCATTGTGCGCGCCGTCCACGATGAATCGGCCCACGCGTTGAAACCGGGCGGGCCATTCGGTGTGGAGCAACCCGTCGCGGATGGCGGATTCGGCAATTTCGAGACCGCTGGCCCGGAGGGTTTCCAAGGCCAGGGCGGCGTTCCATTTTTGATGCGCCCCGGCAAGAGAGAGGGAATGCGAACAAGGTTCCGAGATGAAGCGAATTTCGGCACCTCGCTCTGCGGCGGTCTTCCGCAAAACCTCGGCGGCGGCGGGTTGTTGCGGAGCGGAAACGACCGGGATTCCCGGCTTGATGATGCCGGCTTTTTCGGCGGCGATTTTTTCGAGTGTGTCGCCCAGCCATTGCATGTGATCCATGTCGATCGGGGTGATGGCGGAGACCATCGGCGTCACGGCATTGGTGGAGTCGAGCCGACCGCCCATGCCGGTTTCCAGCACCACGATGTCGCACCGGGAGCGCTCGAAATGATCGAGGGCGAGGACGGTCGACAATTCAAAAAAAGTCGGGGCGTGATCCCAACCGCGGACCGCATCCCGGAGCCGCGTGAGCCCCTCCGCCAAATCCTCCGGCGGGATCATTTCGCCATCCACGCGGATGCGTTCGCGGAAGTCCACAAGATGGGGCGAGGTGTAGAGACCCGTGCGAAAACCGGCCCGGCGCAGGATCGCGTCGAGCATCGCGCAGGTGGAACCCTTGCCGTTCGTGCCGGCGACATGGAGGAAGCGGGTTTGCTTTTCGGGATGACCGCTGGCCGCAAGGAGCCGATTGGTGTTTTCAAGACCGAGCTTGATGCCATTGGACTCCGAGGTGTGGAGCCAATCGAGCGCCTCGTCGGGGTTCACTTCGAACCGAGGTAGCCGAGGATGTCGCCGAGGGTGGCTCGCATTTTCGCGCGTTCCACGATCAGGTCGATCAGGCCGTGTTTTTCAAGGAACTCGGCCGTCTGGAAATCGGCGGGCAGGGTCTGGTGCGTGGTCTCGCGGATCACACGCGGGCCGGCGAAGCCGATCATGGCCTTCGGCTCGGCGATGATGATGTCGCCCAGCGAAGCGTAGCTGGCCATGACGCCGGCCGTGGTGGGGTTTGTGAGAATCGTGATGTAGGGCAGGCGGGCTTGGGCGTGGAGCGCCAGGGCGCCGCTGGTTTTCGCCATCTGCATGAGGCTCAGCATGCCCTCATACATGCGCGCACCGCCGGAGGCGCAAACCAGAATGACGGGGATTTTCTGTTTGGTGGAATACTCGATGACGCGTGTGATTTTTTCCCCGACCACCGAACCCATTGTGGCCGCGAGGAAGTTGAAATCCATGACGCCGAGGCCGACGGAATGGCCATGGATTTTGGCGCTGCCGGTGGACACCGCGTCCACGAGACCGGTCTTCTGTTTGTAGTTTTTGAGGCGGTCGGCGTAGGTCGTGACTCCTTTGAATCCGAGGGGATCGACCGAGGCCATCGAGGCGTCGTGTTCCTCGAAGGAATCAGGATCGACCAGGCTCGCGATGCGTTCGCGGGAGCCGAGGTTGAAATGGTGGCCGCATTTCGGGCAGACCTGCAGATTTTCCTCGAGGGCGAGGTTGTGGATGACCTCGGAGCAGGACGGGCACTTGGTCCAGAGACCGGTGGGCATTTCGCGGGTCTTGCTGGAAAGGGAGCGAAGAATGGGTTTTTTGAAGATGGCCATGGGTTTCGAAGAGTTATCCGCGGGCGACCGTCAGGGCCCGGACGGAGCGGGCACCGTTTTCGAGCAGGATGGAGGCACAGGCATCCAGTGTCGATCCCGTTGTGAGAACATCGTCCACGAGAAGCAGGTCCAAATCGGTCACATCGGCATCTTGGCGCAGCGAAAACGCATCGCGCAAGTTTTGCCTTCGCGCCTTCCGGTCGAGGCGGGTCTGGGTGCCCGTGTAGCGGGATCGCCGGAGGTATTCGCGGACGGGGATTTTGGAGCTTCGGGAAAGATGCTCGGCCAGGATCGCGGCCTGGTTGAACTGCCGCTCGCGCTGGCGCCTCGGATGGAGCGGCACCGGAACCAGGGCGTCGAACTTGATGCCCGCCAGGCGCGGATCGTCGAATCCCTCGCGCTGGATCTTCGCCAACACGCGGGCGAGCCACATTTCGCGGTTGTATTTCAAGCGGTGGAGGACATCGCGCATCGTCTGGTGGCTGCGGGCCACGGTCACGGCGCAAACGAACGAAAACTCCCCACCGCGGCAATTCGGGCAGATGAATTCCGAGGTCGCCCCGTCATAAGGCTGGGAACAGGTTTCGCAACGGGGGGGCTTCACCCGCTCGATGCGAGCGGCACAAGCGTCACACCAGTCCCGCCCCTCTTCCACGCGCCGGGCGCAATGGGCACAATGCGCGGGAAAAACAAGCGACCTCAGAGGCTCAAGGGTTTTGGCGATCGCGAGCGGCATGGCGAAGAAACAACACAACCAGGATCCCGGTGAAGCCCAGCACCGCGAGAGGAACCAAACCGGTCGGCACCGCGCCGCTCACCACATTCTCCCCCACCCAGGGAAGGAGACGGTCATCCGGCTTGATGGCGAATTTTCCAAATACCTGCATTCCCTGTTGGCCAAAAATCCACCCCGCGTGGAGTCCGATCGGCAGAAACAGCGAGCGCGTCCGGAGCGTGGCGACCGCCAAAAGAATCCCCGCCAGCGTGAGGGATAAAAACCCCCACCCGAGCAGCGGCCAGGGGGGCGCGGAGGAAAACAACAGGGGCAATTGCCCGAACCCGCTCAGCCAGGTGACAGGCTCCTCAAGCGGTTGCCTTGAGGTTTTCAAAAAATGGACCACGGCGAAAAACACGGCGGAAAATCCGACCGCCGCCACCCGCCCCATCGTCAGCAGACACAATCCGAGAAAGACGCAGCGGAAAAGAAACTCCTCGATCACCGAAACCGCGCACGCCGTTCCCGCCACCCGCAACAACTTCGCCCCCTCCCAGTCCGGCCTCATCGCATAAACCCCGTAGAAAAAATATCCCGCGCCCAGCGCAACGACCGGCAGGAGGGCAATCAGGAAGCCAACCGACAGGTCGCGCCTCCAGAGGCGGTTCGGCTCGATCCCGAGAACCGAAATCCTCCGGATTCCCACCCAGCGGAACGCGGGCCAAAGCAGCAACAGCGCGGAGATTTGAACGCTCCGGCTGAAATAGCGGTGAAAGGGAAACCCCTCGACGATTGTCAAAATTCCCGCCTCCGCGAGGAAGTTTCCCACCCAGAACAACGGCGGGGACATCACGCAGGCCAGCAACACGACCGCGACCGGATACGCGAGCAGTCGCAACAGGCTGTGTGGAGTGGCGGGATTCGAATTCACGCGGCGCGGTTTATCAGGCAAAGTCCCCGCCGATGCGAGATGTTTGGAACACGGCGGAGTTGGAGGCGCTCGACAAGGCGCACCTCTGGCATCCCTTCACGCCCATGCGCGATTGGTGCGAACCCGATCACCATCCTCTTGTGCTTGTGCGCGGCGAGGGCGCGATGCTGGAAGACAGCGAAGGCCGCCGCTACCTCGACGGCAATTCCTCGATCTGGACGAATATCCACGGCCATCGCCATCCCGCGATCACCCGCGCCCTCCGCGAACAACTCGACCGTGTCGCCCATGTTTCGTTTCTCGGAACCACCAACGCCCCCGCGATCGAACTCGCCGCGAAGCTCTGCGGATTTTTTCCGAAAAACACGCTGAACCGCGTGTTCCTGAGCGACGACGGCTCCACGGCCATCGAGGCGGCGATGAAAATGGCGGTGCAATTTTGGCAAAACCAAGGTCGGCCCGAGCGATCAAGGTTCATCGCCTTCGACCGCGCCTATCACGGCGACACGCTCGGCGCGGCCAGCCTCGGCGGCATCGGCGCGTTCCATAAACGCGTCGCCGGCCACGAATTTCCCGTCACCCGGATTTCCTCCCCCGCCGAACTCGACTCGCTCCCCGGCTTCCACGATGGCGATGTCGCGGCGGTGGTGATCGAGCCACTCATCCAAGGTGCCGCCGGGATGCGCCTCTGGCCTGCCGGAATGCTCCGCGAGCTTCGGAAAAAATGCGATTCGGCGGGTGTGTTCCTGATTTTCGACGAGGTGATGACCGGCTTTGGCCGCACCGGAAAAATGTTCGCCTGCCAGCACGAAGAAGTCGTTCCCGATTTTCTGTGCCTCGCCAAGGGACTCACCGGCGGTTGTCTCCCGCTCGCCGCCACGCTCACCACGGAGCGCGTCTTCGAGGCTTTTCTGGGCGATGTGTCCGAGGGGAAGACATTCTACTACGGCCACAGCTACTCGGGAAATCCACTGGGTTGCGCAGCCGCGCTCGCGAACCTCAAAATTTTCGAACGCGAGAAAACCCTCGAAGCCCTCACCCCGAAAATCGAATTCCTCGCGCGCTTGCTCGACGGCCTTCGCAACAACCCCTTCATCCACGAAATCCGCCACCTCGGCTTCGTCGCAGGCATCGAAGTCCGGCAACCCGATGGAAACGAATTTCCCTGGGCGGAGCGCACCGGTGCGAAAATCTGCCTCGCCGCCCGCCGCCACGGCCTCCTCACCCGTCCCATCCTCGACACACTCGTCTTCATGCCTCCGCTCTGCACGAGCGAAGCCGAACTCGAATCCGGCATCCATGCCATCCGTTCCGCCATCGTCGAAGTGCTCGGCGGATAGGCCAGCGCCCAAACTTCAGGCGCGAATCTGCAGGCTCAAGGAGTGTGGGCGTCTCGCCCACATCGTTCCAAATCGGTGGGCGGGACGCCCACGCTCCTTGAGGGAGCGTTTTTGGGAAATAGCCTCCCCTACCGGCGGATTGTGCGGAAGACCGGTTGAAGGATGGGATTGGGATGCTCTTGAATCGCCGTCCCGACGACCTCGCCCTTCTCGTTGTAAACCGGAACCACCGTGCGAATCGGCGAGCCGTAATCGATGAAGCCTTCGAGTTCGGTTTGTTCAAATCCTCCGCGGGTGTCGATCGTCACCCCGGTCTTGCGAACCTCGAACGATCTCGGCGTCGCCGGCTGAACGACCTGACGGCCGTCCGGCCCGGTGTAAACCCGGGGCGCCGTGTATTCCGTCGGCACCGCGATTTCCCTCCCGACGAACAGGGTGGATTGTAAGGGCCTGCCCCGAACGGGCTCGCCGAGATACCGGTGGTTCGCCCGGATCTCCTCCTCTTCCTCATCCGGCGTGGGCTTCGGAGAGGGCTTCTGGATGGGCGTTGGGGATGGCCGGATTTTTGATTCCGTTGCCGAAGGAGATTTTGTGTTTTTCACCCCTTCGTCGGCGAGGGCCGCCTGAGGGCACACGATGGCCACCGACAACACCAAAGCCGCGCGTCCAAGGATTCTCATAGCAATGAAACCTTACGAAAAAAAACGCGGACGGCTAGGGCACTCTACCATTTCTCTCGGCGAGGATTCCACGAGCCACAGCTTCGGCGAGCTTTTGGCGGATGTGGGGTTTTTGGATCGTCGCATTCTCGGCGGGGTTGGAAATGAAGCCGAGCTCAACAAGCACCGCCGGGCGCCGGTTGTTCTTGAGGACATAAAATCCCCGGAATTTCACTCCGCGGTTGTTGGCGCGGTAGGGCTGGAGGATTTCGCGCTGAATGTTCGCCGCGAGGCGGGAGGAGCGAGCGCCGCAATAAAATGTCTCCACGCCGGCGGCTCCTTTGCGGCGCGCCCAGTTGTAATGGATGCTCACGAAAACAGAGCCCCGGGAGCGGTTGGAAACCTGAACCCTCTTGTCGAGGGGCACGAAGTAATCGGCGGTCCGTGTCTCGATCACGCGCAGCCCGTTTGCGCGCAGGATCCGGGCCACGCGCCGCGAGGTGTCGAGCGCCAGGACTTTTTCATGGCTCCCCCTCGGGCTCTTGGCTCCCGGGTCGTGCCCGCCATGTCCGGCATCAAGCACCACGGTGTCGAAAAAACCTGCCGGCTCGAGGCGACCCCGATAGGAGGGCGAGGGCGTTTCGCAAGCCGTGAGAAGGAGGCACGCCCCCAGCACGCAGAGCACCGGCATCCGTAAAAGACGGCGCAGCCAACCCGGCGTTCGATCCCGAATGGCCCGGATCCCATTTGCTCGATGCAACACCCCTCCACTTTAGAAATCCACGAACCGGGCGCGCAACCCATTTCCGAAACACGCTGGATTTTAGTCTCGATTTCCGGAGCCTGCGGGGCGTGGATGTCGGCATGCTGGCCAAACGAGTGATTCCCTGCCTGGATGTGACCGAGGGTCGCGTGGTGAAGGGCACGAAATTCCTGAACCTGCGCGATGCGGGCGATCCCGTCGAGTGCGCGAAAATGTATGACGCCCAAGGCGCGGACGAGTTGGTTTTCCTCGATATCACCGCTTCGAGCGATGGCCGCGCGACCATGGTTTCGGTGGTGGAACGCACGGCCGAGCAGTGTTTCATGCCGCTCACCGTCGGCGGCGGAATCCGCAGCGTGGAGGATTTCCGGATCATGCTCCGAGCGGGAGCCGACAAGGTCAGCGTCAACACCTCCGCGCTCCAACGCCCGGAACTCATCACCGAGGGCGCGGAAGCCTTCGGATCCCAATGTGTGGTCGTGGCGGTGGATGCCAAGCGCGACGGTCCCGGCAAGTGGCGGGTTTACACGCATGGCGGCCGCAAACCCACCGGGCGCGATGCGATCGAATGGGTTCGCGAGGCCGAACGCCGCGGGGCCGGCGAAATCCTCCTCACCAGCATGGATGCCGATGGCACCTGCGGAGGCTACGATCTGGATCTCACCCGCGCGGTCTCCGAGGCGGTTCAAATCCCCGTGATCGCCAGCGGCGGGGCCGGGGAACTCGAGCACCTCGCCGATGTGCTCGAGCGCGGCCGCGCGGATGCCGTGCTCGCGGCGAGCATTTTTCATTTCGGCAAGCACACCGTCGGCGAGGCCAAGGCGCACCTGGCCTCGCGCGGCCTCCCGGTCCGCCGGCGATTCGGCGATTGATCGCCGCCGGGCAGCGGATATTTTCGCGCCATGTCGAATCACGAAGCCTCTTTCTCCGTGGAGAAAATCAGCGACCTGTTGCGTCGCGAGGGGCTTCGCATGACCAAAAAGCGCGAAGGCATCCTCCACGCGCTTTTCGAGGCGAAAGCCCCGATGACGCTTCAGGAGATCCAGTCCGCCGCCGGCCTTCACTCCGAGGTCACACCGGACTACGCGACAGTCTTCCGCACGATCCAGATGATGGAAACACTCCGGCTTGTCCACAAGGTGAACCTCCAGCGCTCCCGCACCCACTACGAACTGAGTGATCCCCGGAAACACTACGACCACCTCGTGTGCCGTGCGTGCGGGGAGGTGGTCCTGATCGACATCCCCTGCCCCATCGGGGACGCCGAGAAGACGATCGCGCGCCAATATGGATTCCGCGATCTCAGCCACTCGCTCGAATTTTTCGGGGTTTGTTCGACCTGCTCGAAATGATCAAGAATGTCCTGCTCGACTGGTCCGGCACGCTGGCCGACGACCTCTCGGCCGTCCTCAAGGCGACAAACCTCCTTTTCGCCGAATACGGCCGCGACCCGCTCACGCTCGAGGAATTCCGGCTCCATTTCCGCCTTCCATTTTCGGGCTTCTACGCGGATCTGCTTCCCGAGGCGACGGCGGAGGGCCTGGAGGCGCTTTACGAAAGATTTTTCCACGGCCTGAACGACACGATCGAACTCCTACCCGGCGCGCGGGATTTTCTCGGTTTCTGCCACGACACCGGGCGGCGCGCGTTTCTTCTCAGCTCCATCAAGACCTCGCATTTCGAGTTGCAGGCCGGGCGACTCGGCGTGCTCGACAGTTTCGAGGCCGCCTATACCGAGATCATGGACAAGCGGGAAAAGATCCGAGAGATCCTGCATATCCACTCGCTCGATCCGCGCGAGACAATGTTCGTGGGCGACATGGTGCACGATATCGAAACCGCCAAACACGGCGGCGTGCTCGATGTCGCGGTGCTGTCGGGCTTCGACCGCATTGAAAAGCTGATCCCGGCCCAGCCGACGATCATTGCCCGGGACATCGCAGCCGTCCAAAGGCTCCTATGAGCGAAATTCTCATCGCCGGGCTGAGGGTGGAAACCCGGATCGGGGTTCCCAATGACGAGCGCGCCACCGCGCAGGAAGTCGAAATCGACATTCGCATCCAGCCCGCGCGGGATTTCCAGGAAATGGGTGACGACCTCTCCAAGACCATCGACTACGCGCAGGTCTGCGAGAGGATTACGCAGCTCGCCGGCGAGCGCCCGCGGCACTTGATCGAAACCCTCGCCGACGAGGTGGCGGCCATGATCATTGCGGAATTCGGGGCGCGCAGCGTGGAGGTCGAACTCCGGAAATTCATCCTGCCTCGAACCCGGCATGTGGCCGTGCGCTGCATGCGCTCGAAAAGCTAGGCGGCACCTTGGATTTTCGTCCAAGCCTCCTCGGCCGCGAACGAGCCGAAGTCCCGGTAAAGCTGCAGCAAACCCTGCTGCTCCCAAGCGGTCTTCAAAAATCCCGGCGGCGTGTCGCCGCACAGCCAAGCCGCAGCCCGCTCCAGAGTGCCACTCGGCCGGGGGCCCCGGATCGCGCGGAGGCGATGCTCGGCACGATCGGGCTCGAGCGAGGGCAGGTAGGCATTGAGCAGCAAATCCGTCGCCCGGTCCGATCCGACCAGCGCCACGGGCTTCGCCAGCGGATCCGCCGAGAGGTTCCAATGGCGCGTCCAGTAGGGATGCTCGAGTTCCTCGAAAAAGCGGAGAAAACCCTTTTCACCGAAGCCGCGAATTTGTTTTTGAAGAAGCGAAAAACCCCGGGCCGCCGCCGCCAGCGCCCCGAGACGCCGGTGGGGATGGTTGGACGGCCGGATCCCTGAAAACTTCCAGATTGTTCGCGGCAGCACACCGCGTGCAAAAGTGTCGCGCACCTTCCACCACGAGTCCCAGAGCGGCTTCAGGTAGGTTTTCGTGGTTTCGTCGGACTCGTCAAAATCGCGGGGTTCGAGAAAACCGGAAATTCCAAAAAGCATTGCCTCGCCCTCCCCGCCGCACACGGCTTTCCACCCCGTCCGCTGAGCCGCGAGCAAAAACGGAATCGCGTTGTTTTTGTAGCCCATCCCGGCGGCGATTCCGAAAAACAAGGCGGCCTCCCCGCCATGCAAGCGGCTCGCGGAAAGAAAGGCGCCGCGCTTCGCCTCAAGCCGGAACCGGGCGGCCCGGTCGATCATCGCGCGAGCCGCCTCGAGGGGAACACCTCCCGGCGGCGTCTTCCCGGTCGGCGCGGGGGGATTTTCCATCGGCAGCCTCGCCTGGGGAATGTGGCGGTTTTCGGAACTTCTCGCAAAGGCCGCCGCTCCCTCGCTGTGGAGGAAAAAATGCAGACGCGTGTTCACGAACGAAGGGTTCTGCGCATGGCCGTGGTTTTCCCAGTCGCGGGCGTCCCAATCGACTTCAATATCCCCCTCCTCGATGCCGCGCTTTTCAAATTCGATCCGCGCATTTTTGAAATCCGGCCCCGCCTCGCGGTTCCACTCTCCGAAATGCAGGATCCGGAATTTCTCGCCGCAGGTGGTCGTCCATGCGGAGCCGAACTCGCCGTGGAAAAGCCGCGCCTGGATTTCGAGTTCGCGCACGCGGGCAAGGGGCGTTTCCGCCATCACGCTCCCCAGTCGCGCCCGCGCATAGGATGTTTTCTCGCTCACAGGTCGGGATGCGGCAGGTTCGGCAGCCAATCCGGTGGCGGCGGCGGCGCAGGCTGGAAAAGCGATGGCTCGGATTCCATCTCCGCGGGCAGGAAACCCCCGGGGCTTGGCTCCATGGGCACATCCTCCGGGCGCGGCTCCTCCTTGAATTCCTCCGGCGGAACGCGCCGCGAGACGAAAGTGATCTCCATCTCCAGGCGGGCTTTGACCGCCGGATCCCGCGCGAGCTTCAGCGCCTCGCGAAAGGAATCCAGCGCCGCCGCCGCATGACCGGCATCCCACTGCGCGTTGCCGAGGGCCTCGAGGAACATTCCGTCTCCCGTTTCCATGGCGGCCTCGTGGATCGGCAGGATCGCATCAAGGATGTTCGAACGCGCCGCGATCGTAATGCTTCGGAACAACCGGAAGGGGTTCGGCCCCCGGTTGCGCGGATCCGAGAACCGGTTCCAGGCCTCATACGGCCTGTAGAGCGGATCGCCGATGGCAACCCCCATCCAGGACAACGCCCTGTGGGACATCCAGGCGGCCTCGGCCAGCGTCAGTCCCGCCATCAAGCGGTCCTGAAAAATATCGAGGTTCGCGGTGAACGAAAGGTAGGGCTCGTAAACATTGCCCAGCGTGGCGGCGGCTCCGCGCGCGATCAATGGGCCGCACCACTGGCTGGAGGCGCCCCTGAGCGAAGAAGCACTGAAGGAATGGAGATGCACGGCCACCGCGCCGGGCTTGAAGCGGAAATCCTCCCGCGCGAAGGGGCCATTGATGTCGCCCGCATACCAGCCGAAGTAAACCGCCGCGTCGGTAACGGGAAAATCCTCCGCAAAAGTGGCCGGAAGATTGTCAAAAATGGTCGGCACCCCGCCCTGGCGGAGGATTTTCACGAGGTTCCTCATCCAGTTGTCGCCTTCGGTGTAGCCACCCGAGGTGATGTCCCGCCCATCAACATACGCCCATCCCCACAGGCCGTCTTTTTCGGTGGCGATCGCCTCGTCGATCATGGCCCGAACCATCGGCGCCGTCGGCGCGTCGAGGCGCGAGGGCAGCAGCAGACCGGGGAAAACCGATTCGTCGAGGATCGGCGTAAATCGCCCGAAATAGGGATTTGGAACGATTCCCGCGAAACTGGTGTCCGGCAATCCCAGGGCCGCGAGTTCGCTGTCCACACTGGCCTCGTTGCGGGCCCCAATCGCCCGCGGGAGGCCGTCCGTCTTCGGCGCGGGGCCGATCGAGGAATCCTGGGAAATTTTGAGGGGAACTCCCCGGATGATGGCCAGAAAGCGGATGCGGCTGGAAGAGACCGCCGACCCGTCTCCGAGCGTCCACCATCCGTTCTCCACCAGTTTTTGCCGAAGCGGATTCGCCAGACGGCTTTCGAAATCCGCGCGCGCGATCTCCTCGGAGGCGGGCAGGTCGAATCCCAGGACCTGCCCGGCGGGAATCGCTCGCGCCCCGGCGTAGTGGCGGGCGAGTGCCACGGAATCGGCATCGCTGGAATTGAAAAGAACAAGAGTTGCGGCGGCCAGACGGTCTTGAGCGTTCAGCACGGACGCCGAAAGCAGGATCAAAAAACAAATCGCCAGCCTAGACATCGATCCGCAGGCCGTCGTAGGCCAATCGCACATCGGGTGGCAGCCCCGCTTCCGTCTCGGCGTGCCCGAGTTCGTGGCACATGTGGATGAACCAGGTCTGCCGCGCCCCGATCCGCCGGGAGGCCTCCAGCGCGCCTTGCACGGTGAGGTGCGTCGAGTGCGCCGAGTGGCGCAACGCGTCGATCACGAGCACCTCCACGCCGCGGGCCGCCTCCTCCGCTTCGGGCGGGACGGACTGACAATCGGTGAAATAGGCGAAAAGCCGGCGACCGTTTTTTTCAAAAACCAGGCCGTTCGTGATCATTTTCCCGTGTGGCAAATCGACCGGCACGATGTCGAACCCATCCATGGAAAACCGGCCATCCATCGTCACGGGATCGGGGCGGACATAGTTCGGGTATCGGGCGGATCCGTCGAAAGCGTAGTGGAAAACTCGCTGAAGGCTGGCGAGCGTCTGGGCGGAGCCATGCACGGGAATCGCCTTGTTTTCGAGTTCGCAAAACCGGCGCAGGTCGTCGAATCCAAGGATGTGATCCACATGCGAGTGCGTGTAGAGAACGGCGTCGAGACGCGTGATATTCTCGCGCAGGCACTGGGTGCGGAAATCCGGCGTCGTGTCCACCGCGATGGAGAGCGTGGGCATCCGGAGGTGGATGGCCGTGCGGAGGCGTTTGTCGCGGGGATCGGAGGATTTGCAGACGGCGCATTCGCAACCGATCACCGGGATGCCGTGCGATGTGCCAGTGCCCAGAAATGTGATTTGAAGATCCTGCATCGCTTGGAATCGGACGGAGAGCGTGGCATAGTTCCCCGATGTCCGCAACGCTGGCATCTCTGCGCATACGCAACCTCGCCCTGGTCGAGGATCTCCTCTGGGAGCCACCCGGAGGCTTTGTGGCCGTCACCGGCGAGACCGGTGCGGGAAAATCCATCATCCTCGGCGCGGTGAAGCTCCTGCTCGGCGAGCGCGCCGACCGCACACTCGTCCGGAGCGGCGCGGACTCTTGCGCGGTCGAGGGGCTTTTCCAGATTCCCGGCGGGTCGCCCGTCCACGCGATTCTGGAATCCGCAGGCGCCGAACCCTGCGAGGAGGGAACGCTGGTTGTGAAACGCTCGGTTCCGGCCGAGGGCGGCGGAAAGCAGTTTGTGAATGGTTCGCCCTGCACCCTCGCCCTGTTGAGGGATCTCGGCGTCGCGCTGGTCGATCTCCACGGCCCCCACGACCACCAGAGTCTATTCGCCCGCCACCAGCAAATGCTCGTGCTCGATTCCTTCGCGGAGGCCGGAAAACTCCGGGCCGACTTTCTGGAGAAGCGCCGGATCTGGATGGATCTGGAAAACGAGCAACGCCGCCTCGTGGAAAACGCCGAGGCGCTTGCCCGCGAACTCGACCTGCTGACGCACCAGACCGGCGAAATCGACACCGCCGCGCTCCAACCCGGCGAGGAGGAATCGCTGGTAGCCCGCCAGCGCACGGCCTCCAACTCGCAACGACTCGGCGAGGTTTGCACCGAACTGGCCGGAATTTTGAGCGAATCCGAGGACTCGGTCACCTCGCGCTGGGGCGATGTGGGGCGCTTGGCGCGGGAACTCCACCGCCTCGATCCAGCGGCCGAACCCATCGCCCTGGCCGCAGCGGGGATTTTCGAGTCGCTCCGGGATCTCTCGCGCGACATCGGCCATTATGCCAACGGAGTCGAGGCCGACCCGCGCGCGCTTGCGGAGATCGAAGCCCGTCTGGACACGATTCAGAGTCTGAAGCGCAAATACGGCCCGACCGTCGAGGCGATCCTCGAATTCGGGCGCGAGGCCTCGGACAAACTCGCCTCCCTGAAAAGCCGCGAGGAGCGCGGTTCCCGGCTGGACGAAGAAATCCAGGCCGCCCGCGCGGCGGTGGATTCCTCGGGAAAAAAACTCTCGCAGGCGAGACGCAAGGCCGCCCCGAAGCTCGAGACCCTCGCGCGACGGCATCTGGCCGATTTGGGATTTGCCCGCGCGGGGTTTTCGATTTCCTTCGAGGATTTGGCGGATCCCTCCCCCGAGGGGTTCGAGCGGGTCGAGTTCCTTTTCGCGCCAAAC
This sequence comes from uncultured Chthoniobacter sp., assembly GCA_964403605.1. Classification (GTDB taxonomy): domain Bacteria; phylum Verrucomicrobiota; class Verrucomicrobiia; order Chthoniobacterales; family Terrimicrobiaceae; genus UBA967. The sequence continues at coordinate 19,650 of CAYOGR010000014.1, forward strand.
CCCGGCGAGCCCGAGCGCCCGTTGCGGGCCATCGCCTCGAGCGGGGAGATCTCCCGGGTGATGCTCGCCCTCAAAACCTCGCTCGCGGCCCAGGATAGCGTTCCCATTTTGATCTTCGACGAGATCGACGCCAATGTCGGCGGCGAGATCGGGGCCAAGGTGGGCTTGAAAATGCGCGAACTTGCCGCGAGCCACCAGGTCTTCTGTATCACCCACCTGCCGCAGGTCGCGGCGTCCGCCGAGTCGCAGTTCATCGTGGCGAAGGAGAGCGATGGCACCCGCACCCGGACGCTCCTGACCCAGACCAGCGCCACCGGGCGCGTCTCGGAAATCGCGCGGATGCTCGGCGGGCCGGCCGACACGGCGAAGAAGCATGCCCGAACGCTGCTGGAGTCGAAATAAGACCTTTTGCACGGACATCCGGCAGTATTATGTTGCAGGTGGTTAGCATGTGAAAAACCACGACTCAGATCCACTTGCGAATGAATCCAACGGCAGCGAAAAGATTGCGGCGTTGGACACCGAGCTTCGTGCCCTGCGCCAATCCCGACTCCGCGTGGAAGGCGCCGTGGAGGCCTCCGGCCTGATTCTTCGCGAATGGGACACCGCCTCCGACGAGGCCCTCTACTGCGGCGCTGCGGAATCCATCCTCGGCATTTTTCCGCATGAACTCCTCGGCAGTTTCGAGAAGTGGGTGATGCTGATCCACCCCGACGACCGCGGGGAGTATCGGAAGGAAATCCAGCGTGTGCTCGCGGAGGGCGGGCCGTTCGAGATCGAATACCGGATCCGCAAGCGCGGCGACAAGCACACGCTCCTGCTCGAGCGCGGCTACTACATCAATCCCTCACAGGGCGCGCATCCCGTGCTGTCCTCCATGATTTCGGATGTGTCGCAATTGCGGGAACTCGAATCCCGTGTCCGGAAATCCCAGCGCGTCGAGGCGTTCAGCCAGCTCACCGGCGGCGTCGCGCACGATTTCAACAACATGCTTTCCGTGGTGATCGGCTACGCGCAGATCCTCATGGAGGAATCGACCGGCAACGAGGAGCAACGGGGGTTTCTTCAGGAAATCGAAAAGGCGGCCCTCCGCGCATCCTCGCTCACGAACCAGCTTCTGGCCTTCAGCAAGCCACCTGCCACCCGCAAGGGCACACTCCATCTCCGGGAACTTCTGAACGAGTTGGTGAAAATGCTCGACCGGCTTCTCGGCGAAAGCATCACCCTGAAAATCGAGCCGTCGCACAGGATTTGGCCGGTGCAAGCCGACCGCAGCCAGATCGAGCAGGTTTTTATCAACCTTGCGGTTACCTGCCGCGAGGCAATGCCCGGTGGCGGCGAGGTCTTGATCAGTTTGGGGAATGAAACCTACGACAAGGCGACGAACTTCGGAGAGCATGTTCTACCGACTGGCAGCTATGTGCGCGTGTCGGTGAGCCTCCTTCCGCAATCCGACAAATTTCAACCGCGCCATCTTGAGAAAAACCGGAGTGTCGTCGCGGCAAGAGCCGTCATCGAGCAAAACGAGGGCCTGCTTTTCGTTCACTCCACCCGGCAGGACCCCACTCGAATCAACATTTTTTTCCCGAGCGCCACGCAAACACCGGTTTCCAGAACCCCGGAAGCCTCGCCAAGGCGCACCGACAAGGCCGCCGATATCCTGTTGGTGGAGGACGACTCCTCGATCCGCCAGTTCGCCAAGACCGTCCTCGCCCGCCTGGGCCATACAATCCACGAGGCGGCGGATGGAGAAGAGGCTCTGGAATTTCTCGCCCGGAACCCCGACTTTTCACCGGAACTCCTCATCACCGACATGGTGATGCCTCGCCTGGGCGGCCTCGAACTCGCCAACACCCTTTCCAAAAAACTCCCCGGCACCGCCGTGCTTCTCGTTTCCGGCTACCCGGACCAGCAGGCGATCGCCCAAAAAGCGGGGCACGCCTTTTTGAAAAAACCCTTCGCCGTCGGCGAACTCATCTCCCGCGTCGGAACCCTGCTGCCCGATTGAGCGGCCTCAGCAGTAAACGAGCAACTGCCGGAGGAGCGAGGAACTCGAGTTGAAGTTCCGGATTTTTTTGATCGTGTTTTCGTCGAGGTGATATCCCTCGGCCACCAGCAGGACTCCGGTGGGGCTGTAGATGCCGCTCGCGAGCTGCATTCCGACATCGAGTTCATCGACCATCACCTCGCGCACCAACCTCGGCAGCGAGGTGGCTTGCGCGCAACGCAGGAAGAGCCGCGTGGCGTCCGGATCGAAGGCCGTGCCGGACTGCTCGAGAATCCTGTCCACCGCCTGCTCGTGGGGCAGGCCGCAGGTCACATAGTAAATAATGACGGCGAGGCAGCGGGCGGGCCAGGGGATCATCTCGCCCGCGAGGCCATCGGGAAATCCCTTCCCGTCGAATCGCTCGTGGTGGGCTCGGATCGTGTCGCCGACCGGCTTCAGGAGATCCACAAAGGACGCCAGCGTCTGACCATGGATTGTGTGGTTCAAAAAAACGGTTTTCAGCTCCGGCGGGGTGTCCTCGAGGTTGTTCTGGACAGCCATCATGTAGCCGGGAGGCACGGCCGCGAGGCCGATGTCATAAAGCCGGGCGCTGACCTCGAGCACATGCTTCTGCTCCTCGTCGAAGTAATGCGTCTCCGCCATGATCCGCGCGATTTTCATCGCCGCCTTGGCCTGCTCTCCGAGGAGCGGGTTGAAGGTGGTGAGGATGCGCTGGCACAGCTCGAGCGAACGGCTGAAATTGGTTTTCAGCGCCTCGTGGGAAAGATCGACCTCGCGCTTGCCGGCCTCGAGTTCCCTCAATTGCTTTTCGAGACGCGAATTCGCCTCGGAGAGCTTTTGGTTGAGTTCGGCCGTGGTTCGCTCCAGCGAGCGGTTGGCCTCGATCAACTCGCAACGCTGAACGGCATTGTGAAGGGTCGCCATCATCTCCGCGGAAATCCACGGCTTGGTGACGAACCGGAAAATCTCGCCGCTGTTGACGGCTGCCGTGACGATGTCGAGCGATTTAATCCCTGTGATGAGGATGCGCGACGCGGAGGGTTGGATCTGGGCGAAACGGTGCAGCAGGTCGGCCCCCATCATGTCGGGCATATTATGATCCGCGATCACCACGGCGAATTTCCTGTCGAGCGCGTAGCGCAGGGCCTCGTCCGAGCTGGTGGTGGTGACGGATTGGTAGCCGGACCGGGTGACCAGATCCTCAAGCACCTTGAGGATGAGTGGATCGTCGTCGATGGATAGAATGGATGGAGGGGTGTGGTTCACGGGATTCGTTTTTTTCAGGTGTTGAGATCGCAGTCGGGAAGGAGAAGCAGCACATCGCAATCGTCGGCGGAGGCGTTGTTGCAGATCAACAACGATCCGCCAATCCGGGAAAGGACGATCCCGGCATTGGCCACGGAAATATCCGAAGGCTCGCCCGTGGCGGGATATCCGTCGATTTCCTCCGCGGATTCGATGGCGCAAGGGACATGGAATGAAACCCCCACGGAGCCCGCGGGGATTTTCTCGCTCCGCAGGGCGGCGAATTCCTCCAGTTGGGAGGCGGTGAAAACCGACAGCACCACCTCGATTTTTCCCGCCGGCAAAAACGCCCGGAGCCGCGCGGCGAGCGAGAGCAGCGCGACACGGAAGGGAAACTCCGCCACCCGCACATGGATCGGGGCGGCCGGGGGCTGGAACCGGATTTTCGCGGTTTTTGGAAAAACCACGCGGAGCAGGTCAAGCTCGGAGACGACCAGCGCCTCGAGATCGTGATAGGTCGTTTCGCGCTCGGCGACATTCAGATGGATTTGGACGGCGCGGGAGAGGAGCACCTTGATGCGCTCAACACCAGTGCCGATTTCCCGGACAGACTCGGCGACGGATTCATTCGGGGCCAGCGCTTCCTGGCATCCTTCCAGATTGAAATAAATGCCGGTGAGCACATTGTTCACCTCGTGGATGAGCCCCGTGGTCAACTCGGAGTTCAACTCCTGGGAGGCCCGGCGAAGAACGAGGGCCGCATTGGAGGATTCCTCCAGCAGGGAGTTGGGCTCGGCCGGAGCTGGCATGGCGTGAGTCATAAGCTCGATCCCCTGATTTCCGGCAAGAACAAAATCCGCGGCAGTTGCCCGGTTGTCACCGCGATGGCGGCGGCGGTGGCGGCGGGGCCAGCGTGGAGAAGGCCTCGTGGGCGACAAATCCCGCAAACAACCTGGGGCTCTGCAGGATGATTTGATTGCCGCTGGCCGCCTCCCGGGACTTGCCTTGTGGAATCGTCGGACTGATGTAGGGGACATTCAGCCCCATGCCGGCGAATTGCGTGGCCAATGCCGCCACATCCGGCTCCGCCGTATCCAGAACCCCGTCGGCCACCCAGAGAACTTCCATGTTTCGAAGGTCGACGATCTTGGCCCGCACCCCGATCGCGATCGGGCGGTAGGGCCGGAACAGCGTGAAATCAATGAACATCACGGCGTCGGCACCATATTTTTGACGAAGATCCCTGATGACATCGGCGGAAATCAAGGAAGAGGAGGAAATCGATTCGCGGTTGGTGAGTTGGAGCATTTCGCTGCGGGGAATCTGGACGATCTCGTATTTGACGACCTTGGAGAGTTCGCCGCGGAAAATGCCGTCCATATCGCGCTGCAGGTCGTCGATCGGCCGGTTCGCATGGATCGGAAGGATCGCCAAGCGGCGCATTCCCGCCGGCCAGGCGATGCCGGAGGCCAACTGCTGGGGCGGCGCGGTCATCGAGGGTTCGGAGACCCGCTTGATCCGCCCCGTCGTCGCGGCGGCGTTCGATTTGTCTTGCACGGTGCGGGAGTTGTGGGTCTGGCACGCCGGAAAGACGAGCGTCACGACCAGTCCGGCGAGGATCGTTTTAGGAAAAAATCGGAATCGCATGGGTTCTTGCGTAGCATTTTCCGTGCCTTGAACAAGGAAGTCCCGAAACAGGGATCGCGCGGGTCGTGCAGACGGCGCGGCAGCGCGTTTCGAAAAATCCTCTGCCGGGCGGTGCTCCATCGGCGCCCATGATTGCGGTGGAGACGCCCCGATCTTGATTGGCGGGGCTTTTTTTCTCCGGCACAGGTCGCCCGCCCCAAGATTCCTCTTGCGGCGGAGGGAAATCCCATTAAGTTTTCGGCCTTGCGATCGATATAAGAAGAATGAAGTCGACCGATTCCACCACCCCTCCAAAAGCGGGTTTTTCCCAAAAAAACCCCGGCGTCAATGTGACATTCCGTTTATCCACAGCGGGATTTGTTTTTTTAGCCGCCCCGATTTTCTTCTCGGGCTGCGCTGGCTCTTCGAAGAAGCAAGCCCCTCCCACTCCTCCGACGATTTCGATGACCTTGCCCAAGCCGGCCCCCATGCGTGTCGCGCCTGACACCAGCAACCGCCGCAAGGCCCCCCTCTTGCCGAATATTGTTAATACCGCGCCCGCACCCGAGAAGACTCCGGGGGTGATGGACGAGTTGGTTCCGCCTTCCCAGACGCAGACCGTCTCCTCTGCGGTTCCGAAATTCATTGAGAACGACCAACCCGAGGATTTCTTCCAAGGCGTCGGCGACACACCAAGCGGCGAGGCGGTTCTCGGAGGAGGGTTCTTCGATTCGGTTTTCCGTCCGGCCACACCTCCCGGTCAGCAACCGGTCAGCAGCGCCACCTACACCACCTCGGATTAATAGAATCATGATCTGCCGCAACGCCACGCTGGCGGCCCTTTTCGCCTTCCCAGCCCTCATCCAAGCCGAAATTGCCGCACCGCCCGCGATCGGCGAGAATCCGGAACCGGTCGCCTCGTCCATGCAGGAATTCGCGGCCCCACCCGCAAGGACCACTACACTCTCCGAGCGGGTCGACTCCACGGATCTCCCCTCCCCGATTCCATTTGATTCCCTCGAAACCGAACTCGAAGAGGATCTGGGCCTGAGCAGGGATCGGGTCGGCGAAGCCGCGAGCGTCAAAAGCATGGAGATCGAAATCCAGCAGGCTCTGGAAATGAACGATCCCGCCCTCGCGGAAAAACTCTTCGAAAAGCTCATGCGGCTCGGCGCCCCGACTTCCCGGAAGCGCGACGCGATGCTCCGCATGGCGCGCCAACTCGAGGAAAAACAGAACCAGCCCGCCAAGGCGATTGTGGTTTACGAGCAGTTCCTTGAGAACTTTCCGAACGATCCCGAATCCCTGGACACCCTTCTCCGCCTCGGCCGCCTCTATCGCGCCACCGGCGCCAAAGCCTCGGCCCTCAACAAATTCTACAGCGTCCTCTACTCCTCGCTGCAGTTGAAAACCGGCGAGGACTACACGAACGCCTCGCTGCGGGCGAAGATGGAGATCGCCCACACGCACTTCGCCGCCGGGGAGTTCCCTAAGGCCGGAGACCTTTACTCGAAGATCAAACTCCTGAAGATGTCCCCCGAGGAATCGAGCGAGGTCGCCTTCCGTCTGGCCTACATTTCCTTTCTCACCGGCGAATACGCGAATTCCCTCACCGAGGCACAGTTGTTCCTCGACACCTTTCCGGCGAGTCCCCTCGCCCCCGAGGCCCAATACCTTTTCATCCAATCCCTGAAAAAACTCGGCCGCGACACCGAGGCCATGAAGGAAACGATCGAACTCCTCCAGGCCGGCCAGAGACACGGAAAGACCAAGCCGGCCGTCTGGGCCTACTGGCAGCGCAAGACCGGCAACGAAATCGCGAACGAACTTTACGAAAGCGGCGATGCCTTCGGGGCCCTGACGATTTACCAAAAACTCGCCGCCCTCAACGACGCCCCGGACTGGCGCGGCCCCACGATCTACCAGATCGGTCTTTGCTACGAGCGCCTACGCCATTTCGACCGCGCCCGCGAGGCCTACCGGTTCATCATCGACAAAATCCCGGCCACGACCAAGACCCCGTCGGGCGAGGCCATCGTTGGAGAAAATGTCTCCACTGTGCGCGACATGGCCGAGTGGCGGCTCGAGCACCTCGACTGGCTTGAGCGAACCGAGAAGGAAATGTTCCCCTTGATCAACAAGCCCGTTCCCCTGCCAACCCAGCCTGCCGCAGTGCAGGGCCGTGCCCAACCTTCGACTCCCGCCCAGCAGGCGGCAAACCAGATCGCACCGGCCGGCACACCCGCCCCGGCGGCGGTTCGCTGAATCGTCTCATTCCTCCGCGCGGGGATGCGCAGCGAGGTAGGCGGCTTTGAGCCGCTCGATCGTCACATGCGTGTAGATTTGTGTGGTTGAAAGGCTGGCGTGCCCGAGCAGTGTTTGCACACTCCGGAGATCCGCGCCGTTGTCCAGAAGGTGGGTCGCGAAGGTGTGCCGGAGTTTGTGCGGCGACAAATCGGCTGGCAAACCGGCTTGGGAGAGACGGAGCTTCAGCAGGAAATTCACCGAGCGGGTCGAAAGGCGGCGGCGCGATTTGTTGATGAAGAGCGGGCCTTCGTTCACCCGCGCGGCGTGGCGGTAGCGCGAAATCGCCTCGAGGGCCGGACCGCCCACCGGGCAAATCCTCTCCCGCGCCCCCTTGCCGGTGACCCGGGCCGTCTCGCCGATCGGATCCACATCCGCCACATCCAACCCCACCAATTCGGAAAGTCGCATCCCGGTGGAATAAAAAAGTTCGATGATCGCCGTGTCGCGGTCCGCCATCCACACGGGAGCCTGTTTGTTTTTCTCGGCTTTCAGCGGGGCCTCGACCAAAGACTCGACCTGCGCCGTGGTGAGAAATTTCGGCAGGCTCTTCTCGCGCTTCGGCAACAACACCTCGTGCAGGACATTCTTCGGCACCTCCCCGCGCATCTGCAGGAAGGCATAGAACGACCGCATGGCCGCGAAGCGGAGCCGCACGCTCGCGCGGGCCATCCCGGCCTTCATCATCTCGAGCATCCAGGCCCGGAAATCCTCCACGCGCATCGCGGGCCAGGCTCCATCGGGATGGAATCCCCGAAACGCCTCGAGCCCGGTCCGGTAGGTGCGGACCGTGCGGGGCGAGGCGTTTTTTTCGGCTTCGAGATAGCGCAAAAACTCGAGCGCCAACCGGTCCAAGACCGCTTTTTCCGGCCCGCCGGAGCTTTCCCGCCGCCGCTTCAAACCGCAGCTGGTTGGAAAAGGATTGCCGAGCGGTGCGTCGCTTGGCCATCCACCCCGATCGCCTCGATGGGCACCGTCCCGCGCCCGCCCTTCACAATGACCTTGTGTTCGAAGGAGCCATCGCCGCGAACCTCGACGGCTTGGCCATCGACCACCACACGCCCCTGCGGATGCGTTTGACCCCGAACGATGATTTCGGCACTGAAAGCGGCTCCGGCGGGAGAAGACGCAAAGCCGAACGAATTCTCCGATGCCCCCCAACTGCTGGTGGCACCGGCCTCCCAGCTCGACAGGGCCGAGGAGGTCCAACTGGTCAGCGCCACCTGCTCGAAACTCGAAAGCTGGATCCCGCTCCACGAACTGCCGATGGCCGAGAGCCAACTGCCGAGCTGGTTCCACGATGCCAGGGTCTCCGCGGAATTTGTTTCGAGACCGGCCCGGGAGGAAAGAGAGAATGGAATCGTTTCGGAGGCTCCGCCCGCCCAACTCGCCACTCCGCCGCTTGAGAACGCGCCGATCGCAAGCGCCCCGCTGGAAAGTTCCCCGCTCGAGAGCGCGGCCAACCCGCCCGGCGCTCCGGCGCTCCAACTGCTCAGCCAACTCGAAAGCCCCGACGCCAACCGCTCCGCGAGGCCGGCGGAGCCAAGATTCCCGGACGCCGAGACCGTCTCCGAACGGAGATTGGAAAACATGCTGAAGAGACTGCTCTCGGCCTGGCCGAGCTGCAAACGCGCCACCAACTCCCCCAATTCTCCGGAGCCGAGACGCTCCTGTAGGCGGCGGTGGATCGCGGAATGGAGTTCCTCGGAACCCCATTGGGCGCTGGAAAGCCCGGCAAGAAATTCGCTGCCAAGGAGCGTCGTGAGAATCGCCCGCTCGTTCGCCTGGAGTGGAAACGCGTTGGATCCCCCGTGAACGACCGTGCGCTGCAACTCCACCAGCGCGGGCACGAGATTCTGCTCGAACGACATCGAATTCGTGATCGTCTCCACCAAGCGCTGGAAACCGATGTGGAGCGGAATCGTGGCGTAGTCGAAGCGGTCGGATTCCGACAGCCGGTCGCGGGGCGTGGCCACCATTGACGACCGGGCCAGGATCTTCCAACTTTTCCCCCGGTAAAAACCCAGTTCGACCCGGTATTTTTTCCCGGCTTCCTTCACCGGCACATACCAGTTCCGCGTTTCAAACGGCACAATGATCTCCTGATCCAATGCGCCGTTTTCATCCTCCACGCGCAAATGGCAGGGGCCGCCCGGGTGGCGCGAAATATCAATATCCCAATAGGTGAAAAGCCAATGCGGCTCCTGGGCTATGAGGATGATCACATTTGCTCCATAGCTGCGGGGCAGCGATCCCAAATTGTCGATATCCACCTTGGAAACGGCCCGTTCCAGCAAGTCGCGCTTGGCGGATTTCTTGGTTCGACCAGCAGATCTTTTGCCGGGGGTGGTCGCGGTTTTATTTTTGGAAATGGACAGGCCGGAAGCTTTGTCCGCCGCCTTGGCTGCAGACTTGGCACCGTTCGACTTTTCCCCTGCGGTTGTCTTTGTCGTGCTCATCGGTCGTAAAAATTCCAAGGAGTGTGGCAGTCTCTAGAGTCGGCCTCAATGGGTTGCAAGCCCTATTGATGGAATCACCCCCCGCCTGAACGCGGTGGGGAGCTGGAAAAAAAGGCGGCATGGCCGTTCCAGGCGGGAATGACATGACCCCCGCGAATGCAAGGGCGGCTCGCCGGGCGGCCCTTGGTTTTCACGCACCAAGTTTTGTTTACCTTGATTCCGACTCCGGCGGAATTGGCCGCAATCGAGGGGCAGGCACCGGGAATCCCTCTGCGGGAACCGCAGCTTTTTGGAACCGCTCCCGTTATACCTGTCCTCCTGTCGTAAAAAATGTTTGCAATGGGATATGCGCCTGAAAGCACAAAACCCCATCCAAATCGAACCACTCTCGAATTTTGTCGAACCGTTCTGATCCACCCGCCGGCGTCGATC
>CAYOGR010000015.1:0-9691 GCA_964403605.1 uncultured Chthoniobacter sp.
TTGGCACAATGATTGCTAGCAACAAACCATGAACCCACTCCTTGCCCTCACCGCCGCCAAGGTCGGCAGCAATTTGCTGAACAATCTGGCTCAGAATGTTTCAGGCAATAAAAAGACCTCGCCGGAGGCGGAGATTCGGAAGGCGGAGTTCACCAAAATGATGGTCGCTGCGGCAAACACCCCCAAGGCTGTGGCTGCAAGGGAATTGAGTGCTGACGGAATCGGCGGGCGCGGTGATGCGGAAAGCCAACTCCAACACATCGCCAAGCAAATCCTCCAATCCTCCGAGGTCGGCAAGGGCTTGGATGGCAAATCGGAGGCGTTCGAGTTAAAATTTCTGCCGGGCGGGAAAGTGTCGGTTAAAAGCGCCGATGGCCGGGAGCGCGTTTTTGAACTCCAAGGGGAATTGGCCCAGTCGGCACAAAAAGGTTTTGATATCATCGAGCGGGTGAAAATCGCCTTCCCCCAGCAGGGCGTTAGCTCGGGCGAACCTGGTGGAAGCCTTCGCATGGTTCCCGGGGCGGGTTGCTCCTTGTTGGCCTGAAGCGCCCGCGCGGGGCGTCAGGTTGTTATTCAAAGCCTTTGGCTATTGGGCTTCTGGAATGTGGCGCGGGGTTAAATGTTCGGCGGGACGCCTGACCTACACAAGCGCCTTTGAAAATCCACGGCCTCGGTAATATTGGCATCCGTAAAATCCGGGGCGGCTCGGCAAGTTTTGCCGTTGGCTTTCGCCAGAAGGGAATGATGTTCCGAGTCGACCTTCATTTTTTGATTTCGGGGAGGGAAAATTCCGATGAAAAACGACCGGCGGAGGCTGGCACAAGTTTTGCTTTGATTGATTATCATGGAACTGGTCGCCTCCCTTTTCGCTTCTGACAACTACACGGCGGTGAAGAAAATGATGGATGTCTCGGCCATGAGACATGCCGCCATCGCCAGCAACCTCGCGAATGTCTCCACTCCCGGCTACAAGCGGGTCGATTTGAGCAAATCGTTCGAGGATGAGCTGAAGTCCCGAATCAGCTCGCGCGACTCCCAAGCCATTGCCACGGCCGTTCCCCGCACGGAGACCGATTCACTATCACCCGCGACCCGCGCGGACGGCAACAATGTCCAAATCGACCGCGAACTTTTGGAGATGAGCAAGAACACGATGAATTTCGATGCCCTGACGAATTTCGCCAGTGGTTCCCTGAAGCAACTGAAAATGGCCATCACCGGCCGTCCCCAGTAATCCCAATCCAGCTTTAAACCATGAATATCCTATCTGCCACAGCCATCACCGCCAGCGCGCTCGAAGCCGAGAAGATGCGCGTGGACATCACCTCGCAAAACATCGCCAACGCCCACACCACGCAAGGCCTCGACGGCAAGCCCTATCAACGCCGCGTGGTGGCTTTTGAATCCGTTTTGAACGAGCAAATGGGGCAAAACATGCAGGGGGTTCGGATTTCCGAGATCAAGCGCGACGAAACCCCTGGCGAGGTTCTTCACAATCCGGAGCACCCGCATGCCGACGAAGAAGGCAATGTCCAAATGCCCAATGTCAACATTGCCTATGAAATGGTGGACATGGTGACTGCCTCTCGCTCCTACGAAGCGAACCTCGCGGTGGTGCGCAACGCCCGCCAAATGGCCAACCAAGCCCTCGCCATCGGACGCTGATTTTTCAACCAATAACTCCTTATGACACCTATCTCCTCCATCACTCCTGACATGGCCGGCATGGCTCCTTTGGCCATGCGCAACTTTCAACCCGAGATCGAGCGCACGAACGCCCTCCGCGAGGCCGGGTTCGGCGCCGGTGCCACACAAGTCGCCGGCCCCGATCCCTTCGGACAAATGATGAAAAAATTCGTCAACGATGTGGATGACAAAATGAAGGTTTCCGCAAACGAGAGAAACAAGGTTCTCTCCGGCGAAGCCACCAATCTTCACCAAGCCATGATTGCCAGCCAGGAATCGAGCGTCTCGTTCACGCTCATGGTCGAACTCCGCAACAAACTGGTCGAAAGCTATCAGGAACTGATGCGCGCCCAAGTGTAAGGGGCCGGTGAATCCCAGTTGTCTCTCATCGGATGAAACAAGTTCTGCAGCAAATCGGCAAATTCTGGAGTGAACTCGGCCAGCCGCAGCGAATCACCATCGCTGCCGCGAGCCTGGGTGTTTTGATAGGGATCGGAGGCCTGCTTTTCTGGGCTCAAAAGCCCGACATGAAGCTCCTCTACGGAAAACTTGGCGAGAAAGAGGCGGCTGAGGTGGTTCAAGCCCTCGAGGAGCAAAATATCCCGTTCCAGATCGGCGCCGGCGGTTCGTCGATTTACATCCCCTCGAAGGATGTTTACCGCGTTCGCATGGATCTCGCCTCGAAAGGCCTGCCTAACACCGGCGGGGTTGGATTCGAGATTTTCGACCGAAGCAATTTCGGCATCAGCGATTTCGTTCAGCGCACAAACTACACCCGCGCGATCCAAGGGGAACTCGCCCAAACGATCGAGCAAATGCAGGGCGTGAAAAAAGCCCGCGTGATGGTGGTTCTTCCCGAGAGCCGCTTGCTCGTCCGAACCACGGATTCCCGGCCAACCGCCTCGGTGTTTGTCGATACCGGAAGCGGAAAGCTCGACTCCGCCGCCGTGAATTCCATCCGTTCCCTCGTGGCGAATTCCGTGGAAGGTCTAAAGCTTGACGATGTGGCTGTCGTGGACAATGCCGGCAATGTGCTTTCGGAGGATTTGAAGTCCGACCCGCAGCTTGGCTCCGCCTCAAGCATCGTGAAATACCGTCAGCAGACCGAGGAATACCTCGCCGCGAAAGTCGAGACCATGCTGTCCAAGGTGCTTGGCCCGGGAAATTCGGTGGTTCGCGTTTCGGCAACCATCAATACCGATGCGGCCACAATCGCCGAGGAGAAATTCGATCCCGAAGGCCAGGTGCCCCGCCAGGAAACTACCGTCGAAGACAGCACAAACACCTCGGAAAAAGCCGCCCAGGAACCACCCGGCGCGGGTGTCGCCGCCAATGTCCCCGCCGATCCCGCCAACGAAGATCAACAAGCCAACAAGACCAGCAGCACAGTTCGCTCCTCTCGCTCCCAGAGCTACGAAATCAATAAAACGATGACGAGCATCGTGAAAAACCCCGGCGCGATCACTCGCATCACTGCGGCGGTTTTTCTAGCCACCAAGCCCGCCGAGACCGGCGAGGCGGTTCCCCGGACCCCCGAGCAAATCGACGCTCTTCGCGGCATGGTGATCAACGCCCTCGGCATCGATGTTCCTAAAGGGGAGCAAGCATCGAGTTATGTCTCCATTCAGGAGGTGGACTTCCCCTCGACCGTTTCACAGCCGACGGCCGTTACGGAGCAGATTGGCGGCTACATGGAACTCGTCCGCCCGATCGCGGCACTTGCCATCGCAGCGATTGTGTTCGCCATTTTCTTTATCATGCTCCGCCGTGCGAAGCCGGAGGAAATTTCTTTCGAACTTGTGGATGAAACACCCGAAAACGAAGTCGCGAAGGCCGCGCTGCCGAGCGGTTCCGAAGAGGATCCCGCCTCCTACCTGCCTGCCGCGAAGAGCTTGAAGGTCTCGCCGGAGCTTTTGAACACGCTCATCCGGCAGAAACCCGAGAATGTCGGCGCCACGCTGCGCGAGTGGCTCACGAGCAAGAGCGAAAGCTGATCCATGTCCTACAATTACGAAACCATGACCAAAACGCAGAAGCTTGCTGCGTTTTTCATCATCGTCGGCCCCGACTTGGCTCCCGAGTTGATGAAGCAACTTCGCGACCCCGAAATCGAGGCGGTCGCCCGCGAGATGGCCTCAATGGAGGTGGTGGATTTCAAACTCCAGGAGAAAATCATGGAGGAATTCTGCGGCCTCATCGGCGAAGGTCTCTCCACCGCGCTCGGCGGCATGTCGTTTGTCCAAAGAGCCCTCGAGGCGGCACGCGGCCCGCAGGCGGCCTCCGACATTCTTTTGAAGGCCCTGCCCGCGAGCAACTCGATCGATGCGGTGCGCGAACTCAGCAAGATGGACACGCGCCAGATCTACAATGTCATCAAAAACGAGCAGCCCCAGACGGTGGCGTTCATTATGTCGTATCTCGACGCCAAGCAGGTTTCTCAGATTATCCCGCTTTTCTCCCCCCAAGCCCGCGAGGAGATTGTGGAGCGACTTGGAACGATGGATTCCATCTCGAGCGAATTGATCGGAAAAGTTCTCAAGAGCCTCGGAAAGCACCTCTCCACCGGCCCGCAAAAAGTCAGCCTCCATCGCCGCGGCGGCGTGGTGGCCGCCGCCCAACTTCTCAACTCCCTCGAAAAGGATCTCAGCAAAAACCTTCTTTCCAGCATCGAGGAGCGAAATGCCGAACTTGGAGAGGCGATTCGCAAGAAACTTTTCACCTTCGCCGACATCGAGCGCCTCACCCAGCGCGACATCCAGCGCCTCCTCCGCGATGTGGAACAGGCCGATTTGGCCATCGCCATCAAATCCGCGCCGGAGCCCATCCGCCGTGTCTTCTACGGTGCGATGTCGAAACGCGCCGCAGAGTCTCTCAAGGAAGAAATTGAAATTCTCGGTCCGACGCGGAGCAAGGACATCGACTCCGCCCAAGAGCGTATCATTGCACAAATCATGCAACTCTCGGAATCGGGCGAGATCGATATTTCACCGGAGGATTCCAGTGAGTCTGGCGGTTAGGTCGATCGACTTCACCTCGGTTCCGATTGCCATCGCACTCGTGGACGGCCTGCCGCCCGAACCCGAGGCGGTTCCCGAGGTGGTCGTTCCCATGGAAGAGCACCACGCCGCCTGCGAAGCCTCCTACCAAAAGGGCTTTCAGGAGGCGAACGACCATCTCGCGAGCCAGATTCTCCAGCAGAGGGCGGAAATCGCCCAGTTGCAGGACTCCTTGTTCCTCTCCCTGTCGAAGCAGCACGCGGTTCTGGCGGATCAGGTTTCGGAGGCCCTTCCCGACCTGGCCATCGAAATCGTCCAGCGTGTTATGGCGGGGATGAAGCCCGACCGCGAGACCGTTGAGCGGTTGCTCGCCGAAACCCTCGCTGAAATTGCCCCCGGTTCGACCGATGTGGAAGTCTTCCTGAGCGCGCCCGACCTGGAACTCGTCGAGCGGATCATGAAGGACTACGAACACAAATATCCCGGCATCAAACTCACCGCCGACCCCGAACTTCTGCCCGGCGACTGCCGCGCCAAAAGCCGCTTCGGAATGATCGACGCACGGGTTTACACCAAGCTCCAGAATGTGGCCCGGTCGTTGAAATGAAAAGCGAGTCCCCCATTCTCCCGGCTTTGATGCAGAACCTGCGCGGACGGATTGGAGCCACGGTTCCTGTCGTTCGCATGGGCGAGGTCATCCAAGTCACGGGGCTTGTGATTGAATCGATCGGGCCGAATGTTTCCCTCGGGGACATTTGCGAGATCAGCTCTCCGAGGCTTTCGGGTTTGCAAGCCGAGGTGGTGGGATTCCGCGACCACCGAGTTCTCCTGATGCCACTTGGCGAGATGCAGGAAATTCATGCCGGATGCGATGTCGCCGCAACGGGACGGGCCGCAGGAATCAATGTGAGCGAGGCGCTCGTGGGCCGCATCATCGACGGGCTCGGGCGCCCGATCGACGGCAAGGGGCCACTGCCCGCCGGCACGCTTCGCCCCTTGCATTGTGCCCCTCCGAATCCCCTCACCCGCCAGAGAATTTCGAAGTCGTTTCAGACCGGGGTCAAATCCCTCGATCTGTTCACGCCGGTGGGTCGCGGGCAGCGTTTGGGCATTTTTGCCGGCAGCGGTGTGGGAAAATCCACACTGCTCGGCATGATCGCGCGCGGAGCGGAGTCCGAAATCAATGTGATCGCCCTCATCGGCGAGCGCGGGCGCGAACTCCGGGAATTCATCGAAAAAGACCTCGGTCCGGAAGGCATGGCGCGCTCGATCATTGTGGTTTCCACCAGCGACCAGCCGGCGCTGATTCGGCGGCGCGCCGCGTTGATTGCCACGGCGATCGCCGAGCATTTCCGCGACGAGGGCAAAAAAGTCCTCTTCATGATGGATTCGGTCACACGCTATGCCATGGCGCAACGCGAGATCGGCTTGGCCGTGGGCGAACCGCCAACCAGCCGGGGCTATACGCCATCGGTTTTTTCCGTCCTGCCCCGCCTCTTGGAGCGCACAGGCAATGGCGAGCGCGGTTCCATCACGGCTCTCTACACCGTGCTCGTCGATGGGGACGACATGAACGAGCCGATCTCCGACGCCGTTCGTGGCATTTTGGACGGCCATGTGGTGTTGAGCCGCGCGCTCGCAACCGCAAACCATTTCCCCGCTGTGGATGTGCTCGAGAGCGTGAGCCGTGTGACGCTTGAAATTTGCGCCAAGGAGGAACTCGCCTCGATCGGCAAGGCCCGGGATCTTCTGGCGACCTACCGCAAGAACGAGGATGTCATCACCATCGGGGCCTACACCAAGGGCAGCAACGCGATGGTCGATCAAGCCATTGAAAAACAGCCCATCCTCCGCGATTTGCTCCGCCAACCGATCGAAGACAAGTGGACGCGCGAAAGAAGCTTCGCGGAACTCAAGAAAATCGTCGGATGAAACGCCAGAAATTCAGTCTTCAAACAATTCTCGACCTTCGGGAAAAAGCGAAAGAAAAAGCCGAGGAGGTTTTGGCCGCCGCGATCCGCGAGCGCGACCTCGCCGCGGGCCGTGTGGCGCAAGCCGCTGCCCGGTTGGACGAGTTGACCCGCATGATTTCCGGAGAGCGTTTCCCCGCCTACATCCGTTCCCAAAGTTGGGATGCCCTCACCGCCCAGCGGGATCTTTTACGCACACTCCAATACCGCCTCGCCCAAGAGGAAAAAAAGGTCACCGAAAAAAGGGAAATTCTTATCGTGGCCGACCGCGACCATCGCCTCGTCTGCAAGCTCAAGGAAAAATGGCTCCGCGGCGTGGCCGTCGAACAAGCCAGCCATGAGGAAAAACTCCTGGAGGATTTCGTCACGACCGCTCGATTTTTACAAACAGCCCACTAGAAACGACCCGAACCGCCATGAAACCCACACCCACCCTCGACCCCTTCGGCGAAGCCGAATCCGAATCCCCCTCCCTTTGGGGGCCGATCCTTATCGCCATTCTTCTCGGCATCGCCACCTCCGCCGCGGTTCTTTACTGGCGCTGGCCAAGCATTGCAGCCAGCGGGCAGGAACCATCCCACTCAAAAGCCACGACGCTTTTCAAAACCAAGGCCGAAGCCGGTTCGAAAAATTGGGATTTTTACACCGGCGAGGTGGAGAACCTGATGAAGGAACTTCGTGAGGAAAAAGCCGCCTACGAGCTAAAGACCAGGGACCTCGCTGCTGTGGAAATGCGCATCGAAACAGAGAAAAAGGAACTCCTTCGCATCCAGAACGAGATCATCAAAATGCGCGAAGAGTTAACCCAGCGCACCACGGAAATCCAAGAGACCGAAAAGACCAACATCCGCTCGCTGGCGCGAACCTACTCAACCATGAAACCCTCCGAGGCGGTGGCGATCATTTCCAAAATGGAGGATTCCGATGTCGCCAAATTATTGGCCATGATGAAAAACGATGTCGTCGCCAAGATTCTTGGTGAAATGTCCAAAACGATTGACCCCAACGCGGAAGCTGGCGCGCAAAATGCTACGATGGCGGAGAGAGCTGCCCAAATCAGCCGACAGCTCCAACTTTTGACCAAGCCACAGCCTACCGCTCAATGACCAACCTCCCGACAGTTTCTCCGAAGACCTCTGCAGAGATGGGCAATTTTTTCCAAATGCCCCTCCGAGGCTCCTCGGGAAATTTGTCCAACGCGGATTTTGATAGCTTCCTGGGGAGCCGCGAGTCCAAAGATCACGCGGAGGAATTGCAAGAGGAGCAGGAAGCCTCCAAAAAGCGGAGAAAAGCAGTCGATGCGGGGTTGGCTACTGCTCCCGCGCGGCAAGAGGAGCCATTGAAAGAGCTCGAAGGCACCCCCGAAAAAAACAAAGAGAGTGGAGGCTTGGATTCCAAGTCCCTCCTGAACCTTGACGAAAACTTGTTGGCCAAGAGGGACTCGCTCGAACTTGATGGCGAATCTCAAAACACCGAAATGGCGCAATCCCCGGAAGACTCCTTCCCTGCGGCTTCCTCTGATCGGACTTCCCTTGCGAGCCAATCGGACGAACTCGCGGAAGAGGCGAAAATTTCTCCGAGCGACTTGGAAATCGATTCCCTTCAGAAGGAGGAAGATCTCGCGGCTAAATTTGTGGAAAGTTCGAAAGAGAACGATTCCCAATCCGAGAGCCGTGGCATGGAATCTGCTCCGTTGGATGCAGAGATGATTGCCACAACCACATTGGAGGGTGCGGAGTCCCCGGTTCAGCCCTTGCGCGAACCGTCGATCACCACCATTCATCGGTTGTCGGCTTTTTCCTCTTTGGAACGCAACGCGGTCACTCCGATGGCCGGGCTGGATAACTCCACCAATTCAGGCCTCGGGCACACCGGCAACGGTTTGCCAATGCCGATCATGGCCGACAAGTCTCCCTCCTTGTCACCTTCGGCTCAAGCTTCAGGCCTCTTCAAAACCTTGGCTCCCGAATTGGACAAGTTCCAGCAAACCGGGCGTTCGCAAATCCAACTGGATTTGCCGGTCGGTGACAACGAGTCCGTTCGCATCAAGCTCTCCCTTCGCGGAGGGGAACTCCGCTCCACCTTCATTACAGAGTCGCCGGAACTCCGCGAGGCTCTTCAAAAAGCTTGGCCTGAGTTTTCACAAAGCTCCCGGGATCGTGGATTCCGGCTGGGCGACCCCTCTTTCCAGCAATCCTACTCGGAAAACAACACCGATCTCGGACAAGACAGTCGTCGGCAATCCGATACCGGAACCCGTGAATCCGGCGAAATGTTTTCCTCCACGCCCGTTCGCAAACTTTCCAATCGTTCTTCGGCATCCCAACCCGCCACAACCGCCCTCTGGGCCTGAGATTTTTCCTAGCCATGACTATTTCCAACGCCGCCGCCTCCACCCCCGCCAAGGATCCCATCACAGGACTTGCCTCCAATAGTAATGCAGGCAAAAAAACCTTGGGCGCCGATGATTTCATGAAAATCCTGATGACCCAACTTACGGCTCAGGATCCGATGAATCCGATGAAAGACACCGAATTCATCGCGCAAATGGCGAATTTTTCCTCGTTGGAGCAAATGCGCGGGCTTTCGCAGTCCTTCACGGCTTATTCCAATAGCCAGCAGATGGCCACAGCCCCGCTTTACTTGGGTTGCGAGGTTACGGTGAAGGATCCCTCCAGCGAACTCGGCGAGATCCGGGGCAAGGTGGAATCCGTCACGGTCAAAAATGGCGCTCCCGCTTTGGTGATCAACGGCAAGACTTACGATCCCAAGCTCATCACAAATATTTCCCTGCCACCCCAACCCACGGCACCGGTCGTTCCCACCCCCATTGATCCCTCCGCTTTAGCTCAAACCACAACAACCAACTAACATCCTATGGCACTCCTTAACTCCTTCAACAGCGGCGTCGCCGGAATTAAAACCTTCAGCAAAAGCCTCGAAGTCATCGGCGACAACATCGCGAATGTGAACACCACAGGGTTTAAAGGTTCGCGTGTCACGAATCAAGATAGCTTTAGCGAGACACTTAAGTTCTCC
>CAYOGR010000015.1:9791-27931 GCA_964403605.1 uncultured Chthoniobacter sp.
TCATCCAAGGCACCTTGGAACTCTCCAATGTCGACCTTACCCAGCAATTCTCCGACCTCATCGTCGCCCAGCGCGCATTCCAAGCCAATTCCCGCGTGATCACGGTTTCCGACTCGGTGATGGAAGAGGTCGTCAACCTGAAGCGCTGATTCTTGCTTCTCCTTTGTCTCCAACCTAAAAAACACACCCATGGCAGCAAACGATACAGACACAAACCCGGCCCCCGTAGGTCCTGCAAAAAAATCAAGCAACGCACTGGTTCCCATTCTCGTGGTGATTTTCCTCGTGCCCGCGCTTTGCTATGCGGTCATGGAGTTTTTGATCGTTCCTAAACTCAAGGATTCCATGGGCGGGGGCGCGGCCAGCTCCCAAGCGGCCACTCAGGACAAAGCCAAAGGCAAGCCGGGCGGGGTAAAGCCCCCCGGTGAGCATACCGTGGAATTCGGGCCCACCGTGGTGAACCTCGCGGGATCCGCAAATTCCCGGTATCTACGCACAAATTTCATCATCGCCAGCTCGGACAGCAATATCCAAAAACTCATCGAGGAGAGCAAAGGTTCACTTCAGGACGCCGCCATCACCGTTCTTTCGACACAGTCGTTGGATGCCCTCGACGGCGCGAACGGCCGCGAAGTCGTTCGCAAAGGGATCATTTCAAGATTCAACAATGTTCTAGGCGCCGAAGTGATCGATCAAATCTATTTTACAGAATTCATCGTTCAATAACGCCAACCACCAACCCGAGACATGGCCGGCACACTCAACCAATCCGACATCGACAGGCTCGTCGCCGAGGCGGCGGGAACCACCGAGGCTTCGCGGCTTTTCCGTTCGAACGGCGAACGCTTTCCGAACCCCAAGCAGGTGTCGGCCAAAACCTTTGATTTCCGGACTCCGATTCATTTGGCGGAGGCGGAATTGCGGCGACTTCGCACGATCCATACGGGATTCATTTCCACCATTTCAGCGCGGTTTTCCTCGCTCTTGCGTGCGGACATGAGCCTCAAGCTGGCGCGACTGCTCACGATGCCCTACGCGAAATTTTCGGAGTCGATGAAAAACCCGACTCATGTTTCGCTTTTCAAGGTGGATCAGTTGTCAGGCATTGGAATTTTGGAGATCAGCCCCCGGTTGGCCATCAGCATGACAAATCGCATGCTCGGAGGCCGGGGCATGACGACCGAGGAGGAGGAGCGCTATCTCACAGAAATCGAAATCGCCCTTCTCGAGGAGATTGTGGACATCATTGTCCAGGAGTGGTGCCGCCAGTGGAAGGATGAGCGTCAATTCTCCGGGCGCCAAATCGGCCATGAAAACAATCCCAGGTTTCTACAAGTCAGCACCCCGGATACGATCACGCTCGTTCTGACCATCGAGGCGCTGGCCGGAGACAGCGTGGAACAAATCCAGCTCGGCATCCCCTACAACATGCTCGAGCCGATTGTGAAAAATCTGCATGCCGCCCGCTCGCGCGAGATGCAGAGCGTTCCGGATGCCAAGCCCCAACAATGGCGATCCTCCTACAACCAGATTGCCGTTCCCTTGATTGCCGATTGGCAGGTGCCGCAAGTCAATGTGAGCGATATTCTTTCGCTTCGCGTTGGCGATGTTCTGGAAATGCCGAAATCCACACTCTCCAATACCCGAGTGCGCATCGCCAATGCGCCTCGATTCACTGCGCAGGCCGGATCGGAAAACGGCCATGTTGCGATCCAAATCGGTTCTGAAATCAAAAACGCACCCAACCCATGAGCACTGTCACCGAATCCAAGAACTTGAATGTCATCCTCGATGTCAAAGTCGATCTCACCGTCCGGATCGGCTCCTGCATGCTGCCCATGAGGGATGTGGTGGAATTGAGCGAGGGAACGGTTTTGCAACTCGACCAATTGGCCAGCGAGCCTGTGGGTCTTTATGTGAACGACAAATTGATTGCTCGAGGAGAAGTCGTCGTCGTCGAGGAGAACTTCGGCATCAAAATCACTCAGATCGTCGGAGAATCGGCATGAGGAACCCGGCGTGGCGGCTTGCCCTTGTGGCAGCCCTCGCGTGTCTCTTCCCAGCTTCTCTCAAGGCGACGGAAACAGCGGGAGCGGCTCCGGCATCGCGCGCGAATTTCACCACCGAATCGTCGGATCCCCCTCCCCCGGCATCTGACCCATCACCCGTCGCATCTCCGAAATCCTCCCCTTCCCCGCAGGGCCTCGCCTCGCGCCCCCCGGCACCGGACCTCGATTCCTTGGGGCGGATGCTGGGTTATCTCACCCTCTTCGCAGCCTTGGCGGGGGTCGGTGTGTATTTCATAAAATTCGGATTACCCCTGGGCCGAAAAGGCCCGGCAATGGATCGCAAACTCCAAATCCTCGAAACGCGTCCACTCGGCAATCGTCAATATCTGCTTGTTGTGGGCTACGAGGATTCCCGAATGCTTTTGGGAGTCACTCCCGGAAAAATCGACTACCTCTGTCCGCTGGATTCCTCGACCGCCCCGGCGGATTTCAGCGCGATGATGGGTTCCGTTGAAAACAAACCATCCCGGCCATGAGCGGACTCCGTAAAATTTTCTGTCTTTCCTTAATCGCGCTCTTCTTTTCCGGAAGCGGGGCTCAGGTGCTGGCGCAAACACCCCCTGCAGCGGCACCCAGCGCGCCCAGCGCCCCATCGGCTCCCTCCGCACCTAGGGCTCCCTCGGTTTCCTCGATTCCGACGCCTCTGGTGAATTTGCAGATCGGCAATGGCAATGAACGCCAAAACTTGAGCACGGCGATCCAAATCGTTTTTGTGATGACGCTGCTGACGCTGGCGCCATCCCTCGTGATGCTCATGACGAGTTTTACACGGATCGTGATCGTTTTGGGATTCGTCCGCACCGCCCTCGGCGTGCCCAGCGCCCCAGCCAACCAACTTCTGATCGGCCTCTCGCTTTTTCTGACCTTTTTCATCATGGCTCCGGTCTGGCAGGAAATCCAAACCCAAGCCTTGACGCCCTACATGAACGAGCAAATCGACTCGAACGAGGCGATGGATCGTGCGATAGAGCCCATCCGCACCTTCATGCTTCGCCAGACGCGTCCGGGCGAGGTGGACTTTTTCCTCGATCTCGCCGGCATGGGGCGCACGGCGGTGGATGACCTGCCGATGCGCGTGGTCTTGCCGGCTTTTGTCGTGAGCGAGCTCCGGACGGCTTTCCAGATGGGCTTTCTGATTTTCATTCCGTTCCTTGTAATCGACTTCCTTGTGGCTTCCACCCTGATGTCGATGGGCATGATGATGATGCCGCCGACGATGGTGGCCCTGCCACTCAAGTTGCTTTTGTTCGTTCTAGTGGATGGCTGGCAACTCGTTGTCCGTTCCCTTGTTCAAAGCTTCGCCTGATGAACCAGGAAACCGCCATCGAAATGCTCCGATCGCTCATCACCGTGTCGATTACGGTGATGACACCTGTCATCATGGCCGCCCTGGTCGTCGGCGTGGTTGTAAGCTTGCTTCAGGCCATCACCAGTATTCAGGAACCGACTCTCAGCTTCGCCCCGAAACTTCTGGCGATTGGAGCGGTGATCATTGTCGGAGCCCCTTGGATGATCCGGGAGTTGATGCAGTTCACGATTTTTTTCATCAATAAAATCCCGGAGATGACGCGATGATCACGATCCGCATCGAGGATATTTATCCGGGAATGCTCATTTTCCTGCGGGCCTCGGGCATGTTTCTGGTCATGCCGGTGTTTTCCGGAAGCATGATTCCCCCGCCGGTCAGGATCGGGATCGCGGCGATGATTGCCTACCTGCTGGCCCCCGTTTTCGGAAATTTCGGGGGAGTCCCCGCGCATTGGTTTGTTCTTGTGATGGAGGTGATCCATGAGGTGCTGACCGGGCTTTTGCTCGGATTTGCGGTCCGATTCCTGCTTTACGCCTTGGAAATGGCTGGAGAAATCATCGCTGTCCAGGTCGGGCTCTCGCTGAGTTCGAATATCGACCCGATCACGCGCAATTCCGCCACGCCGCCCAACACCATGCTCCAATCCTTCGGCTTGGTTCTTTTTTTGGTTACCGGCGCCTACCAGTTTTGCCTCGTGGCATTCGCCCGGAGCCTGGAAATTTTCCCGCCCAACGCGATTTTTGCCCCCCAATCCATCAACGAGGTCATTAACGCCAGCGCCGGGGTTTTTCTGCTCGCGATCCAAATCGCCGCGCCCCTTCTGGCGATCAGCTTTTTGGTGAACATGTGCTTCTCCGTTCTGGGACGCGCCGCGCCGAGCCTCAATGTCTTCCTGCTGAGCTTCCCGGTCCAAATTCTCGCCGGTCTGACCGTTTTTGCGATGACACTCGGCTTGGCCGTCCAATACATTCTCCGGGACATGCAGCAACTTCCCGAAACGATGCTGCGCTTCCTTCGCTGATCCGCCATGGCCGAACACAACGACACAGCCACAGAGAAGCCCACGGAGAAAAAAATCTCCGACTCCCACAAGAAGGGTCAGTTCGCGCAGGCCATGGAGCTTCAAATCGTCGCCGGCCTCATCGCGGCCTATTTCGTGATGCTTTTCACCCTCGGGGAGCAGGCCCGCTTCCTGACCGAATTTGTCTCCAGCATTCTGGGCAATTTGGAAAAATACGAACTCATCGTCCAGGCGATCCCCCATTGGATTGCGATGGGCTTCCTGATGATTTTTGGATTGCTCATCCCGATGATGATGGCCACGACGGTCGCCAGCGTCCTCGCGGGCGGCCTCCAGAGCCGTTTCAAAACCACTCCGGAAGTCGTCGGCATCAAATTCGACAAGCTCAATCCGGTCTCGGGATTCAAGCGGGTCTTCAGCAAGCAGGGCCTGGTGAAGATGCTCATCGATCTCGGAAAATGTCTCATCGTCGCCGCCCTCATCTACACGGGCGTCCACGATGTGCTGACCGATCCCATCTTCTTCACGCCCGTTCCGATTTTTCGGCTGGGAACATTCATCTACGATTCCAGCCTGATGCTGTTTTTCCGCCTCGCGCTGGCGATGAGCGGCCTGGCCATCCTCCACTACATCTACCAACTCAAGAAGACCGAGAAGGACTTGATGATGACCAAGCAGGAGATCAAGGACGAGAACCGCCAGGCCCAGGGCGACCCGAATGTGAAGATGGCCCAGCGCGCCATGGCGCGACGCCTCCTCCAGCGCCAAATGCTCGCCGATGTGCCACAGGCCGATGTGATCATCACCAACCCGACCCACTACGCCGTGGCCCTCAAATACGAACGGGGCGTGGATGCCGCCCCGATCGTTCTCGCCAAGGGGCACAACAGCTTTGCCCAACGCATCAAGTCCATCGGCGCGAAATTCGAGGTTCCCACGGTGGAAAACAAACCTGTCGCCCGCGCGCTCTTCAAATTCGGCCAGGTGGGCAAACCCATCCCCGCGCAACTTTATCAGGCCATCGCGGAAATTCTTGGCTATGTCTACCGCACCCATCGCTATTATTTCTACCAACTCAAATCCCGCCGCCTGAAATCCTGACGCCCTAGAGAATGGCCAAATCACCCGCCGACACCGGAACGCAATCCCCGTGGAGCCGATTGTTCAAGCAATCGGATTTGATCTTCACGCTGGGTTTGTTCGGCATCGTCCTGCTTCTGGTGGTGCCCGTGCCCACCTGGGCGCTGGATTTCTTCCTCTCCTTCAATATCGGCATCTCGCTGATGATCCTTCTCGTCATCATCTATGTGAAGGATCCGCCGGAGTTCTCGGCCTTCCCGACCATTCTTCTCGCGGTGACGCTTCTGAGGCTGGCGCTCAATATCGCCTCCACGCGATTGATCCTGCTGGATGGCTACGCGGGCCGGGTCATCGAAGCCTTCGGCGAGGTTCTGATCCAGGGAAACTACCTCGTCGGCGCGGTGGTCTTCATCATTCTGGTAATTATCAATTTCGTCGTCATCACCAAGGGTGCGGGCCGCATCGCGGAAGTCGCCGCGCGTTTCACCTTGGACGCCTTGCCGGGCAAACAAATGGCCATCGATGCCGAGCTCAATGCCGGCATCATCGATGAACTCACCGCCACCAGCCGGCGACTCAAGGTTCAAAAGGAGGCCGACTTCTACGGCGCGATGGACGGTGCCAGCAAGTTCGTCCGGGGCGATGCCGTGGCGGGCATTCTCATCACCATGATCAATGTGGTCGGCGGCTTCGGCATCGGCATGCTTCAAAAAGGCCTCCCCCTCGATGTCGCGCTGGAAAAATACACCCTCCTCTCGATTGGCGATGGCCTTGTCTCCCAGGTTCCCGCGCTCGTCATCTCCGTGGCCGCCGGCTTGCTTGTCACCCGCGCGCAGGGCGACAGCAGCATGGGCTCGCAGATCGGCAAGCAACTTTCCGCCTACCCCCGCGCCGTGGGCATCGCGGCAGGGCTGATCGCGGCGATGGCTCTGGTTCCCGGCATGCCCGCTATTCCGTTTCTGGTCTTGGGAGCCATCACCGGCGTGATCGCCTACCTGCTCGACAAACAAACCAAAGAGGCCGTGGAGGGAAAACTCGGCCCCGGAGGCAGCCTGGCCCTTCCAGCTCCATCCGGCTCACGCCCCGCCCCCTCCGGGGGCGGCTCTCCAGCCTCCCAAGCGGCCCAAGCCGGCGCGGACGGCAAGGCCCCCGAGGATTTCCACAAACTCATCGAGACCGAAGTCCTCTCGATCGAGGTGGGTTACGGCTTGCTCCGCTTGGCCGACAAAACCCAGGGCGGCGACCTGCTCGACCGCATCACCGGCGTGCGCAAAGGCTTCGCCCGCGACAACGGCATGGTCATCCCGCCCATTGCAATCCGGGACAGCCTGGAACTCGAGCCAAACGAATACCGCTTCCTCCTTCGTGGCAAACCCATCGCCCATGCGACCGTCATTCCGAACCGCTGGCTGGCAATGAATGTCAGCGGCAGCCACATCACCCTGAAGGGCGTTCCAACGCGCGAACCCGTCTTCGGCATTGAGGCTGTCTGGATCGCCGAGGAGGAAAAACGCACCGCCGAAATCAACGGCTACAGCGTCGTCGATGCCGTCTCGGTCCTGATCACCCACCTGGCCGAATCCCTCAAACAAAGCGCCCACATGATCCTCAGCCGCCAGGAGGTCCAGGGGCTCATCGACCGCGTGAAGGAGACCAACCCCTCGCTCATCGCCGAACTCCTCCCCGATCTCGTCAATCTCGGCATCATCCAGCGCGTTCTCCAAAACCTCCTCCGCGAAGGCGTGCCGATCAAAAACCTTCCTCTCATTCTCGAAGCCGTTGCCGATTACGCCACCGTCACAAAAAACCCCGATGAACTCTCCGAGCAGGTCCGCAAGCGGCTCGGCACCTATTTCATCGCCCAATACGAGTCCGAACCCGGCCTCATCAAGGCCATCACGCTCGATCCCCGCATGGAGCAAACCCTCATCACCCGCATCCAGCGTTCGCATTTCGAGACGACCCTCGCCCTCGACCCGCAGACCGCCCAATACCTCCTGCGCGAACTCACCATCCGCTCGAACTCCATGGCCGAGCAGGGCCTCCTGCCCGCTGTGATTCTCAGCGCCGAGCTCCGCCTCGCCTTCAAGCGATTCTTCGAACCCTCCCTGCCGAAGCTCAATGTCCTCGCCTACCAGGAACTCCCCGCTCAAACCGAAATCCAAAACATCGGCATCATCACGCCCCCCCTCGGTCAGACCGGCGAACAACCCCAACACGCCGCCGCGTGAGGCATTTTCCGCCTGCTTGTTTTCGATCTCTTGCTAACCTTCCCGCATGAAACCAGCGGAGGAAATGTCAGCCTTGGAAACCCGAGCGGAGATTTTCCGCATTGCGAAGCTCTGCGCCCCTTGTCTCGACTCCATGGGGCCGCTGACTTTCCACGGCGATCCCGCCTCGGCTGCGGATCTCAAGGGCTGGCGCGAGTCGGTTTGGTCTCCCTGGATTTCCCCGGCCGTCGATTCGGCGCACGCATCCTGCAAGCTCGGCAGCCGCGAGTTGATCGCCATCGACCGCCGACTCGATCTCGCCGGGCCGCTTTCAAAAACCCACCGGGCCGCTGGCCGTCAATTGGCCACGCAGTTCACCGCTCCCGCCAGCGAACCCGCGCTCTTGAAATACCTGGAGGCCGTAAAGCGCGGGGAGTCGCCGGGCCATTTCGCCGTGGTCTTCGCCGCGAGGGCCTCCGTGTTTCACATCCCGCTCCCCATGACACGCGCCGCACTGGTTTTTTTGGAGATGCGGGCCGCCCCCATCGATTCGCTCTGGTCGATCCTGGAAAATTGCCTCGCGGGTGATAAACCCGCCTCCTCGCTTCGCGCCGCCTGACCCCCACCCGATGCCCGCGCTCGACACTCCTGAAATCGAAACCAAGGACCAGGCGGATCTCGACTCCGTCTGGAATGTCGTCGTCCATAACGACCCCGTGAACCTCATGAGCTATGTCGCCATGGTTTTCCGCCGCGTTTTCGGGTTTCCCCGCGAGAAAGCCGAGCGCCACATGATGGAAGTCCACAAAAGCGGACGCTCGATCGTCTGGAGCGGCTGCCGCGAGGAGGCTGAACTGTATGTGCAGCAACTCCACTCGCACCTCCTGCTGGCAACCCTCGAGAAGGCCCCAAACCCGTGAAAATCGGCATTAAAGTTCTCGAGGACGGCGGCATTCTTTTCGAGGGCATCGACTCGCTGCTTTTCAAGATGCTCACCCAAATCCGCACCGCCGCCGAATTGGACGACCCGCGTGTCGAGGCCAGATTCTATCAAGTGCCGAGCCACGATCCCGAAGCCGATACACTTCGCGAGGATTGGAAGGCCTTCGTCCAACCCGACCTCCACAGTGGATTTACGGCATCCCGCGAGACGGTCGAAGCCGATCTCCGCCGATCTCACGAAGACACCACCGGCCTCCGCTCGTTGCTCATCCCGCGCCGTCACATCGACCCCTGGTTGAGCGCGCTGAATCAGGCCCGACTGGCTCTCGCCGAGTTCCATGGATTCTCGGAGACCGAAATGGGCCGCCAAATCAACGATCTCGACGACCCTCGCGAATACGCGCTTCTTCAGGTCAATATCTACGGCCTCATGCAGGAATGGCTTGTCTCGCTTCTGGACTGAACGGCCCGCAACGCAGTCTTCCCAAAAGCCCGCACCCCCTTTAGCTTGCGCGCCATGAAATATGCGTTTCTCGGCGCGGGCCGCATGGCCTCGGCCATCATTCAAGGAATGCTCCGCGCAAATGTTTGCGGCCCCACGGAAATCGTCGCCGCCTGCCCCGAGCCGGAGTTGCTCCAAAGCCTTCGCGATGCCACCTCGATCAAGGTCGTTTCCGACAATGCCGAAGCCGCTGCCAAAGCCGGGGTTCTGGTTTTGTGTGTGAAACCCCAGGATGCCGCCACGGCTCTCAAGCAAACCGGGGAGGCATTGAAAAACAAACTGCTCGTCTCGATCGCCGCCGGGCTTTCCCTCGATACCCTCCAAAAACTCGCCCCCGGCGCGCATGTGGTTCGCGCCATGCCGAACACCGCCGCCATCGTGGGTCGCTCCGCCACGGCCTATGCCGCCGCGCCCGACACCACCCCTCAGGAGCGCGAGTTGGCCGAATCCATTTTTTCCAGCATCGGCGAGGTTTACCCCGTGGAGGAAAAACTCCTCGATGCCGTTACGGGCCTGAGCGGCAGCGGTCCGGCTTATGTTTTTCTGATGATCGAAGCACTCTCCGATGGCGGCGTCTCTTGCGGTCTGCCCCGCAAGCTTGCGCAGGACTTGGCGATCCAAACCGTCCTCGGCGCGGCCGAACTCGCGAAAGCCACCTCGGAACACCCCGCCGTGCTCCGCGAAATGGTCACCAGCCCCGGCGGAACAACCGCTGCCGCCCTCCTGGAACTCGAAAACCGGGGAGTGCGCGCCGCCTTTATCGAAGCGGTTCGCGCTGCCGAACGCCGTTCCCGCGAATTGGCTGGAAAATGAGGCGCGGGCTCGCAGCCATCCTTGTCAGCGGACTTTTATCCGCCCCTCCCCTGTCCGCCCGGGATGCTCCCGCCAAATTTACCCCGCGCATCCTCGCCGAGGCTGTCGCCGAGGGAAACCGGGCTTTCGAGGCCAAGGACTACGCCACCGCGCGCCGCGCCTACGAGCGCGTCCTCTTGCTCGATTCTCAAAATCAGATGGGCCTTGTGAACCTCGGCTTGGTGGAGTTCTACGCGGGCGACTCTGCGAAGTCCGAGGATCTCCTCAAAAAAGCCGTCCGCCAGCGTCTCGAAACCGCCCCGGCCTGGCTGACGCTCGGGATGATTTACATGGATCAGAACCGCTTCCCCGAAGCCCTTGCGGCCCTTTCCCAAGCGACTCTCCACGACCCGGACAATCCACGCGCCCATAATTTTCTGGGGGTGGTGATTGGCCGCGAAGGCTGGATTTACGGAGCCCAGCAAAAACTCCGCCGCGCCGTGGAACTCGACCCCGCCTACGCCGACGCCCACTACAATCTGGCTGTTTTTTACCTTCAGGAAAAACCACCCGCCACCGAGTTGGCGAAGCGACATTATTTCAAAGCCATCGAACTCGGTGTTGAAAAAGATCCGTCGATGGAAAAATTGTTCCAGTCCGAAAAACCCAAACCGTAATTACACCGCATGAGACTTCCCGCGCTTCTCGCCGCCCTGTCCTTTTCCCTTCTTCCCCTCGCCGCCGCCCAAGCCGCGATTTCCACTTCCGCCAAGGCGGCGATCCTGGTCGATGCGAATACCGGCAAGGTCCTCTACAAAAAAAACGACACGGTGCAGCGCGCGGTCGCCAGCACCCAGAAACTCCTCACCGCCCTCATCATCGCCGAGGACGGCGACCTCGATAAAAGAATCACCATCACGCTTTCAGACACGCAGTGCGAGCCGTTCAAGCTCTATATCAAACCCGGCCAGACCTACACCCGCCGCGAACTCCTCCACGCCCTGATGATCCGCAGCAGCAACGATGTGGCCCGTGCCCTGGCCCGCGACAACGCCGGCAGCGTCGAGGCATTCGCGCGCAAGATGACCCGCCGAATGCAGGAACTCGGCGGCACCAATT
Organism: uncultured Chthoniobacter sp.; assembly: GCA_964403605.1. Taxonomy (GTDB): domain Bacteria; phylum Verrucomicrobiota; class Verrucomicrobiia; order Chthoniobacterales; family Terrimicrobiaceae; genus UBA967. Next base: position 20,836 of record CAYOGR010000015.1, read on the forward strand.
CCAATTTTTTAAATCCCAACGGCCTTCCAGCCACCGGCCAATACTCCACCGCGAGGGACATGGCCCGCGTGGCGCGCGTGGCCTACCGCAATCCCACGCTCCGCGAGATCATGGGCACCAAGAATTACAATTTCCGCTTCTCGAACGGGAAAGTGGTTCCGCTCCGCAATACCAACCGCCTCCTTCGCACCTACTCGTTTTGCAATGGCATGAAGACCGGCTACACCCACGCCGCCGGGCATTGCCTGATCTCCAGTGGATCCCACAATGGCCGCGATGTCATCGCCGTCGTCCTCGGCTCCACAAAAGGCGTTGTCGCCACCGAGTCCGCCAAACTGCTCGCCCACGGCCTGCAAATGAGCCCGTCGCAGGTGGACAGAACCCGCCTAGCCTCGAATTAAACCCCTTGTCCCGCTCCTACACTCTTCAGCCAGCCGCCCGTCCGGCTTCGGGTATTGATTTCGCCGCTGAACTCAATCCCGAGCAACTCGCGGCTGTCACCTCCCCGCCGGGTGCCGCTTTGGTTATCGCCGGCGCGGGGAGCGGAAAAACCCGAACCCTCACCTACCGGGTCGCGTGGCTGCTGGAGCAAGGCATCCCCGCCCCCTCGATCCTGCTGCTCACCTTCACCAACAAGGCTGCCCGGGAGATGCTCGAGCGCGTCCACAACCTTGTGCCTGGAGCGGCGGACGGCCTCTGGGGAGGCACCTTCCACTCGATCGGCAATCGCATCCTCCGTCGTCACGCCACCGAGATCGGATTCCGCGAGGGATTTTCGATCATGGACCGCGACGACTCGGAGGAAATGATCTCCGCCGTGGTCGCCAAGCAGGGCCTCGTCGATACAACACGCAAGTTCCCGAAGGCGGGCGTGCTCGCGGATATCTTCAGCCTCGCCATCAACACCGCCGCGCCGATCGGTCGAATCCTCGCCGACAAATACCGCTACTTCCTTCCCCTCGCCCCGGAGATCGAAAAGGTGCAGGCCGCCTACGAGGCCCGGAAGCGGGAGGCAAACTCGATGGATTTCGACGACCTGCTTTCCAAAACCCTCGAGCTTTTTCTGACCCGCCCCGAGGTGGCCGCCCTCTACCAGCGCCGCTTCCAGCAAATCCTCGTGGATGAATACCAGGACACAAACCGGTTGCAGTCCGAGCTCATCGACCTCCTCGCCGCCCATCACGGCAACCTCATGGTGGTCGGCGACGACGCCCAAAGCATCTACTCGTGGCGCGGGGCGAATTTCGAAAACATCCTGCAATTTCCCAAAACCCACCCGGGAGCGAGCGTCTTCAAGATCGAGACGAACTACCGCAGCGTTCCACAGGTTCTCGAAGTCGCCAACGCCGCGATCCTCGGCAACGAGAAGCAATTTCCGAAAAACCTCGCACCCGTCCGAAAAAACCATCCCGTCAAACCGGCTCTCGTCGCCCTGCCGACCAATTCGCAGCAGGCGGCATTCGTGGCCCAACGCGTGATGGAACTCCTCGATGAAGGCATTCCACTGGAGCAGATGGCGGTCCTCTACCGCGCCCACTATCACTCGATGGAGGTGCAGATGGAATTCACCCGCCGGGGGATTCCTTTTTCCATCACGAGCGGACTCCGGTTTTTCGAGCAGGCCCACATCAAGGATGTCGCCGCATTTCTCAAATTCACGGTGAACCCGCGGGACGAGATGTCCTTCAAGCGCATCGTCCGCCTTCTCCCAGGCATCGGCAATAAGACCGCCGACACGCTCTGGGAGCGCACCCAAACACTGCTCGGCGGATCAAACGAGTTCTCCCGACTGGCGGAGATCAAGGTGCCCTCCAAAGCTGGCAAGGAATGGGGGCAACTCGTCCACACGCTTGCCGACCTCGTTCCATCCGGCGCGCCGCTCGCTCCCGCCGCGATGATCGAATGCGTCCTCTTCGCGATCTACGACGACTACATGAAGGGGAAATTCCCGAACTACGACGCCCGGAGGGAGGATTTGCAAACACTGCAGACCTTCGCGGGGCAATTCGAGACGGCTTCGGATTTCCTCTCCCAGCTCGCGCTCCTCGGCGGACTGGAAACCGCTGACGCTTTCGCGGGTGCGGCGGATACCGAAAAGATCACCCTCTCGACCCTCCACCAGGCCAAGGGACTCGAGTGGCGCGTGGTGTTTTTGATCTGGCTGGCGGACGGGATGTTTCCCAGCGGTCGCAGCCTCGAAGACCCCGGCGGGCTCGAGGAGGAGCGTCGTCTTTTCTATGTCGGGATCACGCGCTGCATGGATGAGCTCTACCTCAGCTACCCCGAGATGCGCCTTGGTGCGGGCTACGGCGAAACCTTCCAGACTCCATCGCGGTTCCTGCATGAGATTCCCGAGGAACTCCTGGAAGTGTGGGATGTCACCACCGGGCCGGAAGCCAGGACGCGCGAGGAATCGGAGGATCTGCCGTTTTAAGCGCAAAATGTGCGCTCGCCTTTTCAAAGCGCCGATTTATACCCTCCGACCGTGAGCAATTCTGAGCCCGTGCGCGTGCGCGCGAAGTTTTTCTTCGAGGGGAACAACAAGTTTTTCATCAAAGGCGTGACCTACGGGCCGTTCGCACCCGATTCCGACGGCGAGCATTTCGGCAACCCGCAAAAAGCCCGCATCGATTTCGAGTTGATGCGTGAGGCGGGCGTGAACCTCGTGCGAATTTACTATGTGCCGCCGCGTTGGTTTCTCGACCTCTGCGCGGAGTTCGGGATCCGCGCTTTGATTTCGATTCCTTGGGCCGAGCATCTGGAATTTCTCAACGACCGCTCGATCCGCAACGCGGCCAAGAAAGCCGTTCGCGAAGGTGTTGCCAAAAACTCCGGCCATCCCGCGGTTTTCGGCTACCTCGTCGGCAACGAAATCCCCACCACGATGGTCCGCTGGCTCGGTGCGCGGCAAGTCACCGAGTTCGTCGAGCAACTCATCAACATCGGCCGCCAGGAGGATCCCAACGCGCTTTTCTCCTACGCGAGCTACCCGCCAACGGAATACCTGCTGCCCCAGAACAGCGACTTCGTCACTTTCAATGTCTATCTTCACCGGCAGGACGACTTCGACCGCTACCTTGCGCGCCTGCAAAACCTCGCCGATGACAAGCCTCTGATCCTCGGGGAATTCGGGATGGACACGATCCGCCACCCCGAGGAGGAACAAGCCGAGATGTTGCGCTGGCACATCGAAAGCGTGGTCCGGGGCGGCCTCGCCGGAACGATTGTTTACGCTTGGACCGACGAGTGGTTCCGTGGCGGGCAGGAAATTCTCGACTGGGCGTTTGGTCTCGTCCGTCGCGACCGCACCAAGAAACCGGCCTTCGAAACGGTGAAGCACCTCTTCCACGGAGACGGCCCGATGACCTCCCGCGTGAAGTTGCCCTCCTACCCGAAAGCCTCGGTCATTGTTTGCTCCTACAACGGCGGCAAAACCCTCGACCGCTGCCTCTCCTCGCTCAAGGAGATCAACTACCCCGACTACGAAGTCATCCTCGTCGATGACGGATCGACCGATGACACCCGGGAAATCGCGGCCCGCCATCCTTGGGTTCAAAATATCCGACAGGAAAACAAAGGCCTCAGTTTCGCCCGGAATGTCGGCGCCCATGCCTCCAAGGGCGATGTGATTGTCTACACCGACAGCGACTGCATGGCCGATCCTGATTGGCTCTATTACCTCATCGGCACTCTGCTCAGCGGAAACTTCGCCGGCGTCGGCGGCCCGAACATTTCCCCGCCGGCGGAAAACTGGGTGCAGGCCTGCGTGTCGGCGGCACCGGGCGGGCCAAGCCATGTTCTGCTCACCGATGTCGTCGCCGAGCACATCCCCGGTTGCAACATGGCGTTTCACCGCTGGGCCTTCGATCAAGTCGGGGGATTCGACCACGAATACCGCAAGGCTGGCGACGATGTGGACTTCTGCTGGCGCCTCCAACAAAGCGGCGGCGTGATCGCCTTCAGCCCCGCAGCCATCGTCTGGCACTACCGCCGCTTCACACTGAAAGCCTTTCGCAAACAGCAAGAGGGCTACGGCGAGGCCGAGTCGATGCTTCGATTCCAACACCTCATCTTCTTCGGCCCGACCGGCACGGCGAAATGGAAGGGCCAGATCTATGGCGCGCCACGCTTCACCTGGCTCGTCAACAAGCCCGTCATCTACCACGGCGTTTTCGGCGAGGGCCTGTTCCAATCGATCTACCCCACCCCGCAATCCGATGTCGCCGCCTACCTGAGCAGCATCGAGTGGGTCGCCCTCACGCTCTTCATTTTTCTTTGCTCCATCCCGATTCCATTCCTGCGCATTGTTCCTTATTTGATGTTCGGCGGCACCCTTCTCGTGGCCCTCTCCTACATGATCCACGCGCGGCTCGAGGCCAAACACGATACGATTCCCGCACGCTTGCTTGTGGCGTTTCTCGCACTCGCACAGCCTCTCGTGCGCGGTTGGGCACGATACTTCACCTGGCTCAAATTCAAGCGCACCCCGCCCGCCGTCATCGCCAGCAGCGAGAAAAATTTCAAACGCACCCGAGGCAGCATCACCCATATCCGCTTCTGGAGCGAAAACGGCCACGGCCGCGAGGCCTTGCTGAAGGAAACCGTGCAGGCGCTTGAGGACGAGGGCTGGAACTACTCGATCGATACCGGTTGGAAAAACTGGGACATCCAAATCTATGGGAGCTTTTGGTGGGGCATTCAGCTCCGCTCGGTCACCGAATACCACGGCGGCCCGAAATGCCTCACACGCGTCCACCTTCGCAATAAAATGGTCGCCACGACGCTTCTTCTGAATGCCATCGTCCTCTGCATTCTCGCCTACCAGCAGTTTTTCATCTCCGGTGCCGCCTGGTGGCCTTGGATTCCCTACGCCATCTTCCTGATGGTCCTCTTCCGCCGGGCCCGGCGCTTGAAGCGCCGCGTTGCGGATCTTGTGGAGGCTGCGGCGAACCGGTGCGGGCTCTCACGCATCACAAAAAAATCCTGAGCCGCGATGTCCGGCCTCGTTAGCGACTACCACTACGAACTTCCTCCCGAACTCATCGCCAACCGTCCCGCGACCAACCGCGACGGTTCGCGCATGATGGTCGTCCACCGCACCACCGGAACCATCGACCACCGCGCATTCCGCGACTTTCCCGCCTATCTTCGCGAGGGGGATCTGGTGGTTCTCAACGATTCCCGCGTCATCAAGGCCCGCCTTCTCGCCGAACCCCTTGGCATCGAGATTTTCCTTCTTGAGAACCTCGGCGGAACGCATTGGAAATGCCTCTGCAAACCCGGACGCAAACTTCGCATCGGCACGAGGATTCCCATCGCAGGAACCTTTGCCAATGTTTTGGAAATCCTCCCCGGCGGCGAGCGCGTCATGGCTTTCGACTCGCCTCCCGACCTCGAAACCCACGGCCACATCCCTCTTCCACCCTATTTCAAACGCGCCGCCGATGAATCCGACGACGAGCGCTACCAGACCGTCTACGCCACCAACCCCGGCTCTGTCGCCGCACCGACCGCCGGCCTGCATTTCACGCCGGAAGTCCTGGCCACCATTCCCCACACTTTTCTGACCCTGCATGTCGGCGCGGGCACTTTTCTTCCCGTCAAATCCGAGCGCATCGAAGACCACGACATGCATTCGGAAAACTACACCTTATCGCCCGCCGCGACAGACTCCATGAATGCCGCCCGCCGTCTCGTGGCGGTGGGAACCACCGTTACACGCGTCCTCGAATCCCAACCCCCCGGCAAGATCCAAGCCACCTCGGGAAGCACCCGGATTTTCATCCACCCCCCCTACGAGTTCCAGCATACCGGCGCTCTCCTGACGAATTTCCACCTCCCCGAATCGACCCTCCTCATGCTCGTCAGCGCCTTCGCTGGACGCGAACTCATGCGCGCCGCCTACTCCGAGGCCATTCGCGAACGCTACCGCTTCTACTCCTACGGCGACTGCATGCTGATCACCGATTGACCGCCACCAGGCCATCGGCCCATGGCTGGGGCACTCCGTTGGCAGCGCCCAGTAAAGATCCCACCACGGCACCGCGATGGCAGTTGTCTCCGCCAAGATTGGCGTTCGCAATGATCCCTGCGGAAAAGTCCTTCGCGTATTTCCAAGCCAGGTAGAGCGCCGCCGGAAACGCGTCCTGGATGTAGCAAGCGGGACTCAGAATTTTGCCGACAACCTCCAAATCCGACTTCTCGAGCCAGCGTCCGAGTTTCTTCTCCGAAACCACCTCCCCCGCAATTCCAGGAATCGCCTCGCGCAAATCCGTGCCTTTCGCCACCTCGAAGTGGATCGATGCCAGAAGGCCCGCAGCCCGGATCACGCCCGGGTTTTTGTGGGTGAGCGCCACATGGGTTTCCACAATTTCGACAATCGCATGGTGGCGCGCCCCGATGGCCGCAATCATCGCCGGAACTTGGGCCAACCCGCCGATGTGGACATCGTCCACGCCGCACGCCTCGGGCTTTTTGCCCCTTGCCAGATTCGTGAAAAATCCGCGGTGACACTCCTCGACATAGGTGTCTCTGTGACAGCCGGGGGTCAGCATGAATTCGATATACCTCTCCAGCCAGGCTTGGGAGTCGTATTTTCCAACAGACCGGATCAAGCGGAAAAGCTCCACGGACAACTGAAAATTCAAAGTATTCTCACCCGCGGCGAGGAACTGGTGGTAATGAACCCCGCGCCGGCCCCAGTATTGGGCCTGCTCGCGAAGGATATCCCCGCGCGCGTTTGGCGGCGAATAGCTGGACCTCCACAAAATACTATCTGCATGAGGCGACCTCGGTGCCAGATAGCGATCCACCCGCCCGTAGTCCCTTTCCAGCGCGAGGCGATCGTAATACCAATGCACCGGCATCGCCAACGCATCCGCCGCCAAAGCTCCGAGGAGCACATCCGGAAATTTCTGTTCGTTCTTCGCACTCATCCTTCCCAATCTACGAACCCCATCGCCGCACGAGCCCGTTTTTTTTAGACTTTTGAAACTTGTCGATTGACTCCCTGCCGAATTTCCCGTTTATTTACTGCCTTTCCTCAAGCAGCCGTAGCTCAATTGGATAGAGCATCTGACTACGGATCAGAAGGTTA
>CAYOGR010000016.1:0-6498 GCA_964403605.1 uncultured Chthoniobacter sp.
AAATTTTCACCAGCGGGAACAGTCAAGCGATCCGACTTCCCAAGAAATTTCGCCTTCCTGGCCAAACTGCTCGAATCAAGCGGTCGGGCAACAGCTTGGTAAACACAGCGGAGGAGGATGTCTGGGAACGCTTTGAAAGGGGCATTGCCGGGCTGTCGGACATCTTCACCGAATGCGACCGCAATCAACCTCCCGAACCAGCTTTGACTACACCAGCGTGTCGTCGAGGGCGGCGAGGAGTTCGGTGATCGTCTCCTTCGTTTCGTCACCCATGTTCGAGAGGCGGAAGGTTTTCCCCTTGATCTTGCCGTAGCCGCCGTCGATGGCGATGCGGTGTTTCTCGCGGAGGCGCTTGACCCATTCGGCAATGTCGATCTCGCGATTGTTGGCGACGCAGGTGAGCGAGACGGAGCGATAGCCCTCGGGGGCGAAAAATTCGAATCCGCGCGCTTTCACCCAATCGTGAACCATGGCATTCAGCGAGGCATGGCGGGTGTGCCGGGCCTCGACGCCCTCGCTGAAGATATCGTCGAGCTTTGACTCCAGCGCGTAGATGAGAGAAATGCACGGCGTGCTGGGTGTCATGTCCTGCTCCTGGTTTTTGGCGAATTCGACAAAGTCGAAATAATAACCGCGGTCGTCCATCGTCTTGGCGCGTTCCATGGCGCGCTCGGAAACGGCGAACAAGGCTAGGCCCGGAGGCAACGCGAGAGCCTTCTGGCTGCCGGTGAGGAGAACATCGATGCCGAGTTCATCCATTGGCACCGGAATCGTGGAAAAGGAGGAAACGGTGTCCACGATCAGCATCACCCCGGGAAATTCCCCAACCACGGCGGCGATCTCCTTGAGGGGATTCAGAACGCCGCAGGAGGTTTCGTTGTGGATCAGCGTGACGGCATCGAAACCGCCTTGGGCGAGTTTTTCGCGCACCTGCTCGGGGCGGATGGGCTGACCCCACTCGACCTGCAAGGCCTCGGCCTGTTTGCCACAGCGCTTGGAGACATCCAGCCACTTGTCGGAAAACGCGCCGCACATGCAGTTCAGGACTTTTTTCGAAACGAGGTTGCGAATCGCGCCCTCCATCACGCCCCAAGCGGAGGAGGTCGAGAGAAAGACCGGACGCTTCGTGCCAAAGAGGGTTTGCAGGCGAGGCTGGATGCCGCCGTAGAGTTTTTTGAAATCTCCGCTGCGGTGGCCGATCATCGGACGGCACATGGCGCGATAGGTTTTTTCTGACACCTCGATCGGGCCGGGAATAAAAAGCTTGGTGTGGGTGCGTTGAGACATGCCCCGACAGACTACAAATGCGAAAACCCGAGACGAAGAATTTTTTGCAATCCCCGGACGGGCGGGGCATGGTGCGCCTTCAAACCAGACCGCCGTGCCCGCAAAAAAATCCACATCGCCCATCCATTTCGTCAGCGGATCGGACGAGGCAGCCGTGAAAAGAACGGCCGCCGAACTTGCGGCCAAGCTGGCCCCGGGCGCGGATGCCTTCGGCCTGGAAACAATCGACGGCGCGGTGGACACCGTGGATCCCTCGATTTCCCGCATCCGCGAGACGACGCAAGCCCTCTCCACCCTTCCCTTTCTCGGTGGAACGAAACTCGTTTGGCTGAAGAGCGCGTCTTTTCTCGCCGACACGGTGGCGGGGCGGTCCGAGGCGGTTCTCGAGGAACTCGAACACCTTTGCGACCTCGTCGAAGCGGGGCTTCCGGACGGCGTGTCGTTTTTGATGAGCGCGCCGCTGGCCGACAAGCGCCGCAGCGCCTACAAACGGCTCTCGAAGACCGCCAGCACGACGCTCTGCGACAAGCCCGCGCTCGGCTTCGGTGCGGGCGAGGAGGATGTGATCTCCTGGACCGCCCAGCAATTGCGATCGCGGGGACTGAAAATTTCCCCCGATGCGGTGGAAATGCTTGCCGCCCGGGTCGGGCTCGAGACCGGTCAACTCCACTCGGAAATCGACAAGCTCGAAACCGCCCTCGGCGCTGGCCACGAGATCGTCGCCGACGACATCCGCGCCCTCGTTCCTGCCACGCGTGAAAGCGGGATTTTCGACCTGGGCAATGCCATTTCCGCCCGCAACCTCCCGCTGGCCCTCGAAACGCTGGAGCAGCTTTTCCACCAAGGCGAAAAGGGAGTCGGCATCCTGCTGGCCTCGATCGTTCCCACCGTCCGGAATCTCCTGCTGGCAAAAAGCCTGCTCGTCCGCCACAAGCTCCGCGCCCCCGCCGAGCCGCAATTCTTTGCCCGCGACCTCAGCCGCCTCCCGGCCCACGAAACGGATCATCTGCCGCGAAAAAAAGACGGCACTTTGAACACCTACGGTCTCGGCCTCGCCGCCAAACACTCTGTCCACTACGCCCTGGAAGAACTCCAGCGCGCCTTCCACGGCTGCGCCGAGGCGAACCAAAAACTCATCACCAGCCAAGGTTCGGACAGCGTCGTCCTCACCCGACTGCTTGTGGGATTCCTGCAGCGGGCGGGGTAGCCACGCTCACCGGTTTCGGGCGGCTTGCAGACTCCGTGAGTCGGAATGAAGCCTTCAGGGGGCGGAAGTTTTTTTTGTCCCTAAAAGTCCATTTGTCCTTGGAGGCTTCCGCTCAGCCATAAAGTCGCCGCTAACTCGAAGGCGTCGGGCTGGGCGTTGGCGTCGGCCCGGGAATGCCGCGATCGGAGAGGTATTTCTCCAAAAAATCGACCGCTCCGGCGGCATCGAGCGATTGGCTGTTTACCTCTTTGGTGAGGCCTTTGTTGAATTCCGCCGTGGCCTTGCTGAATCCCGCGTAGCCGTATTCGAAGCCGGTCGTCGTGCCGTTGGCCGAGGTGCCTTCGATCTCAGGCCCGGAGGCGAGCAGGAAGCCGCGCATTTTGTCGGAATACTCCGCGCGCAAACCGCCGCCGACCTTGCTGCTGCGGTCGATCGGTCCGATGACTTGCAAGGCCGCATTGTCGGTCGTGGCGGCGGTTCCCGATGAACTTCCAAACAGGACAACATTCCGGCGGCCGGCATAATCCAAAATCTCGCTGTAGCTGCCGCTCACGAAATCCGCAGCCTGATAAAAAGAAAATGTGTTCGGATCCGTAAGAACGACGATGGAGGAGAAATTTTCAGCGCCAGGATCGACCACGAGGAATCCGTCTTTGAAGAAAGTGTAATTCACGCTGCGGCCGGTTTTTTCCAACTCGAGGTCGTAGATCAAAACCGCTGTTGGCGCGGGAGTCGGGGTTGGCGACGGGGTGGGAGTGGGAGTTTGCGAGAAAGCGAGGAGGGGAAAGAGAAACAGGAAGGCGAGGACCGGGATTCGTAGCTTCATGCCAAATCTCTACTTCACGAAAAACCCACGGTCAATCAGCGGAATACCCGCCTCAAAACAACTCGCCCTGAACTCCCGGTGTAACGGAAGTCGGGATGCCGGCCTCGTCTTCGATTTCCTTGAGGAGGGTTTTGAATTCGCAATCCCGAAGCGCCGAGATCAACTCGGGATACCGGGGGTGGATTTCAAGCGATTTCCAAGGCACGGGCAGGGCGAGGTGGTCGTCGAGGCGAACCATCTCGCGGTTGGCGTGGATGAGGTCGAGATGGCTGGCGAGTTTTTCGCGGAGTTTGGGGTTCGCGAGGGCGGCGGGGTTTTCTAGAATGGCGGAGAGGCTGCCGTGTTCGTTGATCAACGCGGCGGCGGTTTTTCCGCCGATGCCGGGGACGCCGGGGATGTTGTCGGAGCTGTCGCCGGTGAGGGCAAGGACATCGCCGATGCGCCCGGGATCCACGCCCCACTTCCCTCGCACGGCTTCCTTGCCGAGCAGCGCGAACCCTCCCTCCTGGATGTCGTTTTTCACCGTCGAGTAGATGGAAATCCCCTCGCCCACGAGTTGCAGGATGTCTTTGTCATTCGTGGCGATCACCACCTCGGCCCCGTCGCGTCGCGCCTGGACGGCATAAGAGGCAATGAGGTCGTCGGCCTCGGTGTTTTGAATTTCGAGGCAGGCGACGCCGAGGAGCGGGGTGTTTTTCTGGAGCCAGTCCTCCTGCGGGCGGAGATCGTCGGGCATCTCGCTGCGGTTTTGTTTGTATTCCGGCTGGAGTTCCGTGCGGCGGGCGGGGAGGCCGCAATCCCAGATCACAGCGGCTCGGTCGGGCTTCACATCGGCGAGCATTTTGCGGACGGCCTTGATGAAGCCGTAAATCGCGTTGGTCGGCTCGCCACGGGAATTTTTCAGGCCCCGGATCGCAAAAAAAGAGCGGTAAAGATAGTAGTGACCGTCAACGAGCAGGAGTCTCATGGAGCTTTGGAACTTTCAAAAACCAGGGCGCACCCGGCTTGGGCGGCAAGCGCCTGGACTCGGGAGAGCAGTTCGCGGTCGGCTTCAGCCAAAAGCCCGTCGTCGAGCGCGCGCTTTCTGGCATCGAGCCGGAGTTGGCGGAGGACACGGGTGCGGACTCGCTCCGGAAGGTTTTCCCAAGAGGCTTTGTCGGAGTCCACGGCAGGGGTGCCGACCAGCTTGAGATCGAGGATTTTTGCCTTGGGGATTTTAGCGTCGGCTTCAAGACCTCCGCGACGAATGTTGATTTCGAGAATCTCTCGACCCGCAATTCCGGCTTCGGCGAGAAATCCGGCGCGCACGGCGGGGCGGCTCCCGTCCTCGAGCGGCACATCGATGGGAACCTCCACCAAAACCTCGCGAGCTGCTGTAACGAGGTTTTCGGCGCGCGAGGTTTGGGAAAACAGCACGCCCGCATTGGCCGAGATGCGGGGCGTAATCGCGAAGCTCTCCGAGAAAATCCTCTCAATCCTGTTCGCGGCTTTCACGGCGTTGTCCATCGGCTGGATCATGAAAGTCCATGAACCCCAGCAAAAGAGGGTCGTCACCGCCGCCGCGCCGCCAAATGCCAACCAGAATAGTCCTTGTTTCATAGGAGATCAGCTCTGGCGGGCCAGAAGTTCGTCGGCGATGGCGCGAAGGAAGTCGGCTTTTTTTCCGAAAGGCTCGAGCGCCATCAGTGCGGCTTTGGTGAGGTGCGCGGCCTCGCGATGGGATTTTTCGAGACCAAACACCGCCGGGTAGGTGGCCTTGCCGGCGGCGGCGTCCTTGCCCGCGCTTTTGCCGAGCTGCTGGCTGGTTTGGGTGATGTCGAGAATGTCGTCCACGATCTGGAAGGCGAGCCCGAGGTTTTCGCCAAACCTCCCGAGCGCCTTCACCTGTGCGGGTGTGGCGTTTGCGCTCATGGCACCGAGTCGAAGGCCCGCCGAGATCATGGCGGCGGTTTTTCCCCGATGGATGAATAGCAACTCGGCGGGCGTGACCCTGCGCTTCTCGGCCTCCATGTCGGCGACCTGTCCACCGACGAGATACAAGCTCCCCGCAGCCTTCGACAGCTCGCGGAAAAACTCCCCCGCCCCGTGACGCGCGGTTTTTTTCGTCCTGCCCAAAATCTCGAACGCGATCGTTGCCAGCGCATCGCCCGCCAGCACGGCCACCGCTTCGCCAAAGACCTTGTGCGTCGTCGGCCGGCCGCGACGGAAGTCGTCGTCATCCATGCACGGCAGGTCGTCGTGAATCAGCGAGTAGGTGTGAATGCACTCCACCGCACACGCCGCAGGCAGCGCGGCAGAAATTTTCCCGCCACACGCCTCGGCGGCCGCGAGGCAAAGAATCGGTCGCAACCGCTTGCCGCCGGCGAAGACGGCGTAGCGCATCGCGCGATGCAGCGTGGCGGGCCTTGTTTTTTCGGGCGGCAGCCAGCGATCGAGCGCGCGATCCACTTGCTTGTGGAGCGAGGCAAGGCGGGATTTCACAGTCATGGGCGATGACGCCAGAGATAGACGCCGCCATCCGCACGAACAATCTCCAACTCGAAAACGCCCACCGAAAAACTTTCCCGGCGCGGCCCGCTGATTATGATGCCCAGTCATGCAGCCGCTGAAAATCGCCGTCCTAGGTTCCGGCAAGGGATCGAACTTCCGTGCCATCCTCAACGCCGCCATGGCGGGCCAGTTGAAAATCCAACCCGTCCTCGCCGCCTCGGACAACGCCGACGCCGGCCTGTTGACCCTCGCCGACAACCTCGGCGTTCCAACCTGCGTGATCCAAGAGAAGAAATTCCACACACGCCTCTCCGAGGAAACCGAGCGCCGACTCGTCGAGGATCTCCGCGCCAGCGGCGCCGAATTGATAGTTCTCGCCGGTTACATGCGGCTGGTCAAAGCACCCCTCCTCGAGGCCTTCCCTCGCCGGATCGTCAACATCCACCCCTCGCTGCTGCCCTCGTTTCCCGGCCTCGAAGCCTGGAAGCAGGCTCTTGCCGCCGGTGTTGAGAAGACCGGTTGCACCGTGCATTTCGTCGACGCCGGCATGGACACCGGCGAGATCATCGCCCAAAGCGAAGTTCCCGTCCTCCCCGGCGACACCGCCGAAACCCTCCACGCCCGTATTCAAGACGCCGAGCACCGCCTCTACCCCGAGGTCATCGCCCGCTTCGCCCGCCGCGAGATT
>CAYOGR010000016.1:6598-20789 GCA_964403605.1 uncultured Chthoniobacter sp.
CGCCGAGCACCGCCTCTACCCCGAGGTCATCGCCCGCTTCGCCCGCCGCGAGATTATCTAACACTCCAGGGGGGGTCGTTCCGCTTTACCTCGCCGTATCCGATAGATCCTCTTCGGAAGGATCGTCCACCAACACGCCCGAAATATTGGAAGTTCTCCAATACCGATCTTGAGCGAGGGCGCGGGGCGGGGCAGATTCCCCCGCCTCATGTCCCGCTTCCGACTTTACGATCTCAACCCCGAGCAACAACGCGCCGCCACCCACGAGAGCGGCCCCTTGTTGATCCTCGCGGGGGCGGGAACGGGAAAAACCCGCACGATCGTTGCGCGGATCACCTGGCTTGTTTCCACCGGCACTCCGGCTTCGAAAATTCTTGCGGTTACTTTTACCAACAAAGCCGCCCGCGAGATGAAGGAGCGCATCGCCGGGATGCTCACCGAGGAGCAGGCGGATAACATCACGGCCTCGACCTTCCACGCGCTCTGCGTCCGTATCCTCCGGGCCGACGCCGACAAGCTTGGCTACAAAAACAATTTCACGATCTTCGACGAGGGCGACCAGCTCGGGCTCATCAAAAAGGTCATCAACCGCGTGACGGCGAAGGACGAAAAGCTCGATCCCGGCCTCGCGAAAAACCTCATCAGCAAGGCCAAGAACAATGGTTGGGCCGCGCCGCAGGACGACGAGACCGTGATCGGGGCGGTTTACTCCCGCTACAACCGCGAACTCCACGCGCTGAATGCGATGGACTTCGACGACCTGCTTGTTCAGGCCGTCAAACTGCTTAACGACCATCCGTCTGTCCGCGAAAAATGGCGCGCGAGGTTTTCCCACATGCTCGTGGATGAGTTTCAGGATACCAACCGCCTCCAACTCGATCTGGTGAGCCTGCTCGCCGCGGGCGATCCCCCGAATGTTTGCGTGGTGGGCGATGACGACCAGAGCATCTACGGCTGGCGCGGCGCGGAGGTCTCGAACATCCTCGAATTCGAAAAGCATTTCCCCAATCCCGCCGTGGTGCGGCTCGAGCAAAATTACCGGAGCACGAACCAAATCCTCACCGCTGCGAACCGGCTTATCAAAAACAACCCCCGCCGCCGCGTAAAAAACCTCTGGAGCCCCAACCAAGGCGGCGATCCGGTGCATGTCGTTGCCGTGCCGGATGACAAAACCGAGGCGGAATTTGTGGTCGGCGAGGCCGGTGCGATCCGAAACGCGGGCGGCCTGCCGTGGGAGCATTTCGCGGTGATCTACCGGATGAACGCCCAATCGCGCCTGCTCGAGGAAAACCTCCGCCGCATGCGAATTCCCTACCGACTCGTCGGCGGGAAGAGTTTTTTCGACCGCCGCGAGGTGAAGGACATCCTCGCCACGATCACCTGCCTGGTGAACCCCCAGGATGACATCTCGCTCCTGCGAATCATCAACACACCGCCGCGCGGCATCGGAGCGACGACGGTGGAGATCGCTCTGGAGCAAAGCGCCAAGGCGCACCGCAGCCTCTTCGACACGCTCACCGATCCCGCCTTCGAGCAGGAGGTCAGTCGCAAAACGGCCGCCGCGATCCGCTCGTTTGCCGAAGAACTCGCCGCCACACGCATCCACCTCCTCACACCCGGCGCGGACGCCTGCGCGCTTGTGACCACCTACCTCACCGACTCCGGATATTTCGAGGATTTGAAGCGCTCGTGCAAAACGCCCGAAGAAGCGCTGAACCGCGAATCCGGCGCGAAGGAAATCCTCAACGCCCTCGCCAACCACCAGGCGAAAAAGCGAGGAAGCGTGCAGGATTTCCTCGATGAACTCTCCCTCAACCGCGAGCGCGAGGAGGACAAGAAGGACGATGGAAAAGGTCTCACCTTGATCACACTTCATGCCGCGAAGGGGCTGGAGTTCCCCCATGTGTTCCTGATCGGCGCGGAGGACGGCCTGTTGCCGCACGAGCGCTCGAAAAGCGAAGGCACGGTGGATGAAGAGCGGCGGCTTTTCTATGTCGGCATCACGCGCGCGATGAAGTCTCTTACGATCACGCATTGCCGAAACCGCATGAAATTCGGCTCCGCCATGCACTGCCGTCCCAGCCCGTTTCTGAAAGAGATCGAAGGAGAAGGCGTCCACGCCGAGACCCACGAGGACATCATGTCCAAGCCCGTCGCCGACGAGGATGTGGCAATGTCCTTCGCGAATCTCCGCGCCATGCTATCGGGGGATTGAATGTAGCGCCGGTGTCCCGCACGCGATCGAAATCCATCGATGGCAGGCGGGACGCCTGCCCTACCCTGATCAAAAATCTACACCCCCACGGCCGGTGTTGATTTTTTCGCAGCCGGAAAAGCCTTTCCCCTACGCACGGCTGGCTGGCATGGCGTTTGCTTAAAGAGTTCCGACCCGCAAAACCGCGGTCGAAAAACCAAGCATCAATGAAAAAAACCACACTTATCAAATCAGGGATCGCCGCGCTGGCCATGGCTGCGGGCGGTCTTTTCCCAGGGGCATCGGCATTCGCCGAGGAAACGGCTACGGCTGTCGTCAGCGAGACGGTCGTGGCAACCGCGACGGCGGTCGTCGAGGAGGCGCCGGCGGAGGAGCCTTCCGCCATCGACAAACATTGGGAGGGCAGACCGGGCGACCTTGCCATGTTCACGGTGAACAACCTCTGGATCTGCATCGCCGCGGCTCTCGTGTTCGTGATGCACCTCGGCTTCTCCTGTGTGGAAACGGGCCTCACCCGCTCGAAGAACACCACGAATATTCTTTTCAAGAATGTGTTCATCGTCTGCATGGGCCTCCTTGCCTATGCCGCCTACGGATTCAACTCGATGTATCCCGGCGACAACTGGACCATTCCCGGATGGCTGGCCATTGGCTCGCCGATCGCCAACGGATTCGGCGGTGCCGATGAGGTTGCGAACCTCACGGCGGAATACAATGCGGGCTACACCTACTGGGGCGACTTCATTTTCCAGGCGATGTTCGCCGCCACCGCCGCGACAATCATCTCCGGCGCCGTGGCCGAGCGCATCAAACTCGGACCGTTCATGATTGCTGCAACCATCATCGTAGCCATCGCCTACCCGATCACCGGATCCTGGGAGTGGGGTGGCGGCTGGCTGAGCGAGGAGTTCATTGACTTCGCCGGATCCTCCTTGGTGCATGCCTTCGGCGGTTACGCCGCGCTCGCCGCGGTGATCGTTCTCGGCCCCCGCCTCGGAAAATACCTGCCAAACGGCAAGATCAAGCCGATCCTCGGTCACAGCATGCCTCTCGCGACGATTGGTGTCTTCCTTCTGTTCTTCGGCTGGTTCGGATTCAACGGAGGTTCCGTCCTCAGTGCGAATGCGCCGACGGTCTCCCTGGTTTTCGTCACCACCGGCCTCGCCGCCGCGGGTGGCGGTCTCGCCGCCAGTTTCGCCTCGTGGATCCTGCAGAAGAAACCCGACCTCTCGATGGCGCTCAACGGCATTCTCGCGGGTCTCGTTGGCATCACGGCCGGTGCCGACAGCATCTCGCCGTGGGCTTCGGTTCTCGTGGGTGCCATCTCGGGCGTGCTGGTCGTTATTTCGGTCCTCGCCTTCGACAAACTCAAGATCGACGATCCCGTCGGAGCCATCTCGGTCCACGGCATCTGCGGCAACTGGGGCACAATCGCCGTGGGCATTTTCGGAGCCGGTTCGTTCGTGACACAACTCGTCGGAACCGTGGCCATTTCGGTTTTCGCTTTTGTTTTCGCCCTGGTCACCTTCCTGGTGGTGAAAGCCATCTTCGGCCTGCGCGTCAGCCCCGAAGAGGAGGAAGGCGGTCTCGACATCGGAGAACACGGCCAGGAGGCCTACCCGGACTTCGTCCCCAACAAATAAAAACCCAAACCGCCCGCGCCGCCGGCCCCATGCCGGTGGGCGGGCAGACCAACAAAAGATTCCAATCCAATTCCAATGAAAAAAATCGAAGCCATCATCAAACCCTTCAAACTTGAAGAAGTGAAGGAAGCGCTCGCCGACCTCGGCATCGAGGGAATGACGGTCAGCGAGGTCAAGGGGTTCGGCCGCCAAAAAGGCCACACCGAAATCTATCGCGGCAGTGAATACACCGTGGACTTCCTGCCGAAGATCAAAATCGAGGTCGTCGTGGCGGATTCCACTCTCGACTCCGCTCTCTCGGCGATCGTGAAGTCCGCCAAGACCGGCAAGATCGGTGACGGAAAAGTCTTCGTCTCGCCAGTGGAAGAGGCGATCCGCATCCGCACTGACGAAACCGGAGACAAGGCCATCTAAAGTCCCGTTGGGTCTGACAGGGGCGGTGGAGGTTCCGTGAGTCCTCCACCGCCTTTTTCTTTTACCCAAAGCCAAGCGATGTTTTGATGCCGCCCCTACAATGATCGAACGCTATTCCCTGCCGAAAATGCGGTCCATCTGGACCGAGCAACGAAAACTCGAAATCTGGCTCGAGATCGAGACCCTAGCCTGCGAGGCGATGGCCGAACTCGGCACAATCCCGCAATCCGACGCCGACGAAATTCGCGCCAAGGGGGCCTTCGACATCGAAAAAATCCGCGAGATCGAGAAACGCACGAACCACGATGTCATCGCATTCCTCGAGAATGTTGCCGAATTCGTTGGCCCGTCCTCGCGCTGGATCCACCAGGGTCTCACCTCCTCCGACCTCCTCGACACGACCATCGCGGTCCAAATGCTCGAGTCCTGCAATTTGCTCGAAGCCGACCTCCTCGCCCTGCGCGAGGCCGTTGCCGTCCGCGCGAAGGAGCACAAATTCACCCCGATGATCGGCCGCAGCCACGGCATCCACGCGGAGCCGATCAGTTTCGGACTCAAGATGGCGTTGATGTATGACGAATTCACCCGCTCGCTCGAGCGCCTCCGCGAAATGCGTGAGCGCATTCGCGTCGGCAAAATCAGCGGTGCTGTCGGCACCCACGCCCACCTCGATCCCCGCGTGGAGAAATCCGTTTGCGAAAAACTCGGCCTCAAAGCCGCCGCGCTCTCGACCCAAATCATCCAGCGCGACCGCCACGCCGAGTTCATGACCACCCTTGCGATCATCGCCTCGAGCATCGACCGCTGGGCCACCGAATTCCGCCACCTTCAGCGCACCGAGGTTTTGGAGGTCGAGGAGTATTTCAGCGAAGGCCAGAAAGGCAGCAGCGCCATGCCCCACAAGCGCAACCCGATCACCGGCGAGCGCCTCAGCGGCCTCGCCCGCGTGATCCGCGGAAACGCCATGGCCGCCCTCGAAAATGTCGCCCTCTGGCACGAGCGCGACATCAGCCACAGCTCGGTCGAACGCATCATCCTGCCCGATAGCTGCACCCTGCTGGACTACATGCTCTCGCTTTTGACGAAGCTCGTCTCGAAGCTCATCGTCTATCCTGAAAACATGCGGCGAAACATGGAACTCACCGGCGGTCTCTACGCGAGCCAAGCCGCGCTGCTCATGCTCACCGAGAAGGGAATGGAGCGCAAAGCCGCCTACGAAGCCGTCCAGCGCGCCGCCATGAAAACCTGGCGCGAGGGCGGCGGCCTCGCCAAAAACCTCTCCGAGGAACCAACCGTCTCCGCCCACCTGTCGGCGGAGGAAATCACCCACGCCTGCTCGCCCGACCGCCACTTCCGCCATGTGGAAGACAAACTCCGCGCAGTCGGGATTGTGTAAAAAATGCTGACCCTGCATCGCGCAGCCCAATTCCGTAGGGCAGGCGTCCCGCCTGCCATCGAACGGCTTCAGCATACAGGCGGGATGCCTGCACTACACTCATGAAAACCGTCGTGCTCCTGAGCGGCGGGATGGATTCCGTCGTCGCGCTTCACCATGCCCGCCGGGAGCATGAGGTCGTGGCGGCGTTGAGCTTCCACTACGGCGCGAAGCACAACGACCGCGAGATTCCCTTCGCCAAGTGGCAGGCCGAATCCTGCGGCGTCCCGCACATCACGGTGCCGCTGGATTTCATCGGCCGCGAATTCGAATCCGACCTTCTCCAAAAAGGCGGCGAGATTCCCAAAGGCCATTACGAGGAGGAAACGATGAAAAAAACCGTCGTTCCCTTCCGCAACGGCATCATGCTTTCGATCGCCGCCGGCTTCGTCGAAAGCAAAAACGCCTCCGGCCTCGTGATCGCGGCCCACGCCGGCGACCATGCGATCTACCCCGATTGCCGCGAGGAATTCATGCGCGCCATGGCCGATGCCATTCGACTCGGCACCTATGCGGAAGTCGCCGTGCTTCGCCCGTTCATCGCGATGGACAAAGCCGGGATTGCCCGTCGCGGAGCCGAACTCGGCGTGGATTTTTCCAAAACTTGGTCGTGCTATGTCGGCGGCGAGACGCATTGCGGCGAGTGCGGCACCTGCGTCGAGCGCCGCGAGGCCTTCCAGCTTGCGGGCCTCGCCGATCCCACCGAATACCTCGCCACCGGCCCGCTTCCCTCGAAGCCATGTTGATCTCCGAGATTTTTTATTCGGTGCAGGGCGAGGGCGAACTCACCGGCGTGCCGTCGGTTTTCATCCGAACCTCGGGCTGCAACCTGCGCTGCCGTTGGTGCGACACGCCTTACGCCTCGTGGAATCCCGAAGGCACCGAGATGTCGATCGACCAAATCCTCGCCGAGGTCGAAAAACACCCCGCCGCCCATGTTGTTCTCACCGGTGGCGAGCCGATGGTCGCCCGTGGCATCCACGAACTCGCCGCCCGCCTCCGCGCCGGCGGCAAACACATCACCATCGAAACGGCCGGCACCGTCGCCCCCGACGACATCGCCTGCGACCTTGCCTCGATCAGCCCGAAACTCGCCGACTCCACTCCCCTAGCCGGCTCGATCGAACCCGCTTGGATCGACCGACACGAAAAATCCCGCCGCCGCCCGGAGATCCTCCGCGAATGGCTGGCCGCCTACCCGTTCCAGCTGAAATTCGTTTTTTCCTCTCCCGCCGATGTCGCTGAAATCGAATCGCTCCTCGCTGAAACCGGCCTCGCCATTCCCCCCGCCAAAATTCTCCTCATGCCCGAGGGCACCGACCCCGCGCGGATCGACTCCCGTCGCGCCGAATTGGTGGATTTTTGCCTGAAAAAAGGCTTCCGCCTCTGCGACCGCCTCCACATCCGCCTCTTCGGCAATACCCGCGGCACCTGAATCCGTTTCAAATTGCTCCTTGAGTTCGCGGGAGATGTGTGGAAGTTTGGCCCAGCCTCAGGCGCTTTCTGTTATGCAATTCTGCTCTGGCGACCCAGTTTTGATCGGTCCTTGGACGGAATTCATCGCGTCATTCATGTTCCTTGCGGCGTGTGTTCAACACGCATTTTCAAGGGGATACGCATCGCCCGAGGCCCAACATGCGGCCGTGCCGTTTATTCGGGGATCATTCCCCGTTCGCACCGGCCGCCAACGCAACGCAATACACACAACCATGTCATCAGAATACTCACCGAGCGGATCGCGCCGCTCGCCGCGACGCGGCGGAGGACGCCGCCAAGAACGCGGACACCGTTCGTCACGCTCCCCGCAGCAGCAACAGCAGGAGCACGATAAACCCGTCAAAAAAGAGACCTCCCTGCTCTCGAAGATCATCGGCTTCTTCACCGGCAAACAAGCCGAGCCCGAGCGCCCGGCCCGCGTCGAACGCGAGCGCCGTCCGCGCTCTTCCGAAAACGGCTCCAGCGAGCGCGCCCCGCGCGAGCGCAGCAGCCGTTCCGAACGCCCGACCGGCATGCGAACCCCGGAGGTCGTCGAGGTCACCTCGCCACGCCTCTATGTCGGCAACTTGTCATTCGACGCCGCCGAGAGCGACCTCTTCGAACTCTTCAACGGGGTTGGAAGCGTCCAGAATGTCGAGATCGTCGTGAACCGCCACACAATGCGCTCGAAGGGATTTGCATTCATCCAAATGCAATCGGTTGACGAGGCCAAGCGCGCCGTGTCCGAACTCCACGACAAGGAGTTCATGGGCCGCAAACTCGTGGTCAGCGGAGCCAAGGCTGTCGAGGAGCGCCGCTCCGAGCGCCAGCAGGAATCGGCTCCCGCCGAGCCCGCCGCCGCCGCTGAATAACAATAATTCAAACGCCCAAAGGCCCCGTCCGGTCATCGTGACGGGGCCGACCGGCGTCGGCAAATCCTCCCTTGCCGTGGCCCTCGCGGAGCGCCTCGACGGCGAAATCCTCGGAGCCGACGCCTTTCAGATCTACGCCGGGCTGCCGGTTCTCACCGCGCAACCCACCCCCGAACAACTCGCCACCGTTCCCCACCACCTTTTCGGATTTCTTGATCTCCGGGAAAATTTCAACGCCGCCCGCTTCGTTCAAGTCGCCCGTGAGCGGATGGCGGAGATCGCCTCGCGCGGAAAATTGCCCCTCCTCGTCGGCGGCACCGGTCTTTACCTGAAGGCCCTCACGCACGGCCTCGCCGAAATGCCGCCCGTGGATCCCATCCAGCGGGAGAGGATTTCCTCCCTGACGCTCGAAGCGGCGACCGAGGAATTGGCGAAAGCCGACCCCGGGGCTTTGGGTCAGATCGATCTTAAAAACCCCGTTCGCGTTCGGCGCGCCTTGGAGATCGTTCTTCAAACCCGGCGCCCGCTGGAGGAATCACGCGGCGCGTGGAGCCGCGGGTCGAACGAGTTTCGAGGGCTCGTTCTCACTCGCGAGCGCGAGGATTTGCGGAATCGCATCGAGGCGAATGTCGCCCAAATGCTCGCCGGAGGAGCCATCGAGGAGGTCCGAGAGGCCGCACACGCCGGTGAAGGCGCGCGCCGCGCGATCGGGTTTCGCGAGATTGGGGAATTTCTCGCCGGAAAAACCTCCCTCGACGCCTGCCGCGAGGCGATCGCCACCGCCACGAAACGCTACGCAAAGCGCCAATTGACCTGGTGCCGCACGCAATTTAATTTTTCCGCACTCGATTTGACTGCGATCCCCTGCCCCAAAACCGCTCTCGACCGCGCCCTCGAAATCCTCGAGGCCCCCGCCCCATGATCCCCGCCGCCGAGCGCGTCATTTTGGTGGGCCTGGAGCACGAAGGCGTCTCGCGTTGGGATCTGGAGGACTCGCTCGACGAACTCCGCCAACTCGCCGACACGGCCGGTGTGAAGGTTGTGGAAACCGTCGTCCAGCGTTTGGAAAAACCCACGGCGCCGTTTTACATCGGCAAGGGCAAAGCCGAGGAAATCGCCAAATCCTCGAGGCAAAACCACGCGACCTCCGTGATTTTCGACGATGAGCTTTCCCCCGCGCAGAGCCGCAATCTCGAGGAACTCACCCGTCGCAAGGTGATCGACCGCACCCAGCTGATCCTCGATATTTTCGCCAGCCGGGCGCGCACGCGCGAGGGGCGCTTGCAAATCGAACTGGCCCAACTCCAATACCTCCTTCCCCGCCTCACCGGCCTGTGGAGCCATTTCTCGCGCCAAACCGGCGGCATCGGCACCCGCGGCCCGGGCGAAACCCAGCTCGAAGTGGACCGCCGCCGCGTTCAGGACCGCATCGCGCGGCTCGGGCGCGACTTGGCCGAGGTGCGCAAGCACCGCGGCATCCAGCGCGAAGGCCGCCTGCGCCACAACTGGCCGCTCGTCTCCCTCGTCGGCTACACGAATGCGGGCAAATCCTCGCTTCTGAACCGGCTCACGGGATCGACCGTCGAGGCGCGCGACCGGCTTTTCGACACCCTTGATCCGACCACACGCCAAATCACTCTGCCGAACCACCAGAAGGTTTTGCTTACCGACACCGTGGGCTTCATCCACAAACTCCCCCACACGCTCATTGAATCCTTCAAGGCCACGCTCGAGGAGGTTCAACTCGCCAACCTGCTCATCCATGTCGTGGATCTCGCCCACCCGCGCCACGCCGATCAGATCGAAGCCGTGGACGCCGTCCTGCGCGAACTCGACGCCCGGGGCAAGCAGACGATCATGGTTTTCAACAAATGCGACCTCGTCGCCGACCCCGAGATCATTCAGGCCAACCTTGCGCGGTTTCCCGGCAGCGTGGCGGTCTCGGCCCGCACCGGCGAGGGATTCCCGAGGCTCATCGAGGAACTCGAAATCCGCCTCGCAGCCTGGCGGATGCGGGGGCGCTTCGAGATTCCCCTCTCCGAGCAGGCCCTCCTCGCCGAGGTCCACCGCGTCGGCCATGTTCTGGATTTGAAATACGGCGAATCGGCCGCCATGATCACCGCCCACATTCCTCCCGAACTGATCGGCCGGTTGTCGAAATACGACGCCGGTCCACCCGAAAAATGAACCGAGCTTTTTTCAAGACACTCTTCGCCTGCGCCATGCTGGCCGCTTTGGCAGGTTGCCAGACCCCGGCGGGGAGCTTCGCGCGCGTCCCCGGCAAGGAGACGCATGTGTATGTGGACGCCCCGATACCGCCCGAGACCGGCATCGCCTCCTGGTATGGCGGGCGCTGGATCGGTCGCCTCACCGCCAACGGCGAGACCTACCGCCAAGGGGACATCACCGCCGCACACAAGAGATTGCCCTTCCACACGCCGGTGCGGGTGACCGATCTCAAAACCGGGAAATCGATCATCGTCCGCATCAACAACCGCGGCCCGTTCATCCGGGGGCGCATCATCGATTTGAGTGTCGCCGCCGCCAAGCGCCTCGGCACCTACGAACGCGGCATCGCCAGGGTGAAGATCCAGGCCCTCCGGGAAATCCCCGTCATGCGCCACCCGAACATGCGCGCCGTCCCCCGCCCGATCCAAAACGGGCCCCTTCCCCAGGCGCCTTTGAGGTGAAACGGCTCTGGCTCGCCGATTGACGACTGCAAGAACCGGGTTGCCAACCCCGGGGGATGCCACTAATTTCGCCCCCCTTGCCTGAAAAACGGGAGGCCTTCCGTGGCGTCCCACTGATTTCTGCAACCGCCACGAAATATGTCCAAGTCCCTGATTATCGCCGAAAAACCCTCTGTCGCCCGCGATCTTGCCAAAGCCCTCGGGAAGTTCTCCAGCCAAGATGACTATTTCGAAAACGACTCGCACATCATCACCTCCGCCATCGGCCATCTCGTCGAACTCTGCCTCCCGAACGAGATGGATAAAAAACGCGGCAAGTGGAGCTTCGCCAACCTCCCGATTGTTCCGGACCACTTCGACCTCAAGCCGATAGAAAAAACCACCTCCCGCCTGAACCTCCTCAAGCGCCTGCTCAAACGCCCCGATGTCACCGAGGTCGTCAACGCCTGCGACGCCGGCCGCGAGGGCGAACTCATCTTTCACTACATCGTCAAACTCGCCGGCTCGAAAAAACCAACCCGCCGTCTCTGGCTCCAGAGCATGACGCCCGACGCGATTCGTGACGGATTCGCGCACCTCCGCACGGGCGAATCGATGGTTCCGCTCGCCGACGCCGCCGTTTGCCGCAGCGAAAGCGATTGGTTGGTCGGTATCAACGCCACCCGCGCCATGACCGCCTTCAACTCCAAAGGCGGCGGCTTCCAGCTCACCCCCGTCGGGCGCGTTCAAACCCCCACCCTCGCCATCCTCGCCGAGCGCGAGGAGAAAATCCGTGCGTTCAAGCCCCGCCCCTATTTCGAGGTTTTCGCCGATTTCGGGGTGGCCGCAGGTTCCTACCGCGGGCGCTGGTTCAGCGAATCTTTCAAGAAGGACGGCGACGAGGACGCCAAGGCCGAACGCCTCTGGAACCGCGCGGACGCCGAGGCGATTCTCGCCAAATGCACCGGCAAGCCCGGCACGATTTCGGAAGAGAAAAAGCCCACCACCCAGATCGCACCGCAGCTTTACGACCTCACCACCCTCCAGCGCGAGGCGAACTCCCGCTTCGGCCTCAGCGCCAAGCGCACGCTTCAGGTCGCGCAAGCCCTTTACGAAAAACACAAGGTCCTCACCTACCCGCGAACCGACTCCCGCTACCTCCCCGACGACAACCTCGGGCAGGTGAAAAAAATCCTCTCCGGCCTCGAGATCCAAGACCTCGCCGCCCACGCCCGCCACGCGCTGGAGAAAGGCTGGATCGGCCTGAACCGCCGCGTTTTCAACTCCGCCAAAGTCACCGACCACTTCGCGATCATCCCGACCGGCGTTTCACCCTCCAAACTCGACGACTTCGAACTCAAAATCTACGACATGGTCGCGCGCCGCTTCGTCGCCGCCTTTTTCCCGGTCGCCAAATTCGAGGTCACCACCCGCATCACCCGCGTTGAACAGGAAGCCTTCAAAACCGACGGCAAAATCCTCACCGATCCCGGCTGGCTCGCCGTTTATGGAAAAGAAGTCGCCGGCGAAGATGAAAATGTCGCCCCGATCCAGCCCGGCGAATCCGCCAAGACCGAATCCCTCGAAATCAAGGAAAACGAAACCCGCCCGCCCGCCCGCTATTCCGAAGCCACCCTCCTCTCCGCCATGGAAGGCGCCGGCAAGCTCGTCGATGACGAGGAACTCCGCGAGGCGATGTCCCAGCGCGGCCTCGGCACCCCCGCCACCCGTGCGCAAACCATCGAAGGCCTGCTGCTCGACGGCTACCTCCTCCGCCAAGGCAAGGAACTCATTGTCACCTCCAAAGGCCTCGCCCTCATCACGCTCCTTCGCGGCCTCGGCATTCAGGCCCTCACCTCGCCCGAATTGACCGGCGAGTGGGAATTCAAGCTCAAGCAAATGGAACACGGCGGCCTCGACCGGGACCGCTTCATGCAGGAGATCCGCGCCTTCACGACCGACATCGTTGAAAAAGCCAAGACCTTCGAAGGCGACCTCGTCTCCGGAAATTTCCAAGACCTCGAAATCCCCTGCCCGAAATGCGGCCACATCGGTTTCAAGGAATCCTTCAAAGCCTTCGAATGCGGTGCGAAGTGCGGTGCCATCGTCTGGAAAAACATGTCCGGCCGCCAATTCGAACGCGAGGAAGTCGAAAAACTCCTCACCGATCTCCGCATCGGCCCGCTCGAAGGCTTCCGCTCCAAGCTCGGCCGACCCTTCAATGCCGTCGTCCAATTCGACAAAACCGAGGGCAAGCAGAGCTTTGATTTCGGCGACAGCGCCGACTCCGCCGCGCGCATCGATTTTTCCCAACTTCCCTCCATCGGAGCCTGCCCGGCCTGCAAGTCCGGGACGATCCACGACACCGGCACCTCCTGGCAGTGTTCGAATGTCGGAAAATGCAAATTCCGGATGGGAAAAAGCCTTTGCCAAAAAGAAATCCCGCGCGAGCAAGTCGAAAAAATTCTCACTGTCGGAAAAACCGATCTCCTCCCGCGCTTCATCAGCAAAAAAGGCAAACCCTTCTCAGCGTATCTCAAACTCGACGGTGGCAAGGTCACCTTCGAATTCGAGCCCCGCGAGAAAAAGCCCGCCTCGCCCAGGAAGAAGACCGTGAAGGCCGCCTAGAGCGGGCGCGCACGAGCAGCCTCTAAAATTGCGGCTCGGAGGGATGGTGCGATCCAAAAACCCGCTCCCTTTTGCAACCGATCCAGTAGCGGCTCCACATCCGCCAGCAGCGATCGCCGCGAGGCCTCGATCAAAATTCCAAGCAGCCCGATCGTTCGAAGCCCCATTTCCTTGGCGGCGGCTCGCCCCGCTCGTTCATCCATCAGAACAAATTCGGCGCGGAGTTCCTTCGCCAAAGACAACGCCGCCACTTCCCCGGCGTGCAAACGCGCGGCATTCGATGGCTTGTGAAGGCGCGATGAATCGAGCCTTTCGATAAAACCGGGGAAAACCAGCCCTCGAAATCGCGAGTCCGAGGCAGTGAGCCTCTCGAATTCCAAAACAACCTCGCCGGGAGCAAGCACCTTGCCGAACAATTCGGGGAGAAAATCCTCCCTCCCGAGAAAGCAGAGATTCAGAACAACAGAGGTATCCGTTACGACGATCACCGCCTGTCGAGATCGCGAATGGCTTCAAGATCCTCGCTCAATGTGGCCTCGGTAAAAACCGAGATGCGGCGCTTGCGAAGAACTTCATCAAAGTGCTCCAAGGACATGCCGGCCATTCGGGCAGCCACACCTCTCGAGACATGCCCTGCGGAATAGGCACCGCAGGCCAAATCAATCCGAATGTCTTCCACATCCAGAGAAGAAATCGCCGGGTCGTCCGGAAGAGTGATGGTCATGATCTAAAAATAGTTCTGCTAATGATGCGAAACAAGCGGCGAACTCAAAAATTACAATCGCCCGCAGCCTACTCGTATCTCAACGCCGTGATCGGATCCAATTTCGCGGCTTTGG
>CAYOGR010000016.1:20889-27288 GCA_964403605.1 uncultured Chthoniobacter sp.
CCCGCAGCCTACTCGTATCTCAACGCCGTGATCGGATCCAATTTCGCGGCTTTGGCGGCGGGGTAGAGGCCGGAAACCAGACCCGCCACAATCGCGAAGGCGACGCTGAAAAGGATCCCGTCGGCGGTCAGGACCGGAACATTCTCGGTGGGGCTGATCATTTTTAGGACTTCAATCAGGCCGAGCGAGGCCACGATGCCAAGCAGTCCCCCGATGAGCGAGATGAGCATGCTCTCGACGAGGATTTGCCAGAAAATGTCCCTCGGGCGCGCGCCGACGGCCAGACGGATGCCGAATTCGCGGATGCGCTCGGAAATACTCGCGAGCATGATGTTCATAATCCCGATTCCCCCGACAATCAGGCTGATGGCGGAGATCAGCCCGCCGCTCAACCGCGCGGCTCGGACGCTGGCCTCCACCCGGTCGAACCATTCCTCCCGGGTTTCAAGATCATAGTCGTCCACCCCGCGGTGCGAGAGGTCGAGCACCGAGCGGATCTGCCCGAGCGTGGGCCGAAAGAATTCGAGATCCCCCACCCTCACGCTCAACGCATCGAGTTTCATCGACTCCATGGAATTCTCGGGAAAGGCCCCGGAACGGAATTCATGGAACATCGTGCTGAAGGGAATCAAAACCAACTCGTTTTTTTGGCGGAAGGGATCCCAGCGACTGGGTCGGGGTCTTTGACCATACTTGCGGGCGCGGGAATCTTTTTCGCTTTCGTAGAAGGGCAGCACACCCACCACCTCGAAGGGCGTTTGATCGAGAAGGATGGAACGCCCCACCAGATCGGCGTCGGTTGTTCCCGGCCAGAGCTCTTGGGCGACAGTTTGGCCGATGACCGCGCTGCGGGTGCCGCGCTCCACATCGAGGTCGGCCAGCCAGCGTCCGGCGGCCAGCCCGTGCATGCCGATCACAAAATGATCGGGATGGACCCCTCTCACACGGCGTCGCTCCGCGTTGCCGCCATCCCCGCGCGAGACCGACATGCCGAGCACAATTTCAGGGGAGATGTGCGAAACGAGCGTGGCCGATTCCCGAAGCAAACGGGCATCTCGGAATGTGATTCCGGGGGAGAGGTTGGCGAACTCGAACATTTCTTTGGAGGGCTCGTTGGGAATGACATTCACCAGCTCGAGGCCTCCGAGCTGCTGCATGAACACCCGAGTGCCCTCCTCGATGCCACGGGTCAGGGCCATGGTGGCAATGAGGCTGCTCACGCCCAGCACGACACCCAGCATGGAAAGGAAGCTCCGGAACTTGTGGGCGAAAATCTCGCGGAGGCCGATTTGCAGGGCGACCAGCAAATTCACGACCGTTCCTCCCGGGAGATGCGGCCGTCGTGGAGTTCGATCACGCGCCGGGCCTGCGAGGCGATCGAGGGGTCGTGCGTCACAAGGATGATGGTTTTTCCCGAGGCGTGGAGTTCCTTGAAGATCCCCATGATGTTGCGTCCGGTGGCGGAGTCGAGGTTTCCGGTGGGTTCGTCGCCGAAGACAATGCGGGGGTTGTTGACGAGTGCTCGGGCGATGGCGACGCGCTGGCACTGGCCACCGCTGAGCTGCGTGGGGCGGTTCGCCAACCGGTCGCCGAGTCCCACCCGGCGGGCGGCTTCGATGGCGCGCTTCCGGCGCTCGCTGGCGGGAATGCCGGAGTAGATCAAGGGAAGTTCGATGTTCGAAACCACATCGAGCCGCGTCAGGAGGTTGAAGGATTGAAATACGAAACCGATCTCGCGGTTCCGCATCCGGGCGAGTTCATCGACGGTGGCGCGGCTGAGGTCGGTGCCGCAGACGCTCATCCGCCCCTCGGTCGGCGTGTCGAGGCAGCCGAGCAGATGCATGAGCGTGGATTTTCCACTGCCGCTCGGGCCGATGATCGCCAGGAACTCCCCCTCCTCGATGCGCAGATCGATCCCGGCCAGGGCGCGGATCTCCTGATCGCCAACGCGGTAGGTTTTCTTGACGCCCTCGAACTCGAGAATGCTCACGGGCGGCCTGTTTTTTCGGCGAACTCCGGTTTGGCGAGAAGAACCTCCTCGCCCTCGGAGAGGCCGGATTGGATTTCCACCAGCGCGAGATCGGAGAGGCCGACCGAGACCTCGCGGCGCTCGGATCCTTCCTCCTTGCGGACATAGGCGATCTTGGTGCCCCGCTCGTCGAAAACCGCAGTGATGGGAATGGCCAGGACATTTTCAGCCGAACCAAGGGGAACCCCCATGCTGACCGAAACGCCCGGCTTCATGGCCTGATGATCTCCCTGGAGTTCGCCAGTGACCTCAAAGCCCTTGATGTTGTTTTTTACCGTCGCGAGGGGGGCGATGAAGGTGACGGCTGCTTCGGAGCCTCCATTCGAGCTTTCACTGCCATCCGGGGATCTCACACTGATGCGCTGGCCGGGGAAGAGCTTGCCCGCATCGAGCTGGTTCACATGCGTGGTGATGAGCAGGCGGGACAGATCGGCGAGGATCATGAGGCTGGTGCCCGAGTTGATGCTGGCGGCGGCGACCACGACCTGGCCCTCGCTCACGGGAATCTGCAAAACGGTGCCGTCGAAGGGAGCGAGAATGCGGGTCTTCGCGATGCGATCGTCCACGAGTTGGCGACGGCGCAGGGAGCGCTCGAGCTCGTTCTCGGCGATGCGCAGGTCGGCGTCGAGATTCACGAATTCCTCCTTGCTGAGAAGCTTGCCCTGGTAAAGCTGCCGCGCCCGCTCGTGGTTGCCCCGAATCCTCTCGACGGCCAAACGGGATCCCTCGATCTCGGTATCCACCCCGGCACGCTCGTTAAGAAGATCGGTGTCGTCGATCGTCACAAGCGGATCGCCTTTTTGAACCCGCTGGCCGGGCTTCACATGAATTTCGGCGATCTTGCCACCGATCTCCGGTTTCACATCGACCTGGAAGGCCGGGGTGACCTGGCCGGAGAGGGGCAAAACGGGATTGATGCTCGCGCGGACGACCTTTGCAGCGGGAACGGACTGCTCGGGCTGCCCGTCCCAGGGCGCGAAGGGTATCCAATCCATCCGCCAGGCCACGGCGGCGAGGGCAACAAAAAGGGCGGCGAGGTATTTGATCACAGGGCGGAAAGCCTACTCACAAATCCCGCTCGATCAATACGGCAGCGGCGGCCGTGTTGCCGTGGAGGGCGTTCAGGCCGCGCACGGGAGCAATCTCGCCGTTGCAAAAAAATCCGACGCAGGGCTTCCCGTCGAGGGCCTCGGAGAGCATCGCGGCATCCTGGTCTTTTTTGCCGAAAAACCTCGATCCGCGACCAAGGCAGGAAAACAGGAGCGCTCCGAAGGCCCGGTCCCTCACCTCGCGAGCGGGTTCGAAGGCCCGACGGAGATCCTCCACCGCCGCCTCCCGGTCGCGAATCTGGTATTGGAGCGTCTGCCCGACGCGGGGAATTCCTCCGATCACCACCGCGCCGGAATCGGGATCCGCGCCGAGGATGTTTTTGATAAGAAAATCACCCGAGCCGAAATCCTCGAGATATTCCGTGCCGGCGAGGCCCGCGAAGAGATTCCCGCGCGCGTTGGATTTTTCGTTGTCCGAAAGTGCCTCGAAGGCGGTCTCCAAAACGCGGTAGGCCGACTGGCTGCCGAGCGCATAGACGATGTTGTGATCGGCGCGAGTGACGGTGAGCGGCTCTCCGATCGGCCGACAGCCCTGGCTAACGACGGGAACCAACCCCGTGCGCCCAACAACGGGAACCGCCACGGCGTCCACGATCCGGTCGTTCACAAAAACCACGGTATCCTCGAACGACCCGCCGCTGGCGAGGCCTCCCATTGTGGGAATGCCGGGAAAGCGGCGGTTCCATTTTTTGAGCCAGTCGTCGACGGAAAACGAAAAGGGATTGGTCAGGGTGATCCAGCCGTTTGGCTCGAGGATTTGATCCGGAAAAACCGCCTCCCCCTCTTCGGTGGATTCCAACACCACCGGATCCCCGAAATCCCCGCTTAGGGCGAGGAGCACAAAGCCCGAGCCGCGCTCCAACTCCCGCTGGCCCTCGATGCGCCCGCCACAGGTGCAGCCCACAAGATCCCGGATGTGGCCATCCACCCGGAGGGTCTCGGATATTTCGGCGAGGTGCGGCGCGTAGTTTGCGCTGAAAAACAGAAACCCGAGAGTCGCCGGGCCCCCGAGGTTCTTGCGAACGCGCCGGGCGGCCTTGAGGACGGATTCAGGTTTGTAGGGGCCGGGTATCTCGCACCCGTAAGCTTGGAAAGCTGCCATCGGCCAATCATCCCCAACCCGCGTGCCGGAGAGAAGAAAGAAGTCGGAGTAAAATCCATCGCCCCGCCATCGGGGATTTGATTTCGGCGGCAGCCATTGATTGAAAAAAATGCAACTTGTTTTTTACAATAAATTTCTGAACAGAATCGCAGCGAGAGCTTTCTGGAAAATAAATCCCATGAGGACCCTCCTTGCCGTGATGCGCCTCCAGTGGCAATCTTCCGTGCTTCTGGATGTTTGAAATCAAGGAAAAGCCGAAAATGGTCGAGCGCGCCCTGCTGGTCGGGGCCTACACGCGCGATGAAGAGCGCGCGGAGGCGGACAGTTTGCTCGAAGAACTCGCCGAACTCGTCCACACGCTTGGCATCCCGATCATCGGCCGCGAACTCGTCCACCACCGCGAAAACCACGCGCGCTTCCTGATGGGCTCTGGCAAAGCCGAGGAAGTCGCCGACCGCGCGAAGGCGCTCGGGGCCGATGTGATCATTTTCGACAACGAACTCACCCCGTCGCAGCAGAGGAATTGGGAAAAACTCACCGGAATCCTCGTGATCGACCGCCAGGAGGTGATTCTCGACATCTTCGCGAAGAGGGCGCACACCCGCGAGGCGCGCCTGCAGGTCGATCTCGCGCGGATGGAGTATTCCCTGCCCCGGCTCGTCCGCGCGTGGACGCACCTCGGCAAGCAAGGCGGCGGCATCGGCTCCAAGGGCGAGGGCGAGTCCCAGCTCGAGCAGGACAAACGCAAAATCCGCGGCCAAATCGACCGCCTCAAGCGCGACCTCGCCGCCGTGAAACGCCAGCGCGCCACGCAGCGGAAGGACCGAAAACGCGCCCCCGTGCCGAACGCCGCCATCGTCGGCTACACGAACGCCGGCAAGTCCTCCCTCCTCCGCGCCCTCACCGGCGCCCAAGTGCTCGTGGAGGACAAACTCTTCGCGACGCTCGACACCACCACGCGCAAGATCGAACTCCCGAACAACCAACCGCTCCTCCTCACCGACACCGTGGGGTTTGTCCGAAAGCTCCCGCATGGCCTCGTCGAAGCCTTCAACGCCACACTCGAAGAGGCGGTGCTCAGCGATTTCCTCATCCATGTGCTCGATGCCAGCCAGCCCGAGGTTTTGGAATTTTACGAAACGACCCGCTCGGTCCTCGCCGAACTCGGCGCCGACTCGCGCCGCACGCTGATTGTGTTCAACAAAATCGACCGCATCACCGATTCAGACACCCTCGCCGCCCTGCGCGCGCGTTTCCCCGAGTCGGTATTCATTTCGGTAAAAACCGGCGCGGGCTTGGAAGACCTCGTCGCCCGCATTTCGGAGTTCGTGGCCGACGACCTCTTGACCCTCGAGCTACGCATCCCCCAATCCCGGGCCGACCTCATCGCCCGCCTGCACCGCGATGCCGACATCCGCCATACCGAATACGAAGGCAACGATGTCCGCCTCCGCGCCCGCCTCGCCCCCCGCGCCGCGAAGGCCTATGAGGAATTTCGGGTGGTAGCGCGGGCGTAAGTTTTTCGATGGCAGGCGGGACACCTGGCCTACTTGAAAGGTTGTGCTGGTGACATGTCCTTTCGCTTGAATTATTGGAAATGAACTGGAGTCGTGCTAATCCCCTCATCGTGCGAACAGCCTCGCTTTACCTCGATACCTCGGTTTTGGGCGGTTACTTTGATGAGGAGTGGCAGGTTCCGACCCGTGAGCTTTGGCAGCAAATGAAGGCCGGGCTTTGGCATTTTCACACTTCGATCATCGCCTTTGACGAACTCACAAAAGCTCCCTCAAGTGTTCGCGAGCTTTTTCAGGAGACATTCGATCCCCATAATCTTGTGCCGGTTACGCAAGAGATCGAACAACTCGCCGCGCAATACATCGAAAAGTCGGTTCTTACCCCAAAATACACCGATGATGCACGACATGTAGCTGCCTGCACCGTGGCGAAAATCGATTACCTCGTGAGTTGGAATTTCCGGCATCTGGTCAATGTCCAGCGCGAGGCGGGTTTCAACGCGGTGAACTTGTTGCTTGGATACCAAACCATTCGTATCGTTAATCCCATGGAGCTGATTTATGGAAACGAAGATTAAAGCCTTTGATGCGGTCGGAGAGTCGCGGAAATGGAGAGAATCAACGAGCCAAAAGCTCGATTCCATG
>CAYOGR010000017.1:0-27093 GCA_964403605.1 uncultured Chthoniobacter sp.
ATTCGGCGATTTCCTCGGGGGAAGGCGGATCGAGCCGGGGTGCGGCGAGCATTTCGCAGAGGGGGTTGGCATCCGAGCCTGCGACGGTGCGCCCGCGCAGGGCGGCCTCGAGCGGCGTGGTGCCGCGGCCCATGAAGGGATCGAAAACGATTTCACCGGGTGTCGTGAAATATTTGATGAAGTGCGCGGCGAGCGCGGGCTTGAAGCAGGCACGGTAGGGGATTTCGTGGAGCGGATGGGCCTCGCGCTGGCGTTCGCTCCAGAAAGATCCGGTTTGAATAAGAAGGCTTTGCTTCACCGAGCATTTGCTTAAGGCCCCGATCGTCCACAGTCAAAAAATGTTAACTAAACCCGAATCCAGGAATTAGCCGCAGAGGACACAACCAAGCGCCGGGGCGGGCGCAAGGAAGAGCAACTGAAGGTTGGCCCGAAGGGCGAAGGGGCGGGAGCGACTGAGTCAAAGAACAGGGGGTCGAATGAATAAAAGCGAATCCCATACGATCGTTTAGTGCGATCTGCCGCTTTCGGAAACCGCACCAGGTAAACAAAAGTGGAGAGCCTTTAGATCCCCTTCACAGGTTTGCCGCAGAGTTTGGCGAAGGCCTCGGCTTGGGCTGGTGAGAGGATTTTCTTGATCTGGGCGGCCTGTTCGATGCGGTAAAAACGAAGCGTCTCCAGGCGTTTGTCGTGCTTCATGGTGCCATCCTCGAAGGAGCGGTTCGCTTGCGCGACGAACTCGAGGCCGCGAACGCGGATTTTTTCAATCCGACCGATCTGGGATTTCGAAAGGCCGAGCTGTTTCTGGACTTTTGGCGAGAAAAGCATCGTGTAGCCGAGCATCCGGTTCTGGATCTCATGGAAGCGACTTAACTGAGCGGGAGTGAGGACCGCGAGGGACTCGGCGTTGTTGAGGTCGATCATCGAGAAGAGTCGTTGATCGGTGGTCAAAACCGAGGTGTGGGAGGATTTGGAGCGCTGGAGGATCGCCTTGGTTTTCCCTCGGAGTTCCTTGCGGATCGAGTTCAGTTGGGTCTTCTGCTTGGCCGTGAGGCCGAGGTCGGTGCGAACGGCGTCGATTCCGAGAAGAATAGAAACCGAACCGGGATAGTCAGTGGCGCGGGTCGTGGCTTGCAGCGGCGCCGCCATGGTGGCGAGCGCGATAGAAAGGAGAGCGAGGATTTTTTTCAAAGTCATCCCTGTTGGAAACTTTTCGCAACGATTTGTTCAAGAGAAACAATGTCCGCCGCGAATTTCCGGATGCCTTCGGCGAGTTTGTCGGTAGCCATGGCGTCCTCGTTGAGCATCCAGCGGAAGGTTTTCTCGTCGAGGTTGATTTTTTCGATGTTCGCTTTGGCGGCCTCTTCGGCGTCGAGTTTTTTAACGATCGGCTGGGTGGATTCCTGAAGTTCCTTGAGCAACTCGGGAGCGATGGTGAGCAGGTCGGAACCGGCAAGTTCGCTGATTTGTCCGGTGTTCCGGAAGCTCGCGCCCATGACTTGGGTGTGGTAGCCGAATTTTTTATAGTAGGTAAAAATCTTTTGAACCGACTGCACGCCGGGATCCTCGGCGCCATGAAATTCTTTTCCGGTTTTGGCCTTGTAGTAGTCGTAAATGCGGCCCACGAACGGCGAGATGAGGCGCACGCCCGCCTCGGCGCAAGCGATGGCCTGCGGGAGTGAAAAGAGGAGGGTGAGGTTGCAGTTGATGCCTTCCTTTTGGCAGACGGCAGCTGCCTGAGCGCCTTCCCAGGTCGAGGCGATCTTGATGAGGATGCGATCGCGCTTGATGCCGAGTTTTTCGTAGAGGCCGATCAAATAGCGGGCCTTCTCGATCGTGGCTTCCGTATCGAAGGAAAGGCGTGCATCAACCTCGGTGGAAACCCGACCCGGAACAATCTTGAGGATTTCGCTGCCGAAGGCGACGAGCAGGTCGTCGATGACCTTGCGATGAAGAGCCGAGCCAGTAAGCGAGCTGGAGCGGTTGTCGGCGACGGCCTTGGCGAGGAGAGGCTTGTATTCGGCCAGTTGGACGGCCTTGAAGATCAGCGTGGGATTGGTGGTGGCGTCTTGCGGCGCGTAGGCGCGGATGCTTTCGAAGTCCCCCGTGTCGGCAACAACGGTGGTGAATTGCTTGAGTTGATCGAGGGAGTTGGTGGTGCTCATAATTTTCAGCGACATTGAGAAGGTGGGGCGCGAATTGCAATCGGGAAATCTTGACAAAAATTGCATTCGCTTTGACGGATCGCGCCCCGGGTGTGTTTATTTGGGTCAATCATGAAAACCATCACGCCCGCCGAGCTCAACAAACTCCGCCAATCCGGTGGCTCCTTCGCCTTGTTGGATGTCCGCACCCCGGCAGAGCACGAGAAAATCCATGTCCCCGGGGTGCATTTGGTTCCTGTGGACAATTTGGACCCTGAGGCGCTCGCCGCAACCGATGGGTTCTCAAAAGACACGACCATTTACATCCTCTGCCACTCGGGAGTCCGCGCCGAGCGGGCCGCCCGCAAGATGGAGGGGAAGGGATTCCGCGACTGCGTGGTGGTTGAGGGCGGCACGGCGGCTTGGGCCGCGGCGGGCCTGCCGGTGAACCAAACGGAACGCCATGTCCTTCCTCTCAACCAACAAATGCAACTCGTCGCCGGCACGATGGCCCTGGCCGGTGCGGCTCTCGCTTTTCTCTTTAATCCGGCATGGGTGCTGCTCTCAGGTTTTGTGGGCCTCGGATTGATCGTTGCTGGAGCAACGGGATTTTGCCCGATGGTGATCGTCCTGGCCAAAATGCCCTGGAACCAAAGCTCCAAAAAAACGAGCTGCTGCTCGGTTTGAGCCGGGATTTCAGACCCGCAGCCTGAAAAACGACTCCGCTGTGCGGGTGGTGGTGGCGGCGATTTCCTCCAACCAGACGCCGCGGACCTCGGCGATTTTTTCGGCGACGAGGCGCGTGTGGGCGGGTTCGCAGCGCTTGCCGCGATGGGGCGCAGGCGCGAGGTAGGGGCAGTCGGTTTCGACCATGAAGGCCTCTGCGGGGATGGCCGCGACCACTTCGCGGACGAGTTCGGCGTTCTTGAAGGTAACGATTCCGGTGAAGGAAACGAGGTGGCCGAGCGCGAGGATTTCGCGGGCTTGATCGGGGGTGTTGCCGAAACAATGGAACACGCCGCGCAGCTTGCCGGTGTAGTTTTTCAAAATCGCCAGCGTGTCATCCCAGGCGTCGCGCTGGTGGATGACGACATTGAGGCCGAGATCGGCGGCGAGATCGAGTTGGGCGGCGAAAGCCTCGGCCTGGGCGGCCTTGTAGGCTCCGTCGATGATGGCTGCCTGGGTATCCTCGGCGGTTTCGGCTTGGAGGGCACTGATGCCGGGGGCGGAGGCGAGTTTTTCGGAGGGAAGGCGGTGGTAGTCGAGGCCGGTCTCGCCGATCGCGGCGACCTTGGGGTGGGAGGCGAGTTGGCGGATCTCCGCGAGCCAGTCGCCCTGCTCCTCATCGACATTCGTGGGATGTAGGCCCACGACGGCGTGGATGTTTTCGAAGCGCTCGGCGAGAGCCACGGCGCGGCGGCTGCTTTCCACGCCGGTGCCGATCGTGATGATGCGGGTGACGCCAGCGGCCCGCGCCGCCTCGAGGATCGCAGGAAGATCGTTGGCAAAATCGGGATAGTCCAGATGCGCGTGGGTATCGATGAGCATGGCGGGAGATTGGCGGAATCCGCGGCGCGTGGCGAGCGGCGGGTTGATCAGGCGCGCGGGTGGAATTTTTTGATCACGGCCTTGAGGCCGCTGTTTTCGACATGGGTGTAGATCTGGGTGGTGGAAATGTCGGCGTGGCCGAGGAGTTCCTGGATGATGCGGAGGTCGGCACCCCCGCCGAGCAGGTGCGTGGCGAAACTGTGCCGCATCAGGTGGGGGTAGACATTCATCTCGAGCCCGGCGCGCGCGGCGTATTGCTTGATGAGTTGCCGGATGCGCGGGGTGGTGAGTTTTTTTCCACGGATCGAGAGGAAAATCTCGGCGCCGGTTTTTTTGGAAACAAGTTCCGGACGCTCGCGGGAAAGGTAGGCGCGGATGGCGTTGGCAGCGGGCTTGCCGAGGGGAACGAGACGCGTCTTGTTGCCCTTGCCGGTCACTCGGATGAAGCGCGCGTCGAGATCGATGTTTTCGAGGCGCGCGTTGCACAATTCCGAAACACGCAGGCCGCTGGAGTAGAGGAGTTCCATCATCGCGCGGTCGCGCAGGCCCAGCGGGTCGTTCGGCCCGATGCTTTCGAGCAGCTTGAGAACCTGCTCGGGGCGGAGCGTCTCGGGAAGATGCTTTTCGGGGCGCGGCAGGACGAGCGTGGCGGCGGGATTCGTGGGCCACGAGCGACGGGCGACTAGAAACCGGAAAAAAATGCGGATCGCCACGGCGTCGAGACGCACCGAGGAGGCCTGCAGGCCCGAGCGTTTGCGAAAAACCAAAAAGTCGGTGATCTGTCGCGGCTCGATGGCCTGCCAGGCTTGCACCGTGGTGTTTTTTCCCAGCCAATCCGAGAAAACCTCGAGCGAACGCTGCACGAGAAGTTGGTAGCTCTCGGAGAGGCCGCGCTCGGTGGCCAGATACATGAGGAATTCTTCGATGTCGGAACTCATCGGTGCGGGAGATTTTCCCAAGCGCCGCGCGGCCTGGCGAATGATTTCGGCCGGTTTTTGCGTTGAGCATGCGGTGGCGATGATTCATGGTTCGGGCTTCCTATGAAGACCCTCTCGATCGCCTTGACTATTTGCATCGCCACCTCGATGGCGGTTTTTTCGCAATCCCAACTTGCCCCGCTGCCGCCGGACGGGTTCGTCACTCTCGAACAAATCGTGCAGGAGTTCGCCAGCCAGCCGGACGCCGCGTTGCAGAAATACAACGGAATGCGCCTCTGCGTTTACGGCCGGGTCGGCAAGGTCGCGCAGGCCGATGACGAGCAGGACGATCCCCTGGCCGTTTATCTCCAGCTCGCGAGCCAAACCACGCCCGATGTGAAAGCTTATTTCGGGCAGGAAGATTTTCCCTCCGGCGTGGTGCAGGTCTCCGAGGATGGCAGCAAGGCCACCGTTTTCCATCGCGACTGGGCGGGCAATCTCTCGCAGGAGCAATCCCTGATCGTCGTGGGTGAAAATGCGGCCATCCGCGGCACCTTCGACCGTTTTGTTGTCGGCGACATCCTTCTGAAAGACAGCTTCAAACTCTCCCCCGAAGCCCTTGCGCAGAAACTCTCCGAGCACGGCATCTCGACCGAGTAATTTGAGCGATTTCATCTATCCAAAAAATTACGATGTCATTGTCATCGGGGCCGGCCACGCGGGCATCGAGGCGGCCATGGCGTCGTCGCGTCTCGGCTGCGAGACGCTCCTCCTGACCCAAAACGCCGATACCGTGGGACAAATGTCCTGCAACCCCGCGATCGGCGGGTTGGCCAAGGGACACATGGTCCGCGAGATCGACGCCCTCGGCGGCGCGATGGGCCTCAACACCGACGCCACCGGCATCCAGTTCCGCATGCTCAATGCCACCAAAGGCCCGAGCGTCCGGGCGCCTCGCGCCCAGTGCGACAAAAAAGCCTACCAGTTCCGCATGAAGGCGCTCCTCGAGCGCCAACCGCGCCTCGACATCAAGCAGGCGAATGTCACCCGCCTCGCTGTCGGCGACAACGGCATCGAGGGCGTGGAAACGAATCTGGGCCTGCGTTTCAACGCCCCCTCAGTGGTGGTCACCACCGGCACCTTCATGCGCGGCCTCCTCCATGTCGGCTTGCGAAACCAAAGCGGCGGCCGACTCGGTGACACCGTCTCGACCTTCAGCGATTGCCTGCGCGAACTCGGCTTCGAGGTCGCGCGCTTCAAGACAGGCACGCCCTGCCGCCTGCTCGCAAAGAGCATCGATTTTTCGAAGTGCGAACGCCAACCCGGCGACAACCCGCCACCGCTTTTCAGCTACCTCGCCGACACCATCCGGCGCGGCGAGGACGATGTCCACACGCTCAACGAATGGCGCGACGGTTCGTTCCACGCCCGCCAGATCGAGTGCTGGATCACCTACACGAACGAAAAAACCCACGAGATCATCCGCTCGAATCTCGACAAGTCCCCGCTTTACTCGGGCAAAATCGAAGGGGTCGGGCCACGCTACTGCCCGAGCATCGAGGACAAGGTGGTGAAATTTTCCGACAAGCCGCAGCACCAGCTTTTCCTCGAGCCCGAGGGGCGCCACACCGATGAGATTTATGTGAATGGCATTTCCACGAGCCTGCCGTTCGAGGTCCAATATGCCTTCATCCGAAGTGTTCGCGGGCTCGAAAACGCCGAAATCCTCCGGCCCGGCTACGCCGTGGAATACGACTACTGCCCGCCAACGCAACTTCACACCACGCTCGAAACAAAACGC
The DNA here is from genome assembly GCA_964403605.1 of uncultured Chthoniobacter sp. GTDB lineage: Bacteria > Verrucomicrobiota > Verrucomicrobiia > Chthoniobacterales > Terrimicrobiaceae > UBA967. The sequence goes on from CAYOGR010000017.1 coordinate 6,408, forward strand.
CTCCCGGGCCTCTATTTTGCGGGGCAAATCAACGGCACCTCCGGTTACGAGGAGGCCGCCGCGCAGGGTCTCGTCGCCGGCGCGAATGCCGCGCTGAAGCGCCTCGGCAAGCCGGCACTCACCATCGCGCGCCATGAGGCCTACATCGGAGTAATGCTCGACGATCTCGTCACCCGCGGCACGCCCGAGCCCTACCGGATGTTCACCAGCCGCGCGGAATACCGTCTGCTTTTGCGACAGGACAATGCCGACCTCCGCCTCACCGGCAAGGCCGTCGAACTCGGCCTTGTGGATGGCGAGCGCGCCTCGCGCTACGAAGCGAAAAAAAACCAACTCGCCGAGCTGCGAAACCGGCTTGGCGAATTCCGCATCGACTCCCTCCCGCTCGAGCGCTGGATCAAGCGTCCCGAAAACACCTGCGACAAACTCCCCGCCGACATCCGCTCGAAGTTCGCCGACCCAGTCTGGGAGCAACTCGAGACCGATCTCAAATACGCGGGCTACATCCAACGCCAGGAGGACCAGATCGCCCGCACCGCGCGCCATGAAAGCAAGCCGATCCCCGAGTGGGTGGACTTTTCCAAAATCAACGGCCTCCGCACCGAAGCCGTCCACACGCTTTCCAAGGTCCGCCCCGAAACGCTCGGCCAGGCCGCGCGCCTGAGCGGCGTCACCCCCGCCGACATCGCCCTTCTCGGCATCTGGATCGCGCGGGGCCTCGAAAAAAATTCCAAGCCATGAACCGCATCGACGAAAAATTCCAAACCCTCCGCGCCGCCAAACAACCGGGCTTCATCGCCTACATCACCGCCGGCGATCCCGATCTGCAAACCACCCCCGCCCTCGTCGCCGCTCTGGAAAAATCCGGAGTCGACATCGTCGAACTCGGCATCCCGTTTTCCGATCCCCTTGCCGACGGGGCCACAATCCAAGCTGCCGCCGGGCGCGCCATTGCGGCGGGATCCACCGTGGCGGGTGTGCTCGACTCCATTCGCGAGATTCGCAAGTCCTCCCAAGTTCCCATCGTCCTCTTCACCTACCTGAATCCGATTTACATCTACGGGTTCGACCGCTTCCACAGCGATGCCGCGGCGGCGGGTGCGGACGGGTTGTTGATCCTCGACCTCCCGCCTGACGAAGCGGCGCGCAACGCGGAGTTGATGAAATCCCACGGTCTCCTCTCGATCCGCCTCATCGCGCCCACGACTCCTCCCGAGCGCATGGCACTCATCGCGAAATCGGCCGAGGGTTTCATTTATTATGTCTCGCGCGAAGGCGTCACAGGGGAGCAAACCAGCCTCTCCACCGACATCGCAGCGCAGGTCGCCGAGATCAAAAAACACACCGCTCTTCCCGTGGCGGTGGGTTTCGGAATTTCCACGCCGGAGCAGGCTGCCGAAGTCGCCCGTGAGTCCGACGCCGTGGTGGTCGGCAGCGCCATCGTCCGTCGCGTCGGCGAGCAGGGTGGCGCCCCCGACCTCTGCGAAAAAATCGCCGCTTTCGTCCAACCCATCGCCGAAGCAATCCGCAGCGCCTGATCCTCCGCTCACTCCCCCGTGAAAACCGGGGTGAATGAAAAGCTGCGCGCATCGAACAGCCCGAGGTCGCTGAGTTTCAGCTCGGGAATCACGAGCAGGGCGAGGAAGGAAAGACTCATGTAAGGGGCTCCAAGCCGGCTCCCGAGGGATTTGGCCACTTGGGTCAGCCGGGCGTAGCCGGCGGCCACCTCTTCGGCCGGGCCATCGCTGATCAAGCCCGCAAGCGGCAGGGGCAGGATGTCCTCCATCCCGGGCGCGGCCACCGAAATGCCCCCTTGGTGTTGGATAATGAGATTTACCGCCCTGGCCAGGGATTGCTCGTCCGCGCCGACGGCTACGATGTTGTGGCAATCGTGGGCGACACTCGAGGCAATCGCGCCATGGCGCAATCCCACACCCCTCACGAAGGCCACCGCGGGCGGCGCATCCGCATAGCGGTTTACCACGGCGATTTTGAGGAGATCCTCTCCCGGGTCGGCCACCGCGAATCCATCGCGGATTCGAGGCGTTGCTTCGCCAGCTCGGGTGACGATCTGCCCGTCGAGAACCTCGATCACCCGAATCCGCCCAGCGCCCGCCGACACTTTGAAATCCTTTGCGTTTTTCGCAGTGGCACAAAACCGGTTGAGAATTTCCGGGCGGGATTTCGGCAGGAGTGCCTCGCCGTTGCGGGCGACGAGTTGGCCGTCGATCCAAGTTTCCAAAACACGGAACTCCTCGAGGTTTTCCAAACGAATGAAATCGGCGGCATCGCCCGGCCTCAGGGTGCCGCAATTCAAGCCGTAGTGCAGAACGGGATGGAGGCAGCCCGCGCGGAGGGCATCGAGTGCCGGCACGCCCTTCGCCACGGCGCGGGCACAAAGGCGGTCGATGTGGCCCGCGAGGAGATCGTCGGGATGTTTGTCATCGCTGCAAAACATGCAGGCCTCCGGCTTTTCCAGCAGAACCGGCCAGAGGGCCTCGAAATTCCGCGCGGCCGATCCCTCGCGGATGAGGATTTTCACGCCGAGGGAGAGTTTTTCCCTCGCCTCGTCGAGGGTGAAGCATTCGTGGTCGGTTTCAATCCCTGCGGCGACATAGCGGCGCAGTGCCTCGCCTCGCAGACCGGGAGCGTGGCCGTCTATGCGTTTTCCATGGCGCTTGGCGATGGCGATTTTTTCCAGGACTTCGGGAATCCCGTCCACAACCCCGGGATAATTCATCATCTCGGAGAGGTAGGTCAGCGAAGGGTCGCGGCAGAGTTCCTCCACGGCTGAAGAATCCAGGACGGCCCCGGCGGTTTCAAAGGAGGTCGCCGGAACGCAGGAGGGGATGCCGAGTCGGATTTTCAGCGGCGTCCGGGCGCACTCGCGTTGCATCAGGCGAACCCCCTCCGTCCCCAGCACATTGGCGATTTCGTGGGGGTCGGACACCGTGCCGACCGTGCCATGGGTCGAGGCGATCCGGCCGAACTCCGCAGGAGAAAGCATCGAACTTTCGATATGCACATGCGCGTCCACAAAGCCGGGGCTCAGGAAACTGTCTTCCATCACCGTGGGATCCTCGACGATGCGGGCGATGCGCCCATCGGTCTCAAAAATAATTCCCGGAAAAATCCTCCCCTCTCTCAAATCCACGATTCGGCCGCAGTGTTCACGCGAGGTTCCCATGGGCCAAAGGCTAATCCGGTCGGCGCGAAATGCCAAAGGATCGAATCACCGGGGAGGAAGAACGCGAGAAATCGTTTGGGGTATCGATCGGCCTGCTCACGCAAGCGATGAAGGGCTGCGAATTCTAATGGCCGCGGCGCTTTGACAATCCGCGCGTTGGCGGTTAAGTAAAACCCGGATGCATCACTTCCTCAAATTGCTCTTGGCCTTGGTGATGGGAGTTGTCCTTGCAACGCCTCAGGCGCTTCTCTCTTGCGAAAAGCAGGTAGCCGCCTGCGAGCATCAGGATTCGGGTTGCAGGGACTCGGGAGGTTGCGATGGAGCGGCTCCGGAAGGATGCCCCCACTGTGTGCATTTAGGAAAAATTCTTGCCGTCACTCCCCTCGGCGGTTTGCCGGTCCGGACAAGGCTGCTGATGAATCTCCTTACGCCCGCGGCTGACCTGCCCGAGGGGTTCCTTTCCCTCATCGACCAGCCTCCACGAAAAGCCTGAACCTGTCCTGGAGCCGCATGGCGGCTCGTTCTGTCCATTCCCAACCGCCCGGCCCCCGGCCGGGCACAACTTGAGGTTCAGTGTTTTCATGAAAATCGAACAAGCAAAAGCCCTCCACTTGGAGGCGAACATCAATCGCGATGACGAGGTTCTTCGGGCCGGCCGACGGCTCTCCATCGGCTGGATCCTGTTGCTGGTGGCCATACCTTTGGTGGCAGCGGGTGTCTGGGTTGCCAATCGCGAGGGCGTTTCTGTGTCTGCCCCAAACGAATCCGCAACCGCCTCGCCCGTTGTGGCGGCCTCCGCTCCGACCGCCGGCACCGGCTCCACCTCCGGCGCGGATTTCAGCGCGGCGGGTTATGTCGAGCCGGTGCCGCCGTTTCCCGTGAAAGTCACCCCGCTGGTTCCCGGTAGGATCGACCATTTTCCCGTTCGCGAAGGGGAAGCTGTCAAAGCCGGCGATGTCGTCGCCCGGTTGAACTCGGGGCAGCATGAAAAGCGGGAGGCCGAGCTGGGCGCGGCCGCCGCTGTCACCGCGCGGCGTCTGGATTTTGCCGAGAAGGAGCTGGCGCGGGCGAAAACCCTAGCCGGGCGGGGGGCGATGCCTTTGCGTGATCTCGACCTGGCCTCGGCGGAGGCCGGCATTCTCCGCGCGGAGGCGGAGCGGATCAACGCCGAGCTCGAAACCGTGAGATGGCAAATCGATCAATCCACGATTCGCTCGCCGGTCGATGGGATTCTTTACGAGCGGGTGGCTTCGGAGGGGGATTACATCAATCTGGAGGAGCGCCAAGAGGTCGCCTCGGTGATCGACCCCCGGCGGATGCAGGTCTGGGTCGATGTGAACCAGCGCGACCTTGCCCGCATTCGCGAGGGTGGGCGGGCGCTTGTGAGTCTGGATTCCGACCCCGGGCGCGAATTCCTCGCCCGTGTCGATCGCATCCTGCCGAAGGCCTCCCTGGCAAGAAACACCGTGAGAGTGGTTTTGAAACTCGAGGAGTTCCCACCCTCCCTGCGTCCCGAGATGAGCGTGAAGGTTGTTTTTCCCGAATCATGAAATCTGTTGTCCAAATCGAGAGCGTGCACAAAATTCATCGTCGCGGTCCGGAAACGATCGATGTCCTGAAAGGAGTCGATCTCACGGTGTCGGCGGGCGAGTTTTTGGCTCTGATGGGGCCCAGCGGCAGCGGCAAGACCACGCTGCTGAATCTCATGGCCGGTATCGATTCCCCGACCTCCGGGCGGATCGTGGTCCATGGCCGCGACATCAGCCGATTCAACGAGGACCAGCTTGCCGCGTGGAGGACGCGGAACATCGGCTACATTTTCCAAGCCTACAACCTGGTCCCGGTGCTGACAGCCTATGAAAATGTCGAGCTGCCGCTGTTGCTGCTGCGGCTGCCGTCCAAGCGGAGGCACGAGCAGGTCATGAATGCGCTCGAGGCGGTGGGTCTGGCCGACCGGCGCAGGCATCTGCCTTCGCAGCTCAGCGGCGGGCAGGAGCAGCGCGTTGCCATCGCCCGCGCCCTCGCGCCCGATCCTCCCCTCCTGCTCGGCGACGAGCCGACCGGCAACCTCGACCGCGACAGCGCGGGGGCCGTGCTGGATCTAATCGGCATCCTGTGCCGCGAGCTGGGCAAGACATTCGTTATGGTGACCCATGATCCGAAGGCCGCCGAAGCCGCCGACCGGGTGGTTCGGATGGAAAAGGGCCTGCTTCTGGAACACCGGGCAGGAGCCTTATGAACTGGTTGCGCTACACCGTGCATGCCCTGCTGCGGGCACCGCTCCGGCCGTCGCTGGCTGTTTTGGCCGTTGCGCTTGCGGTTTCGCTTTTCTGTGCCGTGGCGGCTGTGGATCGCGGGCTCGACCGCATGCTCGTGACCGGCGCGCGTTCCGATGTGCTGGTTGTCTTCGACCGGTTCCAAAGTTGTCCTCCGCTTTCGAAGCTTCCAGAGGCCCACCGAGGCGTCCTTGAGGGCATGGAAGGCGTCCGGGATGTGACCGCCGAATTGTTTGTGATCAGCTCGTGCTCCCGAGTGACCGATCTGGTGGCGGTCTATGGCATCGAGCCTGGCAAGGTGAGGAGCTTCCGGGACATCGATCTTCCAGAGTCGGAGTTCGCCGCTTTCAGCTCTGAACGCGGTGCCGCGCTTGTCGGGCGCCGGGCGGCGGCGAGGTATGGTTGGAAGGTCGGGCAAACCGTCTCGCTGGAGCGGCTCGGAGGCCTGACCTTCACGGTTCGTGGCATCTTCACTTCGAAAACGGAGGGTCTCGAAAGCGCCATTCTGGTGGATCTCGGGTATTTGCAGATCGCGACTAACCAGCCGGGAAAAGTCACTCTTTGCCATGTCCGCTTGGACGATCCGGAGAACGGAGGCGCGCTGGCCGCTGCGATCGACCGGCATTTCGCCAATTCCAAGTCGCCGACGCGCACCGCGAGCGAGAGGGCGTTCATGGATGCCGCAGTCTCCAGCATCGCCGGTCTTGTCGAGTTCACCTCCCTGCTCGGCTATGGTGCCCTCGGATTGGTGGTGGCGGGCGTGGGAAACAGCCTTTCCATGAGCATCCGGGACCGGACGCGGGAGATCGCGATTTTGAAAACCCTCGGCTTCCGAAGGCCGCAGGTTCTGCGATTGATATTGTCCGAGGCGATTGTCTGCGGAGTGGCAGGAGGACTGATCGGGGTGGCTGTCGCCTGGGTTCTGATCCGCGCGACGCATTTCGAGCTGTCGGTCGAGGGCTTTTCCTTCGCCCCCGCGCTGTCGCCCGGCCTGTTTCTGGAGGCGTTGATTCTTTCTGTTGTGCTGGCGACCGTCGCGGGATTGCCCTCCGCCCTGCGCGTCGCGAGACTTCGGGTTGTCGAGGCTTTGAGGGAGGTGGACTGATGCTGCTCAAGTATCATTGGAGGAGCCTGCTGGTGCGTCGTTCGCGGTTTTTGATGACTGCCATCGGCATCGGGCTCGCGGTTTTCGTCGCCATGGTGATGGGCGGGCTGGCTCTTGGAATCGTCTCCGGATTCAAGTCGACGGGAAATCCCCTCAATGTGCTGGTCACCAGCCGGGGTGCCGAAACAATCGAATTCTCGGCCTTGGATCGATCGACCTACGAGGCATTGAGACACTCCCCCGAACTGGCCAGTGACAACCGTGGTTCGCTGGCCTCCCCGGAGATTCTTTTTGCGGCGACGCACGAGCAGGCGGGCAAAGTTTCCCAGGCTCTGGTGCGTGGAATTTTGCCCGTGGCCTTCGCCGTGCATGAGCAGGTGCGGGTGGGGGAGGGTCGCCCGCCTCTGGCTGCGGACGAGGTGGCCATCGGTCCGCTGGTCGGTGTGAAGCTTGGCTTGCCGGAGGAGTCGCTGAAGGTGGGTCAAGAGCTGGTGCTGGACGGCAAGCCGTGGAAAATCGTCGGTCGACTCGAGGCGCCGGGCACCGCCTTCGAGGCTGAGATCTGGGCACCTCTGGATGCCATGATGTCGGCCTATCGCCGCGACGAATTGAATTCGGTGGTTCTCCGTGCGCGGGACGAGGCGGCCCTCGAGGAATTGTTCTTCGATCTCGAAACCAGGAGGGATGTGATCGTCGCCGCCCGGCGCGAAACGGATTACTATGCCGCCCACGCCGAGGCGTTCCGGCCGATCACCGCTGCCATTTGCATCCTGGCCGGGATTCTCGTGCTTGGAGGCGCGCTTCTCGGGATGAACACGCTTTTCGCCTCGGTGACTGCGCGCACGCGGGAGCTCGGGATGCTCCGGACGCTGGGTTTCCGTCGTTGGCAGCTTGCCTGTGGATTCGCCATCGAGGGGCTTGCACCGGCGCTGGCGGGTTCCCTGATCGCAATCGGCGCGGCGATGTCGATCCAGGGATTCGCGCTGAGATTGCCCATGGGGGCCTTCCGACTTCACATGGGACCCGAACTGGCCGCGGCGGGCCTCTTGCTTGGCGTGTTGATCGGACTGCTCGGAAGCACGGCGGCGATCGCCAGAACCCTGCGGCTTTCCACCATCCAAGCCATCCGTCATCTTTAAACCATGAAAATCCGACTCCTGCTGACCGCGCTGACATTATGCCTCGTGCTTCCAGCCAATGCCGAGACGCCGATTGGCGTGAACGCCCTCCACGAACAAAGCTCCGCCCTTTCCGAAATGGAACTTGCGGTGACCGGCCTCGTGGATCGGGTGTCCACCGCGCGCGGAATGGTGATTCTGATCGACTCTTCGGAAGCCACCTGCACCAAGGCGTGCGAGCGGAAAACCCTCGTCGTGCTGCTGCCTAAAGGAGCCGAAATGCCCGTCAAAGGGACATTTTTAACTGCGAACGGCAGGCTGGTTCCCGGGACCAACCCGCCCCAACTCAACGCGGCGAGCGTGGCCCCCGCGAAATAGGAAAACATCGCCGGTCATCCCAAGGCGGTGATCGCCTTTTGGAGTTCCGAGAGTTTGGTGAGCCAGTCGTGTTGACGCTGGCGATGGTCTGCGACGACTTCGGCGGGGGCGTTTTGGACGAAGGTTTCGCTCGAGAGTTTTTTGGCAACTTTTTCGATCTCGGCTTCGACTTTGCGGATTTCGCCGTCGAGGCGCTTGGCTTCGGTGGCGGGGTCGATAATGCCTTCGAGCGGAAGGTAGATCGTGCCGATGTCGGTGGGGCAGGCGGCGTGGCCTTGCGGGGCGGCTTCGCAGAGCGTGAGCGACTCGGCGTGGAGCAGGATCGCGAGCACGGGGAGTTCGTTTTTCACCCAATCGGCGGCGGGGGCGAGTTGCCACGGGAGGCGGCGGTTGCCCTGGATGCCGTAGGTGGCGCGGAGGTTGCGGGCGGCGGAGACGGCGGTGAAGACTGCTTCGGCGCGGGGGTCAGCGGTGAAGTTGGCCGGTTCGGGCCAACCGCTGAATTGGATGGATTCGTTGCCGAGTTCGAGACCCTGCCAGAGTTCCTCGGTGATGAAGGGAGCGTAGGGGTGGAGGAGTTGGAGGACGCGTTTGATGGTGTAGTCGAGGGTCGCCAGCGTGCCCGCCCGGCGGGGCGAGTCGGTGGTGAAATCAGACTTCGCGACTTCGATGAAGCGGTCGCAGAAATCGCCCCAGACGAAGTCGTAGAGGGCTTGGGCGATGTCGCTGAATTTGTAGGCCTCGTAGCCTTCGTTGACGCGGCTGATGGTGGCATCGAGGCGGGCGAGGAGGTCGCGGGCGAAGAGGGAGAGTTCGTGTTTCGAGGGATCGGCCTGTGGGTCAAGCGGGCCCTGCATTTGGCGAAAGCGGCAGGCGTTCCAGAGCTTGTTGCAGAAGTTGCGGCCTTCGACGATTTGCTGCTCGTCGAATTTGATGTCCTGCCCCTGCGGCGCAATGCGGAGGAGGCCGAAGCGAATGCCGTCCGCGCCGAACTTCGCGATGAGGTCGAGCGGGTCGGGCGAGTTGCCGAGGCTCTTGGACATTTTGCGGCCCTGTTTGTCGCGGATGATGCCGGTGAAGTAGACATCGCGGAACGGAATCTGGCCGGTGTATTCGAGGCTCGCCATGATCATGCGGGCGACCCAGAAAAAGATGATGTCGGGCCCGGTGACGAGCACGCTGGTCGGGAAGAATTTTTTCAGCGCGGCGGGTTCCATCGTCTCATGGGCCCAGAGCCACGAGGAGAACCAGGTATCGAGCACATCGGGGTCCTGCCCCCAGCCCTCGCCGGGGGAGTCGATTTGGCAGCGGATTTCGCTTGATGATGTAGTGCGGGCGTCCCGCCCGCAATCGGTGTCGAGTGACAGGCGGGACGCCTGTCCTACGGGATGTAGTGCGGGCGTCTCGCCTGCGAGTGGGTTTGATGACAGGCGGGACGCCTGTCCTACATGGGATTGGCGAATGTTTTTTAGGCCGGCGCGGGGGGCGTTGGATTCGACATAGTCGATCGTTTGCCAGAGTTCCTCGTCGTTTCGGATGATGTGGTCGTAGGTTTCGTTGAGCCAGACCGGGCCTGTCTTTCCGGTAAGTTTATTGAGTGCGTGGGCGGTGAAGGATTTCCAGGAGTGGAGGATTTCCTTGAGCGCGTGGCCTGGTTTGGGAGTGAAGACGACATGGACATGGTTCGGCATCACGGCCCATGCGCGGAGTTCGTAGCGTTCGCCGTCGAAGTGGCGGAGGGCGTTTTCGACGATTGCTGCAGCAGCGTCTTCTTTGAGGAGGCAGGAGCCCATGCCGGCGTCGAGCAACTCCTCGATTTTTTTGCTGAAAAGAAGACCGAATGTTTTGTGGTCTTCCTCGGTGAGCGTTTGCGGCAGGTTGGCGAGCCAGCGTTCTCGCTCATGGCGGAGTTCGGCAACTTTGGATTCGGGCAGGGAATCGGCGAGCCGGAAGGTGATGGAGTAGGTGGCGCCTGTTTGTTCCCAATGGGGGAGGTGGCGTTGGGTGATTTGGAATTCGCCTAGTTCGTCGAAGTAAATCGGGGGGAATGCAGTGCGGGCGTTCCGCCCGCAATCGGATCCGGGTGACAGGCGGGACGCCTGTCCTACATTTTTATACCAAACCGGGATGCGGTGGCCCCACCAGAGTTGGCGGGAGATGCACCAGTCCTGGATATTTTCGAGCCAGTGGTCGTAGACCTTTTCCCAGCGGTCGGGGAAGAAACGGATGAGGTGGTTGCGGACGGCGTCGCGGGATTCGGCGGTTTTCGGGTATTTCAGGAACCACTGCTCGGAGAGGCGGGGCTCGATCGGGACATCCGCGCGTTCGCTGAAGCCGACATTGTTTTCGTGGGGCTCTTCCTTCACGAGGAGGCCGAGTTCCTGGAGCTTGGCAACGGCCTCGGTGCGGGCCTCGAAGCGGTCGAGTCCCGCGAATTCCTCGCCGGCGAGTTCGTTGAGGGTGGCGTCGGGGTTGAAGATGTCGATGACGGGGAGGTTGTGGCGCAGGCCGATCTCGTAGTCGGTTTTGTCGTGGGCGGGGGTGACCTTTAGGACGCCGGTGCCGAATTCGAAATCAACCGCCTCGTCGCCGATGATGGGAAGGAGGGCTTCGACATTGGCGGGGAGGGGACGGCGGACATGGAGGCCGATGAGGGCGGCGTAGCGCGGGTCCTTGGGATTCACGGCCACGGCGGCGTCGGCCATAATCGTCTCGGGACGGGTGGTGGCGATTTCGAGGAAGGTGCCGGGTTTTTCCACGACCTCGACGCGGTAGTGGTAGAAAAAGGATTTCTGGGTTTTCGGGATGACCTCCTCGTCGCTGAGCGCGGTGAGCGAGACGGGGCACCAGTTCACCATCCGCTTGCCGCGGTAGATGAGGCCCTTGGCGTGGAGATCGACGAAGACCTCCTGAACTTTACGCGCGTAGGCGTCATCCATCGTGAACCGCTCGCGGCTCCAATCGCAGGAGCAGCCGAGTTTTTTGAGTTGGTTGATGATGATGCCGCCGTGCTTGTCCTTCCACTCCCAGACGCGCTTGAGGAATTCGTCACGGCCGAGGTCGTGGCGGGTTTTCTTTTCCTCCTTGCGGAGTTTGCGTTCGACGACGGTTTGCGTGGCGATGCCGGCGTGGTCGGTGCCCGGGAGCCAAAGGACTTCATGGCCGGTCTGGCGGGCGCGGCGGGCGAGGATGTCCTGGAGCGTGTTGTTGAGCACATGGCCGAGCGTGAGGACGCCGGTGACATTCGGCGGCGGGATGACGATCGAGTAGGGGGGCTTCGGCGAAGCGGGGTCGGCGGTGAAATGGCCGCGTTCGAGCCAGTGGGAATACCATTTTTCTTCGACGGACTGGGGCTCGTAGGCCTTGGACAATTCGGACATGGCGCGGGATTCAATCGGGTTCGCCGGAGGCGAGAAAGCGGAAAGTGCGGCTGGGGATCAGACCCCGCCGAATCGGCGCGAGCGACCGGCGTAATCCTCGAGCGCGGCGAGGAAATCCTCGCGGTGGAAATCGGGCCAGAATTTTTTGGTCACATGGATTTCCGTGTAGCTGAGTTGCCAGAGGAGGAAATTCGAGATGCGCATTTCGCCCGAGGTGCGGATGAGCAGGTCGGGGTCGGGCATTCCAGCGGTGTTCAGGCGGGAGTCGATCAATTCGGGGGTGATGTCGGCTTCGCTCATCGAGCCGTTGGCGGCGTCGCGGACGAGGGATTTCACGGCATCCACGATCTCGGTGCGCCCGCTGTAGCTGAGGGCGAGGACGAGGTGGAGCTTGGTATTCGCGGCGGTGGCGGCCATCACCTCGCGGAGCTTGCGCTGGCAGACGGAGGGGAGCTCCTGGATGCGGCCGATGTGGTGGAGGCGGATGCCCTCGCGGACCATTTCATCGCGCTTTTGGTTGAGGAATTTTTCCAGCAGGAGCATGAGGGCGTTGACCTCGGCGGCGGGGCGTTTCCAATTCTCCGAGGAAAACGCGTAGAGCGTCAGATATTGAACGCCGGTGTCGAGGCAGGCTTGGACGCAGCGCTCGATGGATTTCGAGCCCGCCTCGTGGCCCGCGATGCGCGGGAGGCTGCGCTGCTGGGCCCAACGGCCATTGCCGTCCATGATGATGGCAACATGTTTGGGGACGGCGCTCATGCGGCGGTCAGAGCCGGATGGTCTGCGCGCGGGCGGGGCCGATGCTCACGATGGAGAGATTGGCACCGACGAGGCCCGCGATTTTTTTGACATAGTTGCGGGCTTTTGGCGGGAGGTCGGAAAATTCGCGGGCGTTCTCGGTGGATTTGCGCCAGCCGGGCATGTCGATGTAAACGGGTTTGCAGAGGGCGAGTTCCTCGGAGTCGGTGGGCGGGAAGTCGAGTTTCTTCGAGCCGAGGCGGTAGCCGACGCAGACTTTGATCCACTCGACATCATCGAGGCCGTCGAGGTTCGTGATGGCGATCTGGTCGATGCCGTTGATCATGGCGGAATAGCGGGTCGAGACGGCGTCGAACCATCCGCAACGGCGGGCGCGGCCGGTGGTGGCGCCGAATTCGCGGCCCATGGCGTGGAAGCGCTTCGAGAGATCGGCGTCCTCGGTGGGGAAGGGGCCCTCGCCCACGCGCGTCGTGTAGGCTTTGAGCACTCCCATCACATGGTCGATGCGGTTCGGCGGCACGCCGCTGCCGGTGCAGGCTCCACCGGAGGTGGTGTTCGAACTGGTCACATACGGGTAGGTGCCGTGGTCGATATCTAGGAAGGTTCCCTGGGCTCCCTCGAAAAGGAGATTCGAGTCTTTCGCAGCCAGCACGCTGTGGAGAAAAACGACGGTGTTGGTGATGAAGGGAGCGAGAATTTTGCCGGCGGCGAGGGTTTCCTCGACGACTTCTTTCGGGCTGAGCGGTTTTTCGCCGAGTTCCTTGATGACGGCGTTGTTTTCCTTGATGCGCTTGGTGAGTTTTTCGGCGAAGAGGTCGGGCTTGAGGAGGTCGCCGGTGCGGAGGCCGGTGCGGAAGGCCTTGTCGGCATAGGCGGGCCCGATGCCGCGCTTGGTGGTGCCGATTTTGTTGCCGCCTTTCTGGCTTTCGCGGAGGCCGTCGAGGACGCGGTGGTAGGGAAGGACGAGGTGGGCGGAGTCGCTGATCAGGAGGTTTTTGCCAACTTTCACGCCGCGGTCCTGAAGGCCTTGGATCTCGCCCACGAGCGAGACGGGATCGAGCACGACGCCGTTGCCGATCACGCAGGTCTTCGACTTGCGGAGGATTCCGGAGGGGATGAGGTGGAGGACATATTTTTCCCCCTCGATGACAATGGTGTGGCCGGCGTTGTTGCCGCCCTGGCTGCGGACGACGACATCGGCTTCATCGGTGAGGAAATCGATGATTTTTCCTTTTCCTTCATCGCCCCACTGGGCGCCAACGAGAATGGTATTTGGCATATCGAGAGTGGTGGAGCATTCGACGCGGGCCGGAGAGTGACAAGAGAAAAGACGGAGCGGGATCGGGTGTGGGCCGGACTTTTTCTAAAAAAAGCCGCAGCCATGGGGGTCGCGCGGGGCCTTACGGGGCTTGGACGGCGTGGGTGCAGGTTCCCGAAGCGGCGAATTCGTCGATGTTCGCAAGCGTCGTGGCGGCTATGTTTTCCACCGCCTCGCGGGTGAAAAATCCCTGGTGGCTTGTGATGATCACATTTGGAAATGTGGTGAGCCGCATGAGAACATCGTCGTTGATGATGGTGTTCGAGAGGTTTTCAAAAAAGACGCCGGACTCTTCCTCGTAAACATCGATTCCCAGCGCGCCGATGAGGCCTTTTTTCAGGCCTTTCACAGCATCCTGGGTGTCGATGAGCTTGCCGCGGCTGGTGTTGATGAGAAACACGCCGGGCTTCATCAGCGCGATGGTTTTGGCGTTGATGAAATGTTCGCTTTCCGGGGTGAGCGGGCAGTGGAGGCTGATCACCTCGCTCAAGGCAAGCAGGGAGGGGAGGTCTGTGTATTCGACGCCCGCAGCGGCCAGGGAGGGGTCGGGGAAGGGATCGCAGCCCAGAATCCGGCACCCGAATCCTTTCATGATCCGGGCGAAGGCCGCGCCGATGCGGCCGGTGCCGACAACTCCCACGGTCTTGCCATGCAGGTCGAATCCCATGAGGCCGTTGATCGAGAAGTCGCCTTCGCGGATGCGCGAGTGGGCGCGATGGGTTTTCCGGTTCAGCGCCAGGAGCAGCGCCACGGCATGCTCGGCGACGGCGTGGGGCGAATATGCGGGAACCCTGCAGACGACGATTCCGCGACGCGAGGCGGCGGCGAGATTCACATTGTTGAATCCCGCGCATCGCAGGGCGATCAATCGGCAGCCGGCCTCTGCGAGGCCATCGATCACAGCCGCGTCGGCGGCGTCGTTGACAAAAAGGCAAACGCCGTCGAAGCCGCGGGCCAGTTCCACCGTTTTGATGTCCAGCCGGGCTTCGAAGAAAACGAACTCGTGGGTTCCGGTCTTCAGGAATTCGTGGTCGTGTGGTTTGGAGCTGTAGACAGCGATTTTCATGAGAGGGGATTTACAACAACCCTGCGCGGCAGGAAACAGGGAAGCTCACGGGGCGGGCGGGGCGAGTTTTTTTTCAAAAATTCCCCACTCGCGGTCCGTTTCCCCGCCGACGACGCGGCAAATTTCGATGATTTCGGCGTTGGTGTCCTCGAGCCACCCGAGAATGGCTTGGGTGTGGTGTTCCTTGGCCTCGCGGAATTGCTCATGGACAAGCCAGGTGTGGAAGCCTCGGTCGCGGAATTCCGGCACCACGCCGAGCACGGTCTGGCGACAGGTCTGGATTTTGCGCGTTTTCATCAGGAAAACAATGTGGGCCATCCGGAGCCAGCGGGGTGTTTTTTTTGCGGCGTGGAGGATTTCGTTGAAGTTCGGCAGCGTGAGGGCGACGCCAGCCGATTGGCCATTCGATTCACCGATGAGGAGGAGGCGGGGGTCGGCGATGGCGCGGAGATCGCCGGCGGAATCCATCAAATCCTCGATGCCGACGGGGACGAATCCCCAGTTCCGCTCGAGAGTGGCATTATAAACGCGGCGGACGATTTCGAGTTCGCGGTCGAGTTTCTTGAGATCGAAGGGTCGCATCGCGAGTTTGGCGCGCTTTTTCAAGCGCTCGATGATTCGCACGAACCGCTCGGGAGGTTGAAGGCGGTGCAGGGGAAGGCTCATCACATAGAGCGAGCGCGCCTTGGCGAATCCCATCCCCTCCAGAAGTCCGGCATAGTAGCCGGGATTCCACGGCAGGCCGATCACGGTCGGCTTGTCGAAGCCGTTCAGAAGCACGCCGCAATCATCATTGATGCTGGGATTGTAGGGGCCCCGGAGGGTCTCCATGCCCGCTTCGCGCAGGACGGCTGAAGCTTTTTCAACCAATGCCCGGGCGACCTCGGGTTCGTTCACACACTCGAAAAACCCGAAAAATCCCGCACGGTCGTTGTGGTATTTGTTGTGCGAGCGGTTGATGATCGCGGCGATGCGGCCGATGGGCTGGCCGTCGCGCTCGGCGACAAAGGCCGTGATCGAGCCGTGGCGCCGGTTGAAGGTGGAATCCGGCGCGAGGAATTTCGCGATGCTACCGGGAAACGGCGGCGTGAAGACCGGATCCGTTTTGTGAATGGCTTCCGCCGTTCTCTCGAACAGCCTCCTCCGCGAGGGAGTCCGGCAAACGGAAATCGAAAATGTTTTTGCGTCGGCCGGGGTTGGCATAGGCGGGGTCGTCGAAGGTTCCCAATTCACGGGCGAGTTTTTCGAAAATTTCCAGCACGCGGTCGAGGTCCTCGTCGGTGTGCGTGGCCATGAAGCTCGTGCGCACGATGGCCTCGCCGTAACGCACGGCGGGATAGATGGCGGGAGTGGCGAAGACGCCCTCCTCGAACAGTCTCTGGGTGAAAATAAATGCCTTCGCCTCGCTGCCGATCAGGATCGGAACGATGGGTGTCTGCGTGGTGCCGATCTTGAACCCGATGCTCTTGAATCCCTCGTGCATCTTGCGGGTGTTTTTCCAGAGTTGGTCGATGCGCCAGGTCTCCTCCTGCATGAGTTCGAGCGCTTTTTTAACGCCACCGACGACGGCCGGTGCCAGGGCGGCGGTGAAAATGAGGCAACGGGCGCGGTGTTTCAGATACTCGATCATCTGGGCGTCTCCCGCGATGAATCCCCCCATCGAGCCAAGGGATTTCGAGAAAGTGCCCATGACGATCTCGATCTCGTCGTTGAGGCCGAAATGATCCACAACGCCACGACCCTGGCGTCCCAAGACCCCGAGGGAGTGGGCCTCGTCCACATACATGGCCGCATGGTGGCGTTTCGCGGCGGCGTTGATTTCCGGGAGGTTCGCGATGTCCCCCGACATGCTGAAGACGCCGTCGAGGATGACGACGCGGCCAGCCTCGTCGGGCAGGCGCTTGAGACGCGTTTCGAGCGAGGTTGCGGTGTTGTGCCGGAACGGGATGAGCTTGCCCGGGGCGAAATTGCAGCCGTCGATAATGCTGGCGTGGTTTTCCCGGTCGCAAAGAATGGCATCCCCGTCCTCGGTGAGGGCAATGAGGGCGCCTTGATTTGCAAAAAATCCTGTTGAGAAGAGGATTGCCGCATCGCGGCCGAGGAATTCGGCGAGCGCCTCCTCGAGTTCCACATGGAGTTTGATCGTGCCGTTGAGCAGGCGCGATCCGGTGCAGCCGGCTCCGTATTTCCGGGTCGCCTCGCAGGCCGCCTCGACCACGCGGGGATCTTGGGCCAGGCCGAGGTAGTTGTTCGACCCGATCATGATCTTCCGCTCGCCGTCGCAGATCACATAGTTCCCGTGCGGTTCCTCAATGGAACGGAAATAGGGATAGAATCCCTGAGCGCGGGCATCGGCGGTGTCGCGGTAATCGCGGCACTTTTGAAAAATGTCTCTTGGTGCTTTGGACATGGATCTGACGGGCTAGAGTTGCACCAACGAGGCATAAGTAAATGATTTTTCCAGCCCCCTTGGCTCCATCTTTTACGAGTCGGCCGCGTCCCCGGATCCAAGAAAAACTAGAGCCCGGGCACCTGCCTGTGTAGCTACTTTTTGCGAATGAAATCGTATCGCAAGGAACTCTGGTTCGAAATCCCGCGCCGCCGCGCGTTTTTGAACATCACCCCGCAGGTCGATGCCTGCCTCCGCGAGAGCGGTATCCGCGAGGGACTCTGCCTCGTCAACGCCATGCACATCTCGGCCAGCGTCTTCATCAACGATGACGAAGCCGGCCTGCACCGCGATTTCGAGAAGTGGCTCGAAAAGCTCGCTCCCGAACATCCCCATGCCCAATACGCGCACAACGGGGCCGAGGACAACGCCGACGCCCACCTCAAGCGCACGATCATGGGACGCGAGGTCGTGGCGGCCATTACCGAGGGGCGCCTCGACTTCGGGCCCTGGGAGCAGATCTTTTACGGCGAATTCGACGGCCTCCGGCGCAAGCGGGTTCTCGTGAAAATCGTCGGCGACTAGCCGGCCGGAAACCGGTGTGGCTTGAAAAAACCCTGAAGGCCCATAGCTTCATTGCCGCCATGCCGCGATACGACACCTTCCGTTTCGAAAACATCCACCCAGCGACGGAGTTTTTTTCCGCCCGGAGGTGGGTCGCTTGACGGCCGCCGAGCGCAAACGGCTGGTTGAGGAGCGCAAGGCCCGCTCGCCCCTCTGGCGCCTGATCCACTGGCTGGGCTCCCTGCAGCTCGCCCTGATTCTCCTCTCCACGATCGCCATCGCCTGTGCCGCCGCCACCATTGCGGAATCCGAATTCAACGCCAAGGTCGCCCAAGTCTACATCTACAAGGCCCCCTGGTTCATTCTCTGGCTCGCCGTCCTCTGCGTGAATCTCTTCGCCGTCACGCTCACCCGCTGGCCTTGGGCAAAAGCCCATACCGGCTTCATCGTCACCCACTACGGCATCATCACCCTGCTCATCGGCGCGGTGATCGGCCTCCAGACCGGCTTCGAGGGCAATGTCACCCTCCACAAGGACAAGCCCCCGGTCCGCAAAATCACCGTCAACCGCAGCATCATCCAGGTCGAAAGCCCGAACGACACCGCGCTCTATGTGATGCCCTTCGACGCCTCCACCGCCAAGCTCTCGGAAAAAAATCCGCGCACCTTCGAAGTCCCGCGCAGCGATTTGAAAATCATCGCCGACGATTTCAGCGACAACCTCGTCAAAGAGGAAACCCTCGTCCCCGCCGAGGGCCGCGAGCCCGGTGTCGCGCTCCGCCTCACGAGCGCCCGCATGGGCCAGAAGATGGATTTCCCCTTCGTCCTCGACCCCGCCGCTCCGCAGGACCGTGATCTGTTCGGCCTCGCCACGATTCGCTTCCAAAAAGACCTCCCGCCACCCGCCCGCCCCGGCAATGCCGAAACCCAGATGGTCTTCGGAAAATTCGCGCCCGTCGTCCAAGGCGCCTCGCCCACCGGCATCCAAGTCCTCCTCAGCGCCGATGGCCGCAAGATCACCATCGCCCCGCCCGACTCCGCCTCCGCCACCTACCTCCGCGAGGAGGTCATGAAAAAACCCATACCCACCCTCGGAGCCACAGTCGTCATCGAGGACTACTGGCCCGACTTCGAAATGCGCGACGGCAAGCCCGCCACGAAATCCGGCCAACCCCTCAACCCCGCCGCGCTCGTCCGTGTGCAGCCCGCCTCCGCCGATCCCGTCGATAAAAAACCCACCCTCCTCCTCGCACCCGGCCCCGACGGCATCCGCTACCAACTCCTCCGCGACGGCGCCACCCTCGCCGCCGGCCGAGCCAACCCCGGCGAATCCTTCGCCACCGGCTGGGCCGACTGGACCGCCCAAGTCGTCTCCTTCCACCCCGAAGCCAACATCATCACCAAAATGATCCCCGGCCCGCCCCTCGCCAAAGGCGACACCGGCGTCCCCGGCTTCCGCGCCCGCCTCGTCTCCCCCGGAAACGAGGACACCGAAAAACGCTGGGTCACCAGCGGCGAAATCACCTCCCTCACCGACGGCAAAAATGTCGTCCGCATCGGCTACGGCCTGGAACTCCGCCCCGTGCCCTTCTCCATCCGCCTGGTGAATTTCGAGGTCCCCCGCTACGAAGGCACCGACATGCCGTCGAACTTCATCGCCTCCGTCGAATTCAAGGAGGACGGCACCGGGTTCACCAAAAACGGCACCGCCCGCATGAACCACCCCGCCAGCTTCCCCGGCACGCTTTTCGCCAACCTCACCGGCATCAACTACAAATTCTCCCAGGCCGAATGGAACCCCCGCGACCTCGGCGAAACCACACTCCAGGTCCTCTACGACCCCGGCTGGCTGCTCAAGTGGATCGGCTCGCTCGCCATCTGCGTCGGCATCACCATTATGTTCTACGGAAAACCCAAGACGCGCACCGCATGAAACCACTCGTCCTTCTCGCCGCACTCCTCCTCACCCTCGCCGCGCCCGCCCGCGCCCTCGATCTCACCAAGCTCGAATCCGTCCCCATCCAGGAAGGCGGCCGCAAAAAACCCTTCCTCGTCTTCGCCCACGAAGCCCTCCTCGGCATGACCGGCAAATCGCGCTACGAGATGGACGGAAAAAAACACGAAGCCCTCGTCATCATCGCTTCGCTCTGGCTCACGCCCGTCGGTTGGGAAGACAAGCCCCTCCTCCTCATCGGCAATAAAAAATTCAAGGACCGCATCGGCGTCGATCCCGCCCAAAAACTCTTCACCTACCGCGAACTCGCCTCGAACAAGCCCCTCCTCGACGCCCTGCAGGAAGTCTCCGCCATCCGCGCGAAAAATCCCAAGATCCAACTCGACACCCAGCAGCGCGAAGCCTCGACCATCGGCATGCGCCTCGCCATCTTCGAAGGCCTCGTCAGCGGCCAACTCGTCACCCTCCTCCCCACCGGTGCCGCCGCCTGGAGCGCCCTCCCCCCCAACGACCCGGCCCTCGCCAAGCTGCGCGAGGGTTTTTCCAAGTCCGATCAAAACACCTTCGACTCCGGCATCGACATCCTCCTCGCCGAACAAGCCGCCGAGGAGGCCCGCTTCCAGGCCGATCCCCAAAAAATCTCCATCGAACTCGCCTACCAAAAGCTCCACCCCGCCCGCTGGGCCTGGATTCTCTACCTGCTTGCCGGCATCGCCATCCTCGCCATTCCAGGAAAAATCGGCTACGGCCTCGGCTGGCTCTTCGCCGTCGCGGGATTCCTCCTGCAAATTCTCGGCATGACCCTGCGCGTTCTCGTCTCCGGCCGCGCTCCCGTGACGAACATGTATGAAACCGTCATCTGGGTCGCCTTCGGCACCATCCTCTTCGCCCTGATTTTTGAAGCCATCCACCGCAGCCGGTATTTCCTGCTCGGAGCCGTTCCCGTCGCCGTCGCCTGCCTCATTCTCGCGGATACCCAACCCGTGATCCTCGACCGCTCCATCACCCCCCTTGTCCCCGTCTTGATGGATAACTTCTGGCTCACCACGCATGTCCTCACGATCACGCTCAGCTACGCCGCTTTCGCGTTGGCCTTGGGCGTCGGCCACATCATCCTCGGCAAATCCCTCTTCGGCTCCAAAGCCTCCCCCGTTCTCCACAACTACCTCTACCGCTCGATCCAAATCGGCGT
>CAYOGR010000018.1:0-19908 GCA_964403605.1 uncultured Chthoniobacter sp.
CGCGCTCTTTGCAGAGTTCGACCAACGGCTTGAACTTTTCGCGGATGCGCTCGATCTCGGCGGCGTATTCGGCATCGGTGTATTCTCGGATATTGAATTTCTTCGAGTCCGCAAAATTGCCGGGGTTGATGCGAACCTTCTCGACCCACTTGGCGGCTTCCAGCGCGGCTTCGGGTTTGAAATGGATGTCGGCCACGAGGGGGATGTCACAGCCCGTTTCCAAAAGGGCGGCGCGGATGCTTTCCAGATTGCGCGCGTCCTTCACAGTAGGCGCGGTGATGCGCACGATTTCGCAGCCGGCGTTGACGAGTCCGAGGGTTTCTCGAACGCAGGCGTCGGTATTCATCGTATCGCTCGTGAGCATCGACTGGACGCGCACGGGATTTTTTCCGCCGATGGCGGTGCGGCCGGTTTTTACCTCGCGGGTCGGTCGGCGGCCGGGGTGGTTGCGAAACTCCGGCGGCATCGGCTACTTCGATTGCTCGGCGGGAGCGGGGGCGTTCGAGGCCACAATGTCGCCCACATCGTAGAAGGTCACATAAAGCATGAAGCCGATCAAAAGGAGCGCGCAGGCGGTTTGGACGACTTCAAGCACGCGGGCGTTGATGGGTTTGCGGCGGACCGCTTCAATCAAGGCGAGCGTGATGTGGCCACCGTCGAGAACGGGAAACGGCAGAAGGTTGAGAAGCGCGAGGTTCACATTGATGAGAACACTGAAAGCCAGCGCGATCCGCCATCCATCGGGCGATTCGAAGATCTGGTAGTAGAGTCGCATGATGCCGACCGGCCCGCTGAAATGCGCGGCCTTCACATCCGAGGCGGGAGAAATCAACGCATCGATCATGCGGAAAATTGTGGTCGCCGCGTCCTTCACCTGGTGGAAGGGATTCGGGTGCGCCAGCGTCGTTCGGCCCCATTCGATGCCGAAATCCACTGGCTTGCCGTCGGCGGCGGCAGGCGGAAGAGTCATGGACAAATTCAATGGCTGTCCGTCGCGTTCGACGGCGAAAACAACCTCTTTGCCGCGGTTGGCATCGATGATTGGCCCCATGTCGGAGAGGTTGAAAATCGGCTCTCCGTTGAGGTCGGTCACGAGATCGCCGGATTGGAATCCCGCCTGGTCGGCGAGGCTGCCGCGAACCACAAATCCCACACCGGGAGTGACGCGCGGGCCGATTTGGATTTCACGCAAGGCGGGACGCCGCCAGTTTGATGTCTCGGGTTTCGTCCACCCGCAATCGATCGAAATTTCCTGGCCCTCGCGCTGGATGACCATTGGAATTTTATCCCCTTCGCTGCGGACGATGCGCCATTTCACGCTGTCCGTGCCGCTCAGGAAGTGCTTCACGGGTTTTCCATCGACGCTGAGAATCTGGTCGCCGGGCCGCAGACCCGCTTGATAGGCGGGTCCGCCCTCTTTCACGAAACCGATCGTCGTGCTGTCGATCTCGCTCTGTGGCTTGCCGACGACCCAGACGATCACAGCCATCACAAAAGCCAACCCAAAGCTGAACAGCGGCCCGGCGGCGGCGACGATGATTTTATCGAGCGGCTTCACGGGAGGAAGATTCTCCCGGGGCGTGTTTGTTTCCCCCTCCACCGCTTCCATCGGCGCGAGTTGGGGAATCGCGACAAAGCCGCCTGCGGGAATCGAGCCGAGGCGGTATTCCACACCATTGATCGTTTTGCTCCAAATCGGCTTGCCGAACCAAATGGCGAATTTTTCCACGACCAACCCGCGCCAGCGGGCGGCAAGGAAGTGTCCAAGTTCGTGAACCACGATCAGGAGGTTGAAAATCAGGAGAACCTCCAGGCAGATGACAAAAAACTTCAGTCCGTCGAAAAACATAAATGGGCCACCACCATCCCCCGATCCGCAAAAAAATCAATCCGTGAGCGATTTGGCCACTTGGCGCGCATCGGCATCGGCGGTGAGGATCGCCGCGAGGTCGGCATGGGAGGTATGCGGAATTTCATCCACCACCTGAGCAACGGTCCGCCAGATTCCCGTGAAGCCAATGCGACCGGCGAGGAAAGCCTCCACGGCGACCTCGTTGGCCGCGTTCAGCACGGCGGGGCAGGTGCCGCCCAGCGTTCCGGCCTTCACTGCCAAATCCAGCGCGGGAAAATCCTCCCGCCGCGGCGCCTCGAAATCCAAGCGCCCCAGCGCCGCAAGATCCAGTGGCGGCAGCGAATTTTCCACGCGCTCCGGCCAGGTCGCCGCATATTGGATCGGCAGCCGCATGTCGGAATGGCCGAGTTGCGCGAGGATCGAGCCGTCCACGAACTCCACCATCGAATGCACGATGCTTTGGGGATGCACCACCACATCCACCCGCTCGATGCCGATGTCGAAAAGCCAGCGCGCCTCGATCATCTCGAGCGCCTTGTTGAAAAGCGTCGCCGAGTCGATCGTGATTTTTTTTCCCATGTTCCAGGTCGGATGCCGCAGCGCCATCTCGGGCGTCACATTTTCCAATTCCGTCGCGGGCGTGTTTCGTAACGGCCCGCCCGAGCAGGTCAAAATCAAACGCCGCACCGTCGAGGTGTCGCGGCCATCGAGGCATTGGAAAATCGCATTGTGCTCGCTGTCCACCGGCAGCACCCGCACCCCGCGCCTCCGCGCGGCTTCCATCACCACCTCGCCAGCCATGACCAGGATTTCCTTGCTGGCGACCGCGATGTCCTTGCCTGCATCGATCGCCGCCAGCGCGGGCCGCAATCCGCCCGTGCCGACAATGGCGATCAAAACCAAATCCGCCTCCGGCATCGTCGCCAATTCCAGCAACCCCTCGCCGCCCTCCGGCCCTCCCGAAAGCACCGTCCTCGCCTCGGGAAATTCCCGCGCCGCCGCCGCCAATTCCTCGGTGTTCGAGTGCGCCGACATCCCGACGATCCGCAGTCGCGAAGGAATATCCCTCGCCACTTTGCGCGCGCTCTGCCCGATCGAGCCGGTGGCTCCCAGAATCACGACATTCCGCGTCCTCATCCCACCCCCAGCACGAAGCGCATGTAGAAAAATAAAATCGGCGCCGTGAAAAGAATGCTGTCGATCAAATCCAGCGTTCCTCCAATGCCGGGCAACATGGCGCTGGAATCCTTCGTGTGCGCGCCGCGCTTCACAATCGACTCCGCCAAATCGCCCACCACCGCCGCAAAGCCCAACAGCAATCCCAAAAGAACGATGTCGTCAAAACGGAACGCCGAGAGTTTTTCCGGCATCAAGGCGAACATCCAAAAGCTACAAAGCAGCGAGGAAAACAGCGCCCCCGCGAACCCCTCCCAGGTCTTCTTCGGGCTGATATGCGGCGCGAACGGATGTTTGCCGAACAAACTGCCGAACACATAAGCACCCATGTCGCTGAATTTCGTCACCGCCACCAGATACAGCACATACCACTGCCCCGTTGTGACCCCGTCCTCCAGCCTCGGCGTGAGGTAGATGATCTTCGTGACGAAACTGAACAGCCACGGAATGTAAAACAGCCCGAAGACCGTGTAGCTCATGGCCCGCAAGGGATCATTCTCCGCGCCGCGGAACATTTGCCGCGAAAAAATCGTCACCAGAAACAACACCAGCACCAGCAACTCGAAATCCTGACTGTTCTCCGGCCCCTCCGTGCGCGAAATCAGGAATCCGCCCGTCAGCAAAACCGCCGCACAAATCAACCCGGTCAGCGTGAAGACCCGAATCCCGTCCTGTTCGAGCATGCGGTAGTATTCCCACAGCGCCCGCATTGCCATGAAACCGACCAAGGCAAAAAAACCGATCTCCCAGCCGATCAGAACCGTGGCAAGCATGAGCGTCCAGAGCAGAACCGTGCTTGAGAGTCGGAGAAAAAATGTCAGCCGCCCGGGCGTCATCCGCGCGAGATTGTCGAACTCCCGCCCCCTGTGCAATCCACAAGGCGCAGGATTGCACTCCGAGTTGTAATTCGCCGCCATTCCTGCCAAGCATTCGAGCCAATGGTGCGTCAACTCGGCCAAACAACTCTTGGAATTGTGCGGGACACAGGGGACTTCGCGTTGTTTTGCGGCCGCTCCATTCTATCCCTGCGCACAGCCCGACACCTGACCCGCCGCATCCTGCGCGCGGTCTATGAGCAGGGTGCGGTTTGTTTGCCTGTTATCGCGATTGTCGGTGTCTTCACCGGTCTCGTCCTTGGCCTGCAGGGATACCATGTCTTGAGCCGCTTCGGTTCGGAGGGTTTGCTGGGCACGCTTGTCTCGCTTTCCCTGATTCGAGAAATGGCCCCGGTGCTGGCGGCATTGATGCTCGTCGGCCAGGCCGGGTCCGCATTTGCGGCCGAGCTGGGGATCCAGCGAAACACCGAGCAGATTGCCGCCCTGGAGACCATGGGAGTGAACAGCCTCGGCTACCTCGTGGCACCTCGCCTGGTTGCCGCGCTCTTGGTTTTTCCGGCGCAGGCCGCGCTTTTTGCCGTCCTCGGCCTCTGGGGCGGCAGCCTCTCGGGGTCGGTTTTGCTCGGGGTGGATTCGGGCGTTTATTGGTCGGCCGTCGAGCGGGCGGTGGATTACCGCGATCTGCGCGAATGTTTCCTGAAGGCGGCGAGCTTCGGGCTGCTGACCACCTCGATTTGCGCCTACATGGGCTACCACGCGGATCGCAACACCTCCTCCTCCGGAGCCAGGGCCGTGAGCGCCTCGACCACCCGCGCCGTCGTTTTTTCGAGCATCATGGTTCTGGTCGCCGATTATGTGATCAGTTCGTTTTTCGTCTGAAAATGGATCGCACGGCGTTCACGCTCGAAGTGGAGGGTTTGCAAAAGGCGTTCGAAAGCCATGCCGTGCTGAAGGGGGTGGATCTCCGCGTTCCGCGCGGGAGCATTTTCTCCGTTCTCGGCCCGAGCGGCACGGGAAAATCCGTTCTGCTCAAATGCATCGCGAACATCCTCGAGCCGGACACCGGCCGGATCGTCTTCGAGAGCCGCCCGCTGGGCGATCCCGGGGCGCGGGAGGATTTTCGGCGCCGCTGCAGTTTTCTTTTCCAAGGCAATGCGCTGTTCGACTCGCTCACGGCGTTGGAAAATGTCGCCCTGCCGCTCGAGCAGACGACCGATTTGGGCAAGCAAGAGATCCACGACCGCAGCTTGGAGGCACTCCGCCAACTCGAGATGGAAGATTTCGCCGGGCGCTACCCGGGACGCCTCTCCGGCGGCATGCAAAAGCGTCTTGCCCTCGCCCGCGCGATCGTTACACAACCGGAAATCGTTCTGTTCGACGAACCCACCGCCGGGTTGGACCCCCTCCGAAGGAATGCCGTCTTTTCGATGATCGCCAAATACCAACGCCGATTCCGCTTCACAGCCCTCATCGTCACCCACGATGTGCCCGAGGCCCTCGCCTGCAGCGACCATGTCGCCCTGCTCAACCAGGGCCGAATCGCCTTTGAGGGCACTCCCGCCGCCTTCGCGGGCTCCACAGAGCCTGTTGTCGCCCTTTTCCGCGACAGCGTGGACGCCCTCCTCCAATCCCTCGCCGCCATCCGTGGCGAACACCAAGCCACCTCATGAAAAAACACAAAGTCGAGTATCTGGTCGGCCTCTTCGCCCTGCTTTCCATCGCGGCGCTGGCCTGGCTCACCCTCCAGGCCGGCGCGGGGTCGATGCCCGCCGGCGAGACCTACCTCATCGAATCCCGCTTCGCCAACGCCGGAGGCCTCCACTCCGGGAGCACTGTGCTGATGTCCGGCGTCCCCGTGGGCCGCGTGGAGGATGTCCGCATGGATCCCTCGGATTACAGCGCCATCGTCACCTTGCGAATCCTCTCCACCCTTAGACTCCCGAGCGATTCGATGGCTTCCATCAAAACCTCCGGCCTCATCGGCGACAAATTCGTCGCTCTCTCGCCCGGTGCCGAGGACGTCTACCTCGACCCGGGGGCGCGCATCACCTTGACCGAGTCCGCCGTGGATCTCGAATCCCTCATTGGTAAAATGGCCTTCGGAGCTGTTGACAAAGCCTCCGAAACGAAGGATCAAAACAACGAGTAAACACCCGTGAAAACCATTCTCCTCCTGCTCTCGATCCTCACCGTGCTTTCCTTCGACAACGGGCTCGCGTCGACCACGGGCGATGCGGAGAATTTTCTAAAAAAAGCCGTTGGCGAGGTTGTGGAAGTGGCCCGGAAATCCTCCGACAGCGCGTCCCTCGCAGCAGGTGTTCGGCCGGTTCTTCTGAAAACCATCAGCTTCGATGCCATGACGCGACGCTCCGTGGGCCCGGGATGGCGACAATTCACCGAGTCCGATCAAAAAGAGGCCGTCAAACTCTTCACCGCGCTCGTCATTCGCACCTACTCCTCGAAATTCACACCCGGAGAGCTGCCGGAGGTCGTTTACAAATCCGCCAGCGAAACCGCCCCCGGGCGCGTCGAAATTTCCACCTCCACGCTCTACCAAGGCGGCAAATACGAGGTCGTCTATCGGCTCGAGCAGCCCGACAACAAGGGCTGGCGAGTCACCGATGTGGTGATCGAAGGCGTGAGCATGGTCGCCAACTACCGCGGGCAGTTCGACGCCCAATTCAAATCCGGGGGAGCGCGGGCCGTCCTCGCCTCGCTCCAAAAAGCCGCCTCTCCCTCCAAATGAGCCCCATCCCAAGCACCCGCTGGATCGCGTTTGTGTTTTCCTCGGCCCTGGCCGTCTCCCTGTTTCCAAGAGCCGAGGCGCAGAGCGGCAATCGCATTTACACCTACACCACGGAAGGCGCGTCCCCGGTGGAATTGAACAACGGCCGGCTCCCGCAAAATTCCTCCCAAACCTTCTATCTGGAGAGTGCCCTGCCCGAAAAAGTCCGCAACAAGCCGAAGCCCAAGGCCACTCCCAAACCCAAAGCCACACCGAAGCCGAAACCCACCCCCGCAGCGAAGCCAACACCCAAAGCGGCAAAGCTTCGCGAGCCCGAAGTCCCCAAGACCGCTCCTGCTCCCGCGCGGGACGCAAAGCCGGCAACCATCACAGTTGCCAAATCAAACAGCTCCTCGCCTTCGTCGAAGCCGGCCTCCAAGAAGGCACCCACACCGGTGGACGATCTCGATGACTACAGCGAACCCGTAACAATTGCCGATCCCATCGAACCGGTGAACCGCGGCGTTTTCTGGATCAACCACCAGCTTTACAATTTCGTCGCCCGCCCGATTTCGAAGGTCTACACCACCGTTCTTCCGAAGCCCGTTCGCAATGCGGTGCACAATGTCTACGAAAACATCGAATACCCCGTGCGCGTGGTAAACCATCTTCTGCAAGGCCAACCGGGCCGGGCCGATCTCGAAACCCGCAAGTTTGTTGTGAACTCCGTCGCAGGCGTCGGCGGCATCATGAAAGTCTCCGACCGCTTCCCCGACCTCGCCGAGCTGCCCGGCGCCGATACGGGACAAACTTTTGCCAAATGGGGCATCGGCCACGGGCCGTTTGTCGTCCTCCCCGTCATCGGCCCCCGCAGTGCGCGCGACACCGTCGGCTTCGCGGGTGACATGGCGTTGAATCCGCTCACTTGGGTGCCCATCGGAGGGGTCGCGCAAGCCATCGCCCTGCCGCTCACCACACCCAATACCGTTCGAAATCTCGATACCCGGCTCCGCGTTTACGACGCCGCGACCGAGAACGCCGTCGACCCCTACACCGCCATGCGCGGCGCCTACATCCAATATCGCGACCGCGAAACATCCAAGTAGGCGGGCGGTTTTTGACAGAATTCACCCGCCCGTTTTTCTAGCAAACCTGCCACGAGCCGGGTTTGTTTATCCGGTATGGACGCTGGCGGTCACCGAAAGCCGGGTTGCGAGACTGTGGAAATCCCATGGGCGGCGTCCTCCCAAGCGCGTCAGGAACTCTCTTTCACCCTCCCAGCCCTAAAAAGGCCTCTGATCCCGGCTGGAACGGTTCTTCACGAACCATTCGAGGGTAAAGGCTCTGGCTCGATCGCGGGGCGATCCCAGAAATACCTTTTCAAAAGAACCTTGATTGTGGCCGTGAGGGGCACGGCAAGGATGGCACCCAGCAAGCCGCCGAGAATCAAGCTCCACGCCAGCACCGAGAGGATCACCGTGAGCGGATGGAGACCCACCGACTCGCCGACGATTTTGGGCGCGATGAAAATGCCGTCGATATTGTTGGCCAGGATGAAAATGAGCGTGACCAGGGCGGGGTGGAACCAATCGCCGAATTGCGCGGCCGCGATGATGACGGCCGGGATGTAGCAGATCATCATACCGAGGTAGGGAATCAGGCCGAGGACTCCGACCATGATCCCGATCAAGATGGCAAAATCCAAACCGAGAAACAGGAGCGCCACCGCGATCATCACCCCGTCAATCAGGCTCACAATCAACTGCCCGCGGAAAAAACTGATGAGGTAGGAATTGATCTCACCGACCAGGGAGACGATTTCGCTCTTCAGGGGCGAGGCGCGGAGGGGCAGGTAGCGGCTCCAGTTTTCCGCGATCGCGGGGCTGTCCCTCAAAAAGAAAAACAGGAAGATCGGCACAAGAACCATGCTCAGGAGAAGGCCGAACACCCCGAGAAATCCACCGAGGCTGCGTTGGACAAAACGGCCGGACTGCACGGCGAGGTCGGGGAGTTTTTGCTGAGCCCAGGCTCCCGCGTCCGTGATCGCGCCGCGCACCATCATGGTGATCTGATCCCCGGCCGTGTGGGGTTCCTTTCTGGAGTCGAAGGGATCGAATTCGGCCAGCTTCTGGAGTCGGAGGAGCGTGGAGGTGGCCAACGATTCGGTCTTCATCATGTAGGTAGGGAAGTTCCTCACAAACTCCTGCCCCTGCCGATAGGCGGGCGGTGCGATGTAAACGATCAACCCCACGAGGAGGCAGGCAAACACGATATAGACAACCACGATGCTGGCCAGCCGGGAGAAACGCAGGCGCATGAAAAATTTCACCACCGGCTCGAGCAGGAACGCCAGGATCGCCGCCACCGCCACCGGGATCAAAACCGGCTGGAGAAACGAAATTCCCCGCACCACGAGCGATCCGACAAGAATCGCCGCCGCCGCCATGGCGAGGAAGGACAGCGAGGTAACCGCCGCCCAGAAGATTTTGATTTGAAATGGAGTCGGATGCTTCAAAGCGGGAGTTACTAGCCGCCAACCGCGATGCGGGCAAAGAAAATCCAGCCCGAGGAATCGACGGATGGTTTGCGCCCGCGGGGGCCTTGTTTTTCTTCCCCTTGCATGGGAGTGGCTTTTTCTGTGACAAACATGTCGATGACTGAAGAACTCGCCCAAGCCGTTGAGAGCGGCAAATTCGATCAAAAAACCGCCGACAAACTCGCCCGCCTCGCGCCCGGATCCTTCTGCACCCACAAGAGCTGGGGCTTCGGACGCGTCGCGGAGTGGAACCTGGTCGCCGGCCAAATCCTGATCGATTTCGGATCCAAGAAAAACCACCCCATGCAGGCCGATTACGCCGCCGAGACGCTCACGCCGATCCCGCCGGAGCACATCCTTGCGCAGCGCGAGACCGATCCCGACGGCCTCCGCGAGCGTTGCTCCTCGGACGCGCTGGGCGTCGTCCGCCAAATCATCGCCGACCTCGGCGGCAAGGCGAATGCAGACCAGATCGCCGCCACGCTCACCCCCTCCGTCCTCGACGCCGCCGGGTTCAAACGCTGGTGGGAAGGCGCCCGCAAGAAAATGAAATCCGACGGGCACTTCAAACTTCCCGCGAAAAAAACCGACCCCTATGTGCTTCTCGAGAACCGCGTGAACACCGGCGAGGGCCTCGTCAACACCTTCAAGGAGGCGCGCCACACCAAGGACCAACTCCTCGCCCTGGACCAGATTTTGAAATCCCTCGGCGAGCTGGCCGGGCAGGAGGCCGCATTGCAGGAGGCCATCGACCGCATCCACGACATCGCCCAAAAACTCCGCCGCCTGCAACCCGCGCCGGCGATCGAACTTCTCGTGGCGCGCGACGAAATCCTCCAGCGCTTCCCATCGCTCCAGACGGGCGCCGACGCTCCGACCATCGCGGACATCCTCTCCTCCGAGTCCTCGCGCCTGGTCGATATCTTCAACACCCTCCCCGGCTCCAAGCAGCGCGAGGTTTTGGAAAAATTCGAAGCCGCGTTTGGCGAATCCTGGCCCGACAAGGCGCTGCGTCTCCTCCGCGAGGCGGGCGGACGCCTCATCGCCGACATCTGCCGCCTGTTCGAGAAACACGGCCGCAAGGAGCAATTCCAATCCACGCTCGAGCGCTGGATCAGCGAACGCTCCATCACCTCGGAAATGCTCATCTGGCTCTGCAAGGAGCGCGACAAGCGCTTCCCCGACCTCTTCAACGCCGAACTTCTCGCCTCCGTCTTCAGCGCGCTCGAGGCCGACATGCTCGCCGAGAAGCGCACCTCGCGCCTCAAGGATCTCCTGATGGACGACCGCGAACTCGTCGGCGACCTCCTGATGAACGCCAGCCGCGATGTCGTTCGCGACTCGATGCGCAAGCTCCTGCTCACGCCTGTCTTTGACGACCTCTCGAAGCGGTCGCTCATGGCCCGCATCGTGAAGCTCTATCCCGAGACGCAAAACATGATCACCGGCGCGCAGGCCGACGAGGGCGACACCAGCCTCACCGTTTCCTGGCCGAGCCTCGAGAAACGCAAGGCCGAGTTCGACCATCTCGTCACCAAGGAGATTCCGAAAAACCTTCGCGATATCAACATCGCCAAGGAACAAGGAGACCTCCGCGAGAATGCCGGTTTCAAGGCCGCGAAGGAGCACCAGCGCGTGCTCCAGCGCCGCCGCGTCGAGATGGAGCGCGACCTCGCGCTCGCACGCGGGACGGACTTCGAGAATCCCAACACCTCCCAGGTTTCGATCGGCACGGTCGTGACCGTGCGCTTCGAGGACGGCCCCTCCGAGACCTTCAGCATCCTAGGAGCGTGGGACAGCGCGCCCGACCTCGGCATTGTTTCCTACAAGGCCGGCATCGGCCAGGCCCTTCTCGGATCCGGCGCTGGAACCTCGGTGGAGCTTCCCGCGGAGAACGGTGTCCGCAAGGCGACGGTCGAATCGATCCGCGCCTTCACCGATTTCGATCTCTTGAAAAGCAGGATCCATGTGATCAAAACCGAAGCCGCCGAGTCCTGAAAATCCAGCCCGCATGAGTCGCCCGGCCGATCATGCAGCCAAGCCCATCGCCCTCCACGGGCGTGTGCTGGTGGGCTGCGACGATCCCGCCGACCTGACGACTCTCGCGACCCTTTTGGAAAGTCAGGGGCTGGAAGCGCACATCGCCCCGGGCGGCCCCGCCGCCTGCGATATGATCAAGGCCATGGCCTTCGACCTCGTGCTTCTGGGGGCCTCGAAGCCCGAATGGGGTGGCCGCGAGGCCTTGGCGAGAATCAAGGAAAATTCCCTGACCCGCCATATCCCGGTGATCATGCTCACCGGTGAGGATGGAGTTGAGGAGGCGGTGCGCTGCATCGAAGCCGGTGCGGAGGACCACCTGCCGAAGCCATTCCATCCAGTTCTCCTCCGCGCCCGTGTCAGCGCCTGCCTCGAAAAGAAGGCCCTGGGCGAGGCCGGGATGCGACACCTCCAAGCCGTCGAGGAGACCCAGAGGCGACTACAACGCGAGCTTTCCGAGGCGGCGCGCTATGTCCGCTCGATTCTTCCCGAGCCCATCGACCAGCCCTTCCGGATCGACTGGAAATACCAACCCTCCAGCGAAATCGGCGGCGACGCCTTCGGCTACCATTGGATCGATGACGAGCATTTCGGCATCTACCTGCTCGATGTCTGCGGCCACGGGGTGGCGGCCTCCCTGCTCTCGGCGACGGCCATCCACATGATCCGATCGGGCGCTCTGCCGAACACCGATTTCCGCGATCCCTCCGCCGTTCTCGCCGCGCTCAACGAGGCGTTCCCCATGGAGCGCCAGAACGAGATGTATTTCACCATCTGGTATGGGGTTTACCATTCCCCGTCCCGCATGCTCCGCTACTGCAGCGGGGGCCACCCCCCGGCGTTGCTGCTTGCGGGCGGGGAGTCCCGCCGCCTCCATGCGCTTGGCATGATCATCGGCGCGCTGCCGGGCAGCCGCTTCGAATCGCGGACCTGTCCCGTCCCCGAAGGCGGAACGCTGCTCGTGCTCTGCGATGGTTGCTACGAAATCCGCGACACCAGCGGCGCCATGGTGGCCTTCGACGAATTCGAGGCCTTGATGCGGATCCACGGCCAGGAGCCGAATGGATTGGGGAAACTTTTTGCCTGGGTCAAGAAGCGCCAGGGCGGCGGCAAATTGATGGACGATTTTTCCATCGTGCGAATCCGGTTTTGAAATGGACGGCTCGTTTTCCCTCCGCATCAAAAATCTTCTCGACGAGATTCCTGCAGCCACGGAGCTTGCCGCCCATTGGCTCGTCTCCCGCGGCGTTCCGCGCGAGGAAACCTTCTTTGCGCGCCTGGCGATCGATGAGATCGTGAGCAATTGCGTCAAATACGGCTACGACGACTCCTGCGAGCACCACATTGAAATCGAACTCGTGATCGCCTCGGGTCGACTCACGATCGCCATCACCGATGACGGCCATTTTTTCAACCCCCTCGATCACCCGGAACCGGACACCAGCCTCCCCATCGAGGAGCGGCCGGTCGGCGGATTGGGAATTCATCTCTTGCGCAAGATGTCGGATGACATTGAATACGAGCGGACATTCGAACGGAATCGCCTGAAAATCCACAAATCGATCACCACACCCAGCAGCCCATGAGTTCTCTTTCCATCACCATCCGGAAAAAAACCACGCCCTCCGGTGACAAGGAAACCACCATTGTCCTTTCGGGCCTCCTCGACCGTGGCGGAGCCACCCAATTGATCGAGGAGCTCCAACCCGTCTTGCAGTCCGAACCCCCGCATCTGGTTCTCGACATCACCGCGCTCCGGCATGTGAACGCCGACGGCATCCGGGTCCTCGAAAAACTCCTCACCCTGCAGGAGCACCACAAAGGGGGCTTCCATCTAATCAATCTCTCCACCCACGCCGAGGGCGCGCAACTCGAGGCTCGCGAACTCGACGGCGGGGTCAAAGTCCTGCAACTCGCCGGGAACCTCGACCTCCGCGGCACCCAGGCCGTGGAGAAGGATGTGCTGAAACTCTGCGAAGGCTATCGACCACTTCTGTTGCTCGACCTCTCCGCGACCGACCTCGTGGTTTCCCTCGGAATCCGAATGCTTCTCCAAGCCATCAAGACCGCCTCGGCGCACGGCGGTCGCGCGCTCCTTTTCAACCCCTCCCCGGCCGTTGCGACGGCGCTGGAATTCTCCGGCCTCTCGCAATTCATCGCCCGCGGCAAGGAATCGGAGGTCGCCTCCGGAATGGTCTCGAAGGGCGTCTGATTCTCAGCCCTCGTTTCGGGCGACGCGGAACCCGACGAGCATCAAGCGAACCCCGGGATGAATCGCGTTGCCGCGGGTGCGCACGGCGCATTGGTCGGCGTGGTAGGCCCAGCAACCGCCACGAATGCGACGAACCGGAATTTGCTGGCTCGGAGAGTCCCAGCACCACTCGAAGACATTTCCGCTCATGTCGTGAAGGCCAAGTTCGTTCTCCGCCTTGGTTCCGGCCGCCTTGGTTCCCTGACCGACAAAACTTCCAAAGTGCCACGCGACCTCGTTCACCTCGTCGCTCCCGCTGTAAAGGAACCCCCGGCTGGCAGTTCCTCCACGGGCCGCCCACTCCCACTCCGCATCGGTCGGCAATCGATACCCATTGGCGGAGTGGTTCACCCAGGGAACGGTTTCCCCGGTTTTGTAGACGCCTCCGGCCACTTCATAAACGGGAGTCAAGCCCTCCATCTCGCTCCGCGCGTTGCACCATTTCAACGCATCAAACCAGCTCACATCGATGACAGGATTCTGCGGATTCGAGGAGCGATCCGTTGGATTCAAATCATATCCCTTTTCGGGCTGGATCGCCCATTTTTGAACCTTCTCCCATTCGCCACAGGTGACCTCGTATTTTCCAATCTCGAACGAATCCACCAGTGTGCCTTCGAGTTCCGAGCCTTTCGGCAGCCTGCCGCCTTCGACGCGGATCATCGCGGGCTTGAAATCCGGGTTCATCAACCCGGCGACTTCGAGCGCCTCCGCCACCTGATCCAAGGAAACCCGATCGATTGGCGGGCTTGGGGGGAGCGGCGCGGGGGTCGGAACCGGCCGCTTCAGGCCCGGGATCGCCTGCGAGACCGAACCCGCCCAGAAAGCCGACAACGCGATCAAGACGAAGCACAGGCCAATGGTCAGAAATCCAAGCAGCTTTTTACTTTTCATGAATAGGATGGATCCATATCGCGGCGGTGGTCCGGGCCACGCCTACAGATTCGCCTGCAAGCGAAAATCCTCAACGATTTTTCCTCGGCTCTCAAAGAAACCGGCTCGTGGCCGCGAGCGAGTCCATGGCGGCGTAGAGCTTGTCCTCGCCACCAAAATTTCCAGACGGACATCGAACCAGCCGGGCACTCAGCGGATTTCGATTTGGCCGGCGTTAAGGGGGAGGATGTGGCGGAGTCCTTCGATGAGGTATTCCTCGACGGCGGCCCCGTTGCCTTGCAGGAGCCGCAGCGAGTCGGGGGCTTTGCCGCGGTGAATGACCACGCGCTGGATGCCGGGTTGTTGGCTGACGAGGAGCAATGGCAGGCCATCCTCGGTGACAAGGCGCGAGCCGGTGGAATCGGCAACCGCCCGGATGGTGATCGTTTGGCGCTCCGCAGTGAGGGGGTTTTCCTCAAGGCGGAAACGGAGGGAGTCGATTTGCGTTGCATCGCCGGCGTCGGCGGTGACTTCGCCGTTGGCAAATCCAAAGCGTTGGGAATCCCGGATGGTTTTTTCCCAATCGACCACCCACTCCCCCGACTCGTCGCGCGAGAGGGAACGGAGTCTCTGCGAGCCGGGGAGTTCCTCGAGAACAACAAAGCCCGACTTTGTGGCGCGGATTTTTTTGGGTAACGGATCCGCGGGTTCGTAAGGAAGAGCACGGAGGATTTCGCCGGAAAAATCGGCTTCGCCAACCACCGGCGGCTGGTCCGCCTCGGCACTCGAACCAATGAACCAAAAGGTCTCGCCAGCCCCGAGCGAGAGGGCATTCACCTGCACGGGAAGCTCGATTTTTCTTGGGGCGGAACCGTTTTGGGAAACCCAGACGCCGTTGGCGCCAGCAGCGAGAATCGTTTCGCCCGAGGAGTCGATGGAAGAAAAAAACTCGGGTGGCTGACCTGTGAGTTCGGCGAGTCTTTGGCGGGCGGGGCCGGTTTTATCAGCGGGGAGATTGGTTTCGAGCGCCAGAGATCCGTCCTTGATCGAGGCCCGGGCAAGGAGCGTCGAGGCGGGGGTTTTCGCGGCGAGCAAAATGTCGCCTCCGTCCAAAACCTCGAAATCCTCGATCCTTGAAATGGCAGGCATGCCGGAATCGGAAATCCAGTCGTTGAAATGGAACGCCTCGCCGGAGACGGTCGCCTCGCCGATCTGGTAGCCGCGAATGTGGTAGGTGCCGGGCGCGACTTTTTTTCCGGAGTCGTCGAGGCCGTCCCAGCGCGATATGAAGCCATTGAGGCCGGCTTGGAATTGATCCTCGTCGTCGAGAGCGTGAAGGGTCCGGACGAGGTGGCCGTTTTTATCGAAGACACCGAGTGTGATCCGCCCGGTCGCAGGAACGGCAAAGACAAACTCGTCCTGCTCCAGCGCCCCAATGGCCTGGCCGAGCGAGAGCACAAAAAGAAAAACCGAAAGAAGCCTCACAGGTAGTGCTTCCAGTTCACATTCGGGAAGAGGTTGTCGCGCTCCTCGCAGGCGGCGAGCAGGTCCTCATCCTTTCGGCCGGACTCGAGCATTTCCCAAAGGTGCGTGAACCGCAGGAGATGATCATTTGTGCGGCGCGTGGCATAATCGATCGCCGTGCCGGTTTTCATCAGGAAGGCCCAGTCGCTCGATTGGGCCAGGAGGAGTTCGCGCGCGAGTTGTTTCAGAGTCCGGTCGGTAAATGCCGAAGGCGTCTTGGCGTGCCGGCGCGCGGCTTCGGTCATGCGGCGGGCGGCCGTGTGGAGGTGCGGGTAGATCCAGGAATTGCAATGGTCCAGCCAGACTTCGGAGTAGCCCTTGTTTCCCCAACTGGAGGGGGACGGCCTGAGCATCTGCTGCGTGGGATTTTCATGCAGGTAGACACTGGGCGTGGTGAGGCGGAAGGTCTTCTGGTCATAGGCCGCCTTGCGCAGGAAGAAGTCGAGAAACTCGGGGCCCTCATACCACCAGTGGCCAAAAAGCTCGGCGTCGAACGGGCTGAGCACGATGGGCTCCACGGGGAGCATTTGGCGGAGGTGGTCGATTTGGCCGATGCGGGCGTTGAGGAAATCCCCGGCGTGGTGGTCGGCTGCCGCCATGGCCCAGGCGCGGTTGTAGATTTCCTTATGGGGAGAGCCGGTAATGCGGTGATATTTGATGCCGGTGTTTCGGCGATGGCCGGTGGCCGGGAGAACGGTGTTGAGGTAGTCCTCGGGCAGATCCATGCCGATATCGCGGTAGAAATCCCGATAGGCCGGATCGCCGGGATACCCCTCTCGTGCGCTCCAGACCTGCTTGCTCGACTCGCGGTCGCGACCAAAAACCGCCGGCCCGGCGGGCGTGAAATACGGTGAGTAGACCGCGAAGCGCGGCCTTGGTTCGCCATACATGAGGCCGTGGGCATCCACCACAAACCACCGGATATTCGCCTCCTGCAAAATCGCGTCGATTTGTGGAACATAACCGCACTCCGGCAGCCAGATTCCCGCCGGATCCACGCCGAAACATTCGCGGTGCGAATCGCGACCGATGAGGATTTGGGCGCGCATGGCCTCGGGCACGACTTCCATCAAGGGCAGGAAGCCGTGCGTGGCGGCGCAAGTGATGATTTCAAGAATGCCGTCTTTTTGGAGCTGGGCAAAAGCACCGACGATGTCGCGGTGGATTTCATCACGGTAGAAACGCAACGCCTCGCCGAACGCCGCCTGGTAATGGAGGGCCATGCGCTGGAGCGCCGCGTCGCGTGAGGTGCGGTCGACTTCCATTGCCGCGAGTTCGCATCCACGCTCGAGGTAACGCTCGGCTCGGCTTTGCAGGAGCGGGTCGCGCAACATCGCGCAAAGGGTGGGCGTGAGAGTGAAGGTGAGCTTGGCGGGAACCTTGTCCGCGACCATGCGGCGCAGGATTTTCAGCAGGGGGATGTAGCACTCGGCGATCGCTTCAAAGAGCCAGTCCTCCTCAAGAAACTCCTCATGCTCGGGATGCCTCACCCAAGGCAGGTGGGCGTGGAGGAGGAGGGCAAGCGAACCTTGGCGCATAAACTGCAAAAAGACTTACGATGCGGCAGGACCCGCGACAAGTGCGCAGAAACCTACCGCGTCCAGCCAGGCCAAACCTTCAAAGCCGCCAGCGCACGCCCGCGGTGGCTCAGGCGGTTTTTGGTTTCGGCGGCAAGTTCGGCGAAAGTCTCCAAGAACCCCTCTGGCACAAACAATGGATCGTAGCCAAATCCTCCCGAGCCTTTCTCGCCAGCGATGATCGAGCCTTCGACCGATCCGCTGAAGTGCGCAAGAACCTCGCCGCCCCGTGCCAGCGCGATCACGCAGCGAAATCGCGCGGAGCGTTGGTCGCCCGGAACGCCTGAGAGTTTTTCCAAAAGCAGGGCACGGTTCGAGGCATCGGTCGCCCCTTCGCCGGAAAACCTCGCCGAGCGCACTCCAGGCGCACCGCCCAACGCATCGACCTCGAGTCCCGAATCATCCGCCAGCACCCAGCCCTCGAAATGCGCGGACGCCGCGAGGGCTTTCAGCGCGGCATTTTCCTCGAATGTCTCCCCGGTCTCCTCGACCTCGCCGAGGGCGGGCACGCACGAGAGATCCAGCAACTCGAAGGAGGGGCCGAGGATTTGGCGGATCTCAACGAGCTTGTGGGCGTTCCGGGTCGAGACGAGCACCGCGTATGGATTTGCAGGGGCGTGTGGTTCCAGCATAGGCTTCGCGCTTTTTACGATGTCTACGCAGCGCAAGCAATTTCCCTTCTCGGAGTTCGAACCCAAGTGGCAACAGCAGTGGATCGAGGGCGGTGCCTTCCGCGCCAAAAACCCGGGTGACGAGGGCTTCGACGCGACCAAGCCGAAGTTCTACATTCTCGACATGTTCCCCTACCCTAGCGGCGACGGCCTCCATGTCGGCCATGTCGAGGGCTACACCGCGACGGATATTCTCGCGCGCTTCCACCGGATGCGGGGCTTCAATGTCCTGCACCCGATGGGCTGGGATGCCTTCGGCCTGCCCGCCGAGCAATTCGCCATCAAAACCGGCCAGCACCCGCGCGTCACCACCGCCCGCAACATCGACAACTTCCGTCGCCAACTCCAAGCGGTCGGCTTCAGCTACGATTGGGACCGCGAAGTCAGCACGACCGACCCCGGCTACTTCCGTTGGACGCAGTGGATTTTCCTGCAGCTTTACAATTCGTGGTTCAATCCCGCTTCGAAAAAAGCCGAGCCGATTTCGAGCTACACAGGCGCCGATCCTGACTCGGTGCGCCTCGCGTATGTCGCCGAGATGCCGGTGAATTGGTGTCCGCAACTCGGCACCGTGCTTGCGAACGAGGAGGTCGTGGATGGCAAGAGCGAGGTGGGAGGATTTCCCGTCGAGCGCCGCCCGCTCCGCCAGTGGATGCTGCGCATCACGGCCTTCGCCGACCGTTTGATTGAAGAACTCGACGGCCTCGACTGGCCCGAGGGCATCAAGCTTCTCCAGAGAAATTGGATCGGCCGCAGCGAAGGCGCGTCCGTGAAATTCCGCGAGGAAAAATCCGGCACCGGGATCGAGGTTTTCACCACCCGGCCCGACACGCTTTTCGGCGCGACCTACATGATTCTCTCTCCCGAGCATCCGTTGGTTTCGACGATCACCGCCGGCGAGCAAAAGGAAGCTGTCGAAAATTACCGCGCCGCTGTCGCCTCGAAGAGCGACCTCGACCGCACCGAACTCAACAAAGAGAAAACCGGGGTCTTCACCGGCGCGTTCGCCATCAATCCTGTCAACGGCGAGCGCATTCCCATCTGGATCGCCGACTATGTGCTCATGGGCTACGGCACCGGCGCGATCATGGCCGTCCCCGCACACGACGAGCGAGACTTTGAATTTGCCAAGAAATTCTCCCTCCCCATCCGCGAGGTCGTCTCAAGGAGCGTGGGCGTCCCGCCCACCACCTATTTCGAATCCGCCCAAGAAATCCGCCAACACACTACCTTCGAACTCCCCCACTGGCAGCAGGAGGGAAAACTGGTTTTCGTGACCTGGCGTCTCGCGGACAGTCTTCCGAAAGAGAAGTTGGACCTCTGGCGCGAGGAGCGTGATGCATGGATTTCTCGGCATCCGGAACCTTGGTCTGCGGAATCCGAGGCTGAATACCACGAACGATTCTCGAAATCCATCGACGCCTGGCTGGATGAAGGGAGTGGTAAATGCATTCTTCAAGAGCCAGCCATCGCCGACATCGTCGCGAACGCGCTCCGGCATTTCGATGGGGACCGTTATCTCTTGGAGTCCTTCGTGGTGATGCCGAATCACATCCACGTGCTCTTCCAACTCTCCCCAAAACACCCGCTGGAAGAAGTCCTCCACTCCTGGAAAAGTTATAGCGCCAAAGAAATTAACAAAGCGCGCGGAACATCCGGTGAGGTTTGGCAGAAGGATTACTGGGATCGGATCGTTCGCGACCCCGGCCACCATTCGAACATTCTCGACTACATCGCGAAGAACCCTCAGCGCGCGAAACTCCCCGAAGGCAGGTTCCGGCTTTACTCAAGGAGTGTGGGCGTCCCGCCCACAGGTTCGGTCGGAGTGGGCGGGACGCCCACGCTCCTTG